>NZ_LT630003.1:3106818-3417500 GCF_900105615.1 Lacrimispora sphenoides JCM 1415 | reverse complement strand
GGCGGCCGTAACTATAACGGTCCTAAGGTAGCGAAATTCCTTGTCGGGTAAGTTCCGACCCGCACGAAAGGCGTAATGATTTGAGCGCTGTCTCAACAATGCACCCGGTGAAATTGAAGTACCAGTGAAGATGCTGGTTACCTGCGCCAGGACGGAAAGACCCCATGGAGCTTTACTCCAGCTTGATACTGGGATTCGGTACTGCATGTACAGGATAGGTGGGAGGCTAAGAAGATAGGACGCCAGTCTTATCAGAGCCGATGTTGGGATACCACCCTTGCGGTATTGGATTTCTAACCTGCAGCCATGACCTGGCTGGGGGACAATGTCAGGCGGGGAGTTTGACTGGGGCGGTCGCCTCCGAAAGGGTATCGGAGGCGCTCAAAGGTTCCCTCAGAATGGACGGAAACCATTCGAAGAGTGCAAAGGCATAAGGGAGCTTGACTGCGACACCGACGGGTGGAGCAGGTAGGAAACTAGGACTTAGTGATCCGGTGGTATAAAGTGGGATTGCCATCGCTCAACGGATAAAAGCTACCCTGGGGATAACAGGCTTATCACTCCCAAGAGTTCACATCGACGGAGTGGTTTGGCACCTCGATGTCGGCTCATCGCATCCTGGGGCTGTAGTAGGTCCCAAGGGTTGGGCTGTTCGCCCATTAAAGCGGTACGCGAGCTGGGTTCAGAACGTCGTGAGACAGTTCGGTCCCTATCCGGCGTGGGCGTAGGATATTTGAGAGGAGCTGTCCTTAGTACGAGAGGACCGGGATGGACTGACCTCTGGTGTATCTGTTGGCTATCAAAGCCATGGCAGAGTAGCCAAGTCGGGAAGGGATAAACGCTGAAGGCATCTAAGCGTGAAGCCCCCCTCAAGATGAGATATCCCATCGCAAGAGTAAGACCCCTTGAAGACGACGAGGTAGATAGGGCAGAGGTGGAAGCATGGCAACATGTGCAGCTGACTGTCACTAATAGGTCGAGGGCTTAACCAGGTTGGTTTAGGTAAGAGGAAGAACGGATGAAAATAGATATGTAGCAATGTGTGGTTTTGAGGGTATATGTCTCAAGAGGAAAGTTAATAAGAGATATGCGCGAGTGGCTCAGTTGGTGGAGTACGACCTTGCCAAGGTCGGGGTCGCGGGTTCGAGTCCCGTCTCGCGCTTTTTTTATTTGTAGCGGAAGCCTTTATTTTAAAGGACTTCCGCTATTTTTTTGTCTGTCAGCTTGTATACGGTTCCGCTTCTTTTTCCTTTAGTGGATTGTAGATATATCCAAGAGCAGTATTTAGGTTGAAAATCCCTTGATATTCATGGGACTTTTTGTTACGCTGATATGTGCACGGTACGATATTATGGTATTAGAAATTGATAAATAAGAAATATAAACGAAAGAGGTATCATTATGAGATTACAGGATAAATGTTTACCATGTGTTGTTAACCAAGTTATTAAAGTAGCAAATATCACCGGAATTAATACAAAGGAAGAGTTATTAAGAGAAGTTTTTACCTATCTTAGTAAAATGAATTTTGATGAAACTACTCCAGAAATTATAGGTGAAATCTTTGAAATGATAAAAAGACATACGAATAATCCAGACCCATATAAAGAAACCAGAAATTACTACAATACTATGTTTATGGAATTGTTACCTGAATTTGAGAGTAAGATAGAGCAGGCTGAAAATTCGTTTATGTCAGCAATTCGATATGCGATTGTTGGTAATATCATAGACTTCAATCCTATACACAATACATTATTAGAGGATATTTATGATTGTTTTGATAAAATGGAACAATTGGAATTAGCAATTGATGATTCTCATGCACTATTGAAAGATATTTCAAATGCAGGAACTTTGTTATATTTAGGTGATAATTGTGGAGAAATCTGTATGGATAAGATTCTTTTAAAAAAAATTAAAGAACTGAATCCTAAAGTAAAATTGCTATTTGGAGTACGAGGGAAACCTGTGGTAAATGATTCTATATCTGAAGTCGCATATTCTGTAGGGATTGATGAATATGCAGAGATTATTGATAATGGGGATGGTTCTCTTGGGACTGTCCTTAATCGAACGAGTCCTGCATTCAAAGAAGTTTATAAAAAGGCTGATGTAGTAATTGCCAAAGGGCAAGCAAACTATGAATGCTTGAGTGAAGAAAATAAAAATATCTATTTCCTGTTGATGACCAAATGTGATGTAATTGCAAAAGATATTGGTGTTGAGGAAAAGAAAATGATTTGTATGAAAAACAAAGCTTGGAAAAACTAATAAACCGCCAGGAGCAGCGATATAAAATCGAAAGTGGATGCATCTGTCGAAACAAGAAATGATCGGATTAATAAGAGAGAATATGAAATATACGGAGAAAGAATCATGAAAGGTGGAGATATGTATGAGGGGCATTGCCGTTTTCTTGATAACTCAGCCAGATATGATTTGGATGGTTCTCCGTGTATGAAGACACATATGCAGTGGGCTAATTCTTTACCTTGTAAAACGCTGCAGCTGAGCGGACATGAGGACTTAAACAAGAATGCCGTTATAATAGTTCAAGAATATTTAAAACTAAGTTAACATAATGAGTGTTCATGATATATGATATAGCTTTTAATCGGAGCGCTCTTTTAATTTATAGCGGAAGCCTAGGTTTTATCAGGGTTTTCGCTATTTTTGATATATAAAAATGTCTTTTCGGGGGTAGACAGGGGGTAGACATTAAACCTTGCCTTTGCAGTTAATGGTATGGTCCGTCTCTTGTAGTCACATTCCGCTTGCCGACTACCCAATCTGAGTGCTTCTTGATACTTCTTAATTGAGTGCCAGCAAAGTCAGCCCCTTTGTTCTGGCGCCGACCTAGCAGCCTTTTTAAAAGTTATTTTCGTGTCAAATTATCTTATCAGGAGGCGCGGAGGAATTCCGAACTTCTTTTGAAACGCCTCCGAGAAATGGCTTACGTTTGTATACCCCACAGCAAAGGCCGATTCACTCACGTTATGTTTCCCTTGCTCTAACAACGCAAACGCTTTTTCAAGCCGCTGCTCCCGAATAAACGCATAAACGGTTTTCCCGAAATACTGCTTAAAAGAACGTTTTAACTTACAATCATTCATATGGATTATCCGGGATAATTCCAGCAATGTTGGGGGTGAATCCAGCCGATTCAGAAGAATCTCGCGTGCATAAGTCAAACTATCCATATCTGCTCTGGATAGCTGGCTTATATAATCCCTGCTGCTATCTATGCAAATCAGCCTTTCTATATTAATGGATAACAACTCTAAAACATAGCTTTCTAACAGAAGTCTGTTTATCTGATTCGCTTCTTTTATAAAACACATATCCAATTTATTTATAATGCCTTCTTCCCGGGCATCGCTTTTAAAGCCACAACAAGAATACGTATCCTTTTGGAAAGAGCGGAACCCAATATTACTTTTACCACAAACCGCTTCACAAAAGCCATCGAACGTGTTAGGGCTAACCCAAATAGAGTATAGCTGAACTTCTTCGCCACTGCTGTATCCTGATTGTGAGCAAGCCTCTCCTAAAAAACCCAGCGACGAATATCCGGGACGAAGCTCTACGGGCACACGATTCACCTCTCCGTATATGAAATATTCGAGTATAGCTTAGTTCAAACACAGGGGCTGTGGTGCCAGATTGTCTCTTTGTATTATTAGAAAAAATACCAGAGGATACCATGATATGTACATCTGGACGTATCGCAATTATTTCTTTCGGAAATATGTTTGATGATTCAAATTTCAACGGTAAATATGACATTCTATCAGTCCTTTGTTATGTCCGCCTTCCAACAAAGAAAATCTGCCGAGGGGCAGTAAACATTTTATTAATCTATTATATTATAGTTAGCTTAGCCTAACTAGTCAATGGTTATTTTCTGAAACAAATGTCCAGTGCGTTCTGCAAGAATACGACTGCCCCATACAATTCCGCCAAGGGGCAGAAAAGCTCCGTCTAAGGGCAGAAGGTAAGCCGTACTTTTTGTATACTTATCAGGGTTAGCTATGCCTAACTAAAATGCACGATTTATACGAGGAGGTTAAAAGTGAAGAAACGACTTATGATTCCAATTTGTCTTATGCTGGTGACGGCACTGGCCGCATGCTCGCCTGGGGTAGATCACTCACACACATCAGAATCAACACCTTCCGCTCAGACTGCAGAACCAGCGGATCAAACTGGCGATACCATAACGGTTGAAGACATGAAAGGTCAAGTTGAAATACCCGCTAATCCGCAGCGCATTGTGGACGTTTCCGGTTTAGTAGATGAACTAATCATTTTGGACATGCCATTTATTGCATCAGCCAACACCAGTATGTATGATGGCATAACCGTTCCGGACTATCTACAGGAGTATTTCACCCATAACAAGATTGAAATCGTTGGCAACTATTCCGGAGCCGCCGCATCTGGGGATTTGAACCTTGAAAAAATCGCTGAGCTAAAACCGGATCTTATTATTATGAATATCCGGCATGACAAGGTATATGAGCAGCTTAAAGGTATCGCCCCTACGGTGATGATTAACGATGACATCAGCTATGTCAACTGGCGGGGACGCTTTCAGCAGTTAGGCCAGTGGTTTGGGAAAGAGGACGCTGTGACACAGTGGCTTGCTGATTATGACGCAAAGGCCGCTGAGCTTTCCGCAAAGGTTAAGGAAACGGTTGGCGAGGAAACCTTTGCTGTTGTGGAAGCCAATTCAGTGCATTTCGGTTCCTACTATGTTTATCGGACCGGAGGCCCCGGGGAACTGATATACGATGAATTGAAGCTGGCACCTTCCTCGGGAGTTCCGGAGGAGGTCTGGGGAGAAGTAGTTGACGCGGAGTACTTTTCCAAAATTGATGCGGATCATATCTTCTTTTTCAGCGATGATGGCCAGATTGGAGATACAGGAAACAGCCCTGTTTGGCAGAACCTAAAAGCAGTAAAGGCTGGAAATGTATATTTCGGTAAGAATGAGGCGCAATATAATATGGCATATACGGCAAACGGCAAACTACTGTACATGGAAAAACTGGCAAACGCCATCCTCAACCACAGCAATGTTGAATAATCCCAGGGCCCTGGCAAGCCCTTCGCCTATGCCTGTGGGATGGCTTCGGACCAAAACAGGCTTTGCTTTCTCTCTTGCTATGATGGGGTGTACGTTGTTGCTCTCTCTCCTGTTCTCAGCCAGCGTCGGTGTGGCAGGCGGGAATATTAGTATTTTAATAGATACGCTTTTTCATCCTGCAGCATCTTCCGACATAGGAAGAATTATGTTGGAGATGCGTATGCCCAGAGCATTGGCCGCCTGCTTTACCGGGGGGGCCTTTGCCCTTGCTGGCGGCGTGATGCAGGGTGTGACAAGGAATCCTTTGGCAGATGCCGGGCTTTTAGGAGTCAATGCGGGGGCAGGATTTTTCGTCGCTCTAACCGCCGTCCTTTTGCCGTCCTTGTCAAGCCTTGGTACGATGCTCTTCGCGTTTATAGGAGCAGCACTGGCCGTTCTGCTGGTATATGGGATAGGAGTCGGCAAGCATAAATCCGGATCTATTCGGCTCATCTTGGCCGGAAGTGCTGTTTCCGCCCTGTTAACTGCAATGAGTCAGGGGATTTCCCTCACCTTCGGACTTTCAAAATCACTGTCGTTTTGGACGGCTGGGAGCTTATCCGGCATTACATGGCAGAGCCTACTCCTGACCGTGCCATGGATCGCGGGTGCAGGGCTTATCAGCCAGCTTCTTTCTGGAAGGTTATCGGTGCTTGTCCTGGGAGAGGAAAGCGCAGCGGGACTCGGTGTAAACGTATGGGCTGTTCGTCTGACCGGCATCGGAGCGGTGTTGATTTTGGCGGGGGCCAGCGTATCCTTGGTTGGCGGAATCTCATTCCTGGGGCTGATCGTGCCGCACATTTCACGATTCCTTGCCGGTGAGGATTACCGCAGGCTTTTGCCGGTATCCGCCCTGTTGGGGGCAATACTGCTTGTGCTGGCGGATATCGCCGCCCGTTTCATTAACGCTCCTTTTGACACGCCGGTAGGTGCGCTGGTATCGGCCATTGGCGTTCCGTTCTTTCTGGTGCTGACGTACCGGAAGAAAGGAGCAGTTTTATGAAAAAGAAACACAGGCAAAAGTTAGTACCATTGGTTCTCCTGTTAGCGGTAACCGGGGCTATCCTGCTATCAATCAACTGCGGCTATTCAAATATCCCTTATTCAGACGTAATTGCAAGCCTGCTCCATCCGGGCGCCCCGGATGCATCCGTCACTCTTTTGAAAATTCGCCTTCCCCGCATTATTCTTGCCGTCTTATGCGGAATGGGATTGGCACTGTCCGGCTGTACACTGCAGGCGGTGACAGAAAATCCACTGGCTGATCCGGGGGTATTGGGAATCAATGCGGGAGCTGGATTTACAGTCATGCTGTTTTTGACTTTATTTCCCACCTTGCATATCAGAACCATGGTTTATCAGCCGCTTTTTGCCATGGCGGGTGGGTTACTGGCAGCGGGCATGCTATATGGATTTTCCAAAAGAAGCGGGAAGATCATACCGTCTTATCTCTTGCTTGGCGGCATTGGCATTTCGGCCGGTTTTTCGTCCCTGATGCTGATTATGGCTGCCGACATGGAAAACAGCAGCTATCAGCTGGCAGCCAGATGGCTGGCAGGCAATATCTGGGGCACCAGCTGGTATCAGGTGAAGGCACTGCTTCCCTATCTGCTGATTCTGATTCCGCTGCTTCTTGCGAAAGCAGGTATTTTGGACTTACTGCTTTTGGGAGAAGAAGCATCCCTTGCATTGGGGGTTCGCGTGGAGAGGGAACGAAGAACCTTATTGATGGTGGCAGTGGCATTGGCAGCCAGCTGCATTTCCGTTAGCGGCGGAATCGGCTTTATCGGGTTGGTTGCCCCCCATATAGCAAGAAAATTTGTAGGCGGAAGGCACCATGTGCTCTTGCCTGTATCCATGTTGCTTGGGGGATTACTCCTGCTTTTTGCGGATACCATAGGGCGTTCTCTTTTTGGAGTCATTGAAATACCGGTTGGAATCGTGATTTCCGTTCTGGCCGCACCCTATTTTCTCATTCTGCTTCGCAGGCAGGCATAAGGAGGTGAAAGATCGTGCAATCATGTATTACAGCGGATAAGCTGTCCGCCGGATATAACGGCATTTCGGTTTTCCGTGATATGGATATTGACATACCCGCAGGGAAAATAACAACGCTGATTGGCTCCAATGGCTCTGGAAAATCAACCATTTTGAAAACCATGTCCCGCCTTATCGTGCCGTCCGGCGGAGCAGTCTATCTGGAAGGCCAGCCCATTCACAGTATGCCAACCAAGCTGGTGGCACAAAAGCTGGCGCTCCTTCCCCAGGGTGCCCAGACGCCTACCGGTATCACTGTGAGCGACTTAGTGGAATACGGGCGTTTTCCCCACCGCACCAAGCTGTCAGGACTTACATCAAAAGATCAGGAAATCATCCGATGGGCGCTGTCCAGCACAAGCATGACAGAACTTGCCGACCGGGAAATGGATCAGCTTTCCGGCGGCCAACGGCAGCGGGGGTGGATTGCCATGGCATTAGCGCAAAAAACAGAACTCCTGTTTTTGGATGAGCCAACTACATATCTGGATATTTCGCACCAGTTGGAAGTCCTACAGCTTTTGCGGAAATTAAATGAGGTACAGGGTGTTACTGTGGTTATGGTTCTCCATGACCTGAATCACGCCATTATGTTTTCCGATTATTTAGTGGCAATCAAGGCCGGAAAAAAACACAGCGCCGGTTCGCCGGAGAATGTGATTACACCCAAGACGCTCCGGGAGGTTTTCGATGTGGAGGCGGTGGTGATTCCTCATCCTGTTCTGGCTGTTCCCGTATGTCTGCCTTACGGCGTGGGAGGACAGGTATTTCAATAACAGAATCAGAAAAAGGGAAACGGAGGAAATGAATAATGAAAAAAATGACTTTAGCGATAGCTGCGGCATTGTGTATACTGGCACTTTTCGCCGGATGCGGAGGTTCCTCAGATACCTATAAAGCCGGAACTTATACGGCTGCCGCCGAAGGCTATGCCGGTGATGTGGAAGTGGAGGTGGAATTTGATCAGGATTCCCTTCTTTCTGTAAAAATAACCGATCACAATGAAACCGTTGGCATTGGCGACAGAGCGATTGAAGAATTGCCCGCCAAAATTGTGGAAGAGCTAACCTGGGAGGTGGATGCGGTTGCCTCTGCTACGGTGACCAGTGATGCAATCAAGACTGCGGTAAAGGACTGTATAGAACAGGCTAAGAGCAAATAGTTGATAGGAGGTGAGTGAGGTTGAATTCATAAACTGCTGCAAACCATTCCACTGCAGGGGGAATCATGACCTTTGGACAAGAGAAAAAAGTGGTATATGCTGCTTTAGCTTGGTCTTTAAGCTGCATAAAGAAATAGCGTAGTAGTTAAAACTGCTACGCTATAAAGTCTTACTTTAAGGGGGCATATCAGTTCGGGTTCAGTCTCGCACCTTTTTATTTGTAGCGAATGCCTTAATTTAATAAGGTTTTCGCTTTTTGTAATTTCAGTCTTTAGACAGCTTAAAACAGGAAGTAGTTACAAAGATTTTAAAATAAAATCTTGTACTTGTAATATTTTAAAGAGTATGTATAATATAATAAAGAAAGGCAATCGCCACAGGGTGGTTGGCTAATTAGAAAAGCAAAGACTTTCCCGACCGGCCAAAGTACAGGGAAGGTCTTTTGCGTTTAGCGACATGTCATAATGACGAATGTCAGCAGTGCTAGAAGGAACATACCAAAAGACATTAAGTCCTTAAAGTCAAAATTCTTCATGAGCAACACCTCCATTCTATGTAGAATCGAGGCCTACCACCCTATACACGATTGCCAGCAGTTTGTACCTGCCAGTATAATTATATGATCCAACTTGTAAATATACCAATAAAAAATGAAAATATCTGAAAAATCCCTCTCGGACAAAGTCATTGTCTGAGAGGGATTCTTAGTTTATGAATAAAATTATTGGGAAATGACGCTGCAAGTTTTGATAGCTCTTTGATTTGCTTTATCCGGTTTCTTAAAAAAATCTCTGATTTGTGAATGCCATGGCAACAGTAAACCAGGCAGAGGAGCGTAAAATGGTGTCAGCCTGCCTACATTTTCTAGAAAGGGTACTATAAAATCCATTGACAATTCAAAGAATCACGATATAATAGTTATGTGTGCAATTGTTGCAAGTGCAATAATTGCTACAACAACTAACACGGGAGCCTGATATGAAAAATTTAATTCTCTATGCAAAAAAGTACAAAAAAGAATTCATTCTTGCGATCATCTGTATTGAGGCGGAAACCATTTTTGAATTAGTTATTCCCATGATTATGGCTGACATCATTGATGTGGGAGTTGCAAACGGTGATAGAAATTACATATTTCTAAAAGGATTTCAAATGGTATTCTTTGCTGTTATTTCTCTTTTTCTCGGGCATGCATGCGCCCGGTATACCGCGATCTGCGGAAATGGTGTGGGAGCTCAGATCCGAATGGCAGAGTTTCAAAAAATGCAGACGTATTCTTTTGCTAACACGGACCGGTTCAGTACCCCTTCTCTGGTAACAAGGCTGACCAGCGATGTTACCACAATCCAGAATTCCATTACAAACGGAATGCGTCCTGGTTTTCGTTCTCCAGTAATGATGATGACTGCATTGATCGTTTCCTTCCGGTTGAATGCCGAACTGGCTGTGGTATTTTTAATTGCAGCCCCCGTGCTGGCTGTCATTTTATTTACAATCATTAAAAATGTAAGACCCTTATACACAAAAATGCAGGGAGCCGTTGATCTTGTGAACCGGATCATTCAGGAGAATCTGATCGCCATCCGCGTGGTAAAGGCTTATGTCCGGGGCGATTATGAGATAAGTAAATTTAAAGAGGGAAACATGAATTTACAGAATTCCTCCGAAAGATCCTTTTCTCTGGCAGCCTTAAATATGCCTGCCTTACAGTTTGTTATGTATGGGACCATATTGAGTATCCTGTGGTTTGGCGGAAACCTGGTTATGATCGGTAACATGAAGGTAGGTGCCCTGACCAGCTTTCTTAGCTATGTATTGCAGGTGCTTAATTCTCTTATGATGTTTTCCAATGTTTTTCTTTTGTTTACCCGGTCCTTAACCTCATGGAAGAGGATTTCAGAAGTCTTAGAGGAAGAACCGACCATCAATGATGACCGCGCAAAAGATATCACCATCAAAGAAGGAAGGATCCGGTTTGAACATGTATACTTTAAATATAAGGAAGATGCAAAGGAATATGTGCTTTCCGATATTTCCTTTGAAATTGGGCCCGGTGAGACCGTAGGAATCATTGGTCAGACAGGTGCCGCCAAAAGTACTCTGGTGCAGCTGATTCCAAGGCTCTATGAGGTGACAGCCGGTAATATTATCATAGACGGTCATCCTATATACGAATATACTCAGGACCACCTAAGGGATTCCATTGCCATGGTGTTACAGAAGAATACCCTTTTTTCCGGCTCAGTGAAGGAAAATCTTTACTGGGGAAAAGAGGATGCAACGGATGAAGAAATAGAAAGAGCATGCAGCATTGCCTGTGTTAATGAATTTATCGGCCGACTGGATCATGGATATGATACGGAGCTGGGGCAGGGAGGTGTTAACGTCTCAGGCGGACAGAAACAGCGGCTATGCATTGCGAGAGCGATCTTAAAAGCGCCAAAGGTACTCATTCTGGACGATTCTACAAGCGCCCTTGATACCGAGACAGAAGCAAAGATTAAAGAGGGCCTGGAAAAATCCCTTCCCGGCATGACAAAGATCATTATCAGCCAGCGGATATCCTCTATCATGGATGCCGACCAGATCATGATCCTTGATGACGGAAAAATAAATGCCATTGGAACTCATGATCAGCTGCTGGCTGACAATGAAATATATCAGGATATTTATTTTTCCCAGCAGAAAGGAGGTGTCCAGTCCTAATGAAGAATACCGGACATGTAAGACCCCAAAACACAAAAAAAGCTCTGGTAAAGCTTTTGAAATACATCGGCCATTATAAGCTTTCCATGCTGGCCATAGCGATCCTGGTCAGCATCAGTGCATTTTCCGGAATCATGGGAACCTATCTGCTGAAACCGGTCATAAACGAATACATTCTGCCGGGGGATATACCCGGTCTTGTGAGAATGATTGTTATCATGGGACTGATCTATCTGGCGGGAGCTGTTTCCTGTCTGATTTATAGCCGGATGATGGTCCACGTTTCCCAGAAGGTGGTCAGTGAGATAAGGATAGACTTATTCCGCCATACCCAGAAGCTTCCTTTAGAATTTTTTGATACCCATACACACGGGGATTTAATGAGTCATTTTACAAATGATGTCGACACCATCTCGGAAGCGCTCAACAACAGCTTTACATTACTGATCCAGAGCTTTATCACTTCCACAGGTACCATTATCATGCTAATCCTCCTGGACTGGAAGCTGTCATTAATCGTTGTATTTTTTCTCCTGATTATGTTAATATATATTCGTCACAATGGGACGCTGAGCAAAAGATATTTTGTAGAACAGCAGAAGAATCTGGGAAATATTAATGGTTACGTTGAGGAAATGGTGGAAGGGCAGAAAGTAGAAAAGATTTTCCGCCATGAAAAACAGGACTTAAAAAAGTTTTGTGAGCTGAATGAGAAATTGAGGATTTCCTCGACAATGGCCGCAACTTATACAGGCATTACCGTTCCTACGATAGTTTCTCTTTCTTACATTAATTATGCCATTTCTGCCTGTGTGGGCGGATTGTTCGCTCTGTCCGGACTTATTAATATGGGAACTCTGGCCTCGTATCTGGTTTATGTCAGGCAGAGTGCCATGCCTATGAACCAGTTTACCATGCAGATCAATTTTCTCATGGTAGCGCTGGCCAGTGCAGAAAAGATTTTTAATATGATGGAGGAAGAGCCTGAAAATGATGAAGGAACCGTCACTTTAAAGAGGGTGGAGCAGGAGGCAGATGGGAGCCTTAAGGAAACGGATATTTATACCGGTTCGTTTGCCTGGAAAGTTCCTGACAAAGATCACGGATATCTTCTGGTCCCTTTAAAGGGAGATGTCCGGTTTCACGATGTGGTTTTCGGTTATACAGGCGGAAACACTATTTTAAACAGCATCAGCCTGTATGCCAAGCCTGGTCAGAAGATCGCATTCGTTGGTTCTACCGGCGCGGGAAAAACGACTATCATCAACCTTATTAACCGATTTTACGAATTAAATGGGGGCACCATAACCTACGATGGAATCGATATCCGAAACATAAAAAAAGATGATTTAAGGCGTTCCATTTCTCTGGTCATACAGGATACCCACTTATTTACCGGAAGCATTGCAGATAATATCCGGTATGGAAGACTGAATGCTTCCCGTGAAGACATACTGGCTGCCGCAAAAATCGCAAATGCGGATTCCTTTATAAGGCGTCTTCCCAATGGATACGATACTATGTTAGAAAGTGACGGCAGCAATTTATCACAGGGCCAGAGGCAGCTGATCGCCATCGCCAGGGCTGCCATATCACAGCCGCCTGTTCTTGTCATGGATGAAGCCACCAGCTCCATTGATACACGAACAGAAAAACTCATAGAAAAAGGGATGGATGCCCTAATGAAAGACCGGACGGTATTCGTCATTGCCCACAGGCTTTCCACCGTAAGAAACTCAGATGCCATCTTGGTTCTTGAAAAAGGAGAGATTATTGAGCGGGGCAGCCATGACGAATTGCTGCAGGAAAAAGGAAAGTATTATCAACTGCATACAGGGCAGTTTGAATTAGAATAATGAGAGGAAAGCGCAGAAGGGCACAACTGTTTCATGACTTATTTGTGCCCTTTGCGAAGGGAAAGGAGTGATAAAATATATGAAGCAACATAGTGTGAGAGAACTATTGGTTCGTGAAGAAAAGGCCAGGAAGCAGATTATTTCACCGCTTCTGTCAAATATCGGATTGACGCCTGGACAGGGACAGGCAAGGATTTTATATAATCTTTTACAAAAAGACCATATCACCCAAAAAGAGCTGGCAGACCGATGCCATTTTGATACGGCCACCTTGTCAAGAAATATAGACAAACTGCAGGATATGGGGTTCCTTCTCAGGGAAAATAATCCGGACTGCAGACGTTCCGTTCTGATCAGTCTTACGGATAAAGGGGTTGCTGAAGCAGAAGAGGTAAGAAAAGTTTTTCAGCAGTTTGAAGAACTTATCTGCGACCATATACCAGAAGACGAAATAGCTGTATTCTGTAAAGTATTAATGAAAATGTGCGACAATCTGGAAGCATATTAAATTCCGGTAAGTATGAAAATGAAGAGTGTTCAGCATAATGTCATGAAATCAGCGGCCATTTCACGCAGAGACTGCCTTTTGGGTTACCTCCATAGCAGTCTATGCCCTTTGAATGATTGGCCGCTGTTACATGCAGTTATTATGCGTTTAACTCCTTTTCTAAAAGTACTTTGATATAAGGGGTGTTTTCTTCACTTAATGCAGGCATGAATGCCATGTAAGTGTTAGATAATCATTTATTTGTACAACGAAATCTTTATAACGGTCGTCTACTGCTTTAAGAAAAACATTAAAGTTTTCATTTCTCCTATCCAAGATGCCCTCCTGATTATTTTTTAATAACGGGAATCCACACTTCAAATCTTGCGTTTTGAGGGTCAGGGTTTAAATAGACCTCAATATCCGGTCCATTATCATATTCGTATCCAGAAGTGGGAAGCCATTCGGTGACAATTCGCTTCTCTAGCTCTTGTATTGCCTGGGGGCATTGGCCTTCTCCGGAGAATATGGCCCAGGTGAAAGAGGGAACCGTATATTCTTCCAAAGTATCATCAATTTCTTTTGTACTGGCTGCGGCTATAAAATACCGCCATTCTTCCAGGTCATTGCAGATGCTGACTCCTAATATTCCGCCAGGGCATCCATTTGCCATGGAGGCTAATTTAGGAATCGTTCCGTCCATGGCTGCCTTGCTCCACATTTGAGGTACAATTTCAAAATTCTTTTCAATTTCCCGGTACAGGGATTGTGTAGTTCCTACAATCCGAAACGGATCCTTCTTCTCAATTCGATAATTCAATTCATCCACTCCTTTTATTATAATTTTGAAACTGATAGGCGGATATGATTTTACGGTAGCACCGCTTTCTTTTATACGAGATGGCGCTACTCCATGGATGCTTTGAAATGCCCGGTTAAAGGCAGTGGGAGAGTGATATCCATATTTAAGAGCAACATCAATAATTTTATTATCCCCGTTCTGCAGATCCACCGCTGCCAAGGACATACGCCTGCGCCGGATGTATTCAGATAAAGGTACATTTGCCATATATGCGAACATTCTCTGAAAATGATAAACAGAACAACATGCGATTTTCCCCAACTGCTCATAGTCTATATCTTCCGTTAAATGTTCCTCAATATAGTTTATTGATTTGTTTAATCCCTCAATCCATTCCATAAAATCAATCCTTTCTTTTGCATTATATTTGTTATCGGTTTGTTCGTCCTCTCTCTTTATGCACAAATAAGAGAGGAGAGTGGAGTGAATGCCATGATCCTATTATAGTTTTTTAGGGACATATTAACAATCACCTTTTATATTACATGCGGGTAAATAAAAAAAGAGCAGGAAATCAAATGATTTCCCGCTCTTTTTCGATGCATTCATGAGACACCGGGGACTCGAACCCCGGACAACTTGATTAAAAGTCAAGTGCTCTACCACCTGAGCTAGTATCCCATACTGGGCTAGTTGGATTCGAACCAACGACTGCAGGAGTCAAAGTCCTGTGCCTTACCGCTTGGCGATAGCCCATTAAAACTTGTGATAAAAAAAAATTCCCTAAAAGGGAAAGGTGAGTACAGGGATTCGAACCCTGGGCCTCCAGAGCCACAATCTGGCGCGATAACCAACTTCGCCATACCCACCATAAATTTTCACACCTTGGTTAGAGATGTGAAACGAGCCTGAAGGGATTCGAACCCCCGACCCACGGCTTAGAAGGCCGTTGCTCTATCCAACTGAGCTACAGACTCAAAAGCGGGTGATGGGAATCGAACCCACGTATCCAGCTTGGAAGGCTGGTGTTCTACCATTGAACTACACCCGCAAAAGGTAAGAGAAACTAAAACTACCATTGACGGTTTTTCTCTTGAATCGGGGTGACAGGATTCGAACCTGCGACCCCCTGGTCCCAAACCAGGTACTCTAGCCAAACTGAGCCACACCCCGATAGTGAAAGCATTTTCCATCTTTCGCTTGGTTGCTTTTCCGCAACGCAAGAGTTATTATATATGATGGATATCATTTTGTCAACATTATTTTAGAAAAAATTTCAAATTCATTATTAAGCCTGTATTTATGCGGTTTTTAAGGAAAAAATAGCCCTGAAATGGGAGGAACCGGCAGGTACATAAAATGTTCCTGCCGGTTGAGTATGAAAAATAAAAAGTCAATGTTAAAAGGGTGGGGTTCCTTTTCAATATTTAGTATACGCGGAAAATATGACCGAAGTTTGACTAAGCCATAAACATTTCATAAAAAGACTAAAAGAATTATGAGAAATATTTGAAAAAACAGATAGCTTACTACTTTCGGCCCTGGAACAAGGAATGA
This sequence comes from Lacrimispora sphenoides JCM 1415, assembly GCF_900105615.1. Taxonomy (NCBI): domain Bacteria; kingdom Bacillati; phylum Bacillota; class Clostridia; order Lachnospirales; family Lachnospiraceae; genus Lacrimispora; species Lacrimispora sphenoides. The sequence goes on along the minus strand of NZ_LT630003.1, from coordinate 3,401,762 downwards.
AAGAAGAGGTCGTCTCTTAGCTTTGTATATGATATAATGTAATTAGATGAAAACATGGTACCGTTCATAAGAGAAAGAAGGAATTTTATATGAAGTACTGGGAAGTTTATGAGAGCAAAATAGGACCTCTTACCATTTTATGTGATGATGAAGCGCTTCTAAGAATTGATTTTGGGAGGACGGAGCCTTTGAATGCCGTAAGGGAGCGGACAGAGCTGATCCGGAGAGCAGAAGGCCAATTGGAGGAATATATGGCTGGAAAGAGAACGGTGTTTGATCTGCCACTTAAGCCGGAGGGAACGGAATTTCAAAAAAAGGTTTGGAATGCGTTGCTGCTGATTCCATACGGAGAGACGAAAAGCTATAAGGATATTGCGGTCATGATTGATAATCCCAAAGGCTGCCGTGCGGTTGGCATGGCAAATAACCGCAATCCCATACCTGTCATCATTCCTTGTCACCGGGTAATAGGGGCCAACGGAAGCCTCATAGGATATGGCGGAGGCCTGGATATTAAAGTGAAGTTACTGGATCTGGAGCGCCCGGAAGCTTCCCATTAAAATTATTAAGAATTTTTGGTGATTCTTTCAGTTCCTTTAATCCCCTATACATTTGATGCAGATAATGTTATAATCCTCATCGTCACCAGGAATGAGATTGATGATGATGAGGAGTGATTAAAATGAGAAAAAACAAAATGTTGGCAGTAATAGCCATCGCCATGGCAGTTATGATGGCGGCTACGGGCTGTGGATCAAAAGATAATGGGAAATCCTCGCAGGATAATCCTACAGAAGTAAGTGCTGCCGAAACGAAAGTAGCTGGTACAGATGAGACTACGTTAGGTGAGGATGAATCTGATAGTGAGGAAGACGGAACAGACGAAACCACCGAAACCACTGCTTCTGATGCAGGAGATTTAACTTCCGGCGTCTTTACATCTAAATCTGGAAAATATCAGATTACACCGCCCCAGGGCTGGACCATTGAAGACGATGGAGATGAAAGCTCAGTCGCATTCACTTCTCCCAATGGCAACGATCTGCTGGAAGTTGTCTATGTAGAAGGAGAAGACGCCGACGGAGCCAGAGAAGTTTATCCGGCTACCATGGAAGAATACAAGGAATTTGTCAGCCGTGGCGAGGATATGGAATTTGTCCGCTATAATGTTGAAAACGGCAGCGACGGAAGCCAGACGTTCCGCTATGCAATCCGGTATAAGACGAATCAGGATGGAGTCCGTTATTATGCAATTTCCGGTTCCTACAATGCTGCTACAAAGAAGTACATCAGTGCAGCAGGAACGATTGAATCACCGGACACTGCGGTAGAAGGTCAGATTGAAGCAGCACTGGATACTTTAAAACTGAAATAAAACTGAAAATAAGATAGGAATTAAACAGGGGCAAAAGCAGGAATATCTGCTTTTGCCCCTGTTTTTACAGTTTTATAAGGGTGCCGTTAAGGAGTGCCACATCCTCCTCCTGGTGGGTGCTTATGATGACAAGCTTGTCACGGGTCTTTTCTTTGATATATTGAATTACGGTTCGTTTTGTTTTCTCATCAAGACCGGTAAAGGGTTCGTCCATTAAAATCATATCACAAGGGACCGACAAGGCTCTTACAATGGCAACCCGGCGCTTCATTCCTCCGCTTAAGGTAGACACGGGGCGGGACAAGGCCTCTTCCGGAAGAAGCCTTAAAAGCTCTTCTCTGGCCTGTTTTCTGCTTCGGGAGGAACGACCGGGGATTACCATGGTAATGTTGTCTACCGGGGTAAATGATTCGCACAGACGGTTCTCCTGAAACACGGCGGAGGCTCTTGTGCCCTGAAGTCCTTCCATGGATCCGGAGTCGGCCTCTTCAAGTCCCAGAAGGATCCGGAAGAATGTGGTTTTTCCGGATCCTGAGGGTCCCATGAGGCAGTAGACCTGGCCGGAATGAAGGGAAAGATTTACCTGCATAAATACTTTAAGAGTCCCAAAGGATTTGGACAGATGGTTTACCTTTAGTTCCATGGATCAGACCTCCTTTCTTTTATGGGATTTCCGGCCGGGACTTGCAAGGCTTAAAAGCCATAAAAAGAATTTTTCAAAAAGGGCGCTGATGACGATAATAACCAGGGTCCAGGCAAAAAGGTCCGCAGTACTTAAATAAATTTTTGCCATATAGAGTTTTTCGCCGATGGAATTGCTTGGGACGCCGATCACCTCGGCGGCAACCCCGGATTTCCAGCCCATGCCCAAAGCCACCCTGCAGCCGCTTATGAGGTAGGGAAGAAGGGCGGGGCGGTATATATAAAGGAGCTTCTTTTTGCCTTGCATACGGAACACCCAGGCCATTTCCAAAAGCTTTGGATCGGTACTCATAAATCCTGCTATGGTATTTATGTAAATGATGGGGAATACCACAAGAAAGGCGATAAAAACGGACAAATTTTCAGAACCTACCCAGATCAGGGCCAGTATGACAAAGGAAGCCACCGGAACCGACTTTATCAGGGACATAAGCGGTTCCAGCAAATCCCTTAAGAGGGGGAAACGCCATGCGGCTCCCCCGGCCAGGATTCCTGAGCCAAAGGCCATAAGGAATCCAAGGCTTATCTTTCCAAAGGAGAGGGCAATGGTTAACCAGAAGCCGGACTTGGCCCCCTGGCCCCATAAAGCCTGGATCACCTCCAAAGGGCCTACCAGTATAATGCTGTTGTGCACGGACAGGCTTACTGCCTGCCACGCAAGAAGCCAGAGAAAGATGATACCGGCCTTTTTAGCCGGGAGGGCTGTTGGTTTCATAATGGGATTCTCCTTACAAAGCTTTACCTTAATTATGGCATATAGTAGAAGTCATCGGCTGGCAGTGTTCCGCCTACGGAAGACGGCTCCATATCGAAAAGAACTTTTAAGTATCCGCTTAACAGAGATTTCATCTGGTCTCCGTCTACATAGGTGATGCTGCAGTATGGGATGGCCTTTTCAGCAACCGGGGCTTTTTCAATGATTCCGGCAGCAGCCACCAGAGCTGCGGTTTCAGCTACATTGGCATTGGCAAATTCCGCGGATTCCTTATGTTCCGCCATAAAGGTGGCAATGGCATCCCCATGGTCTTTGATCACGTCATTCCGGCAGATGGTAACTCCGGTCACCAGACTGCCGCCGTTTTCACCGGCTGTGGCATCCCACTCCTTTGTTAAGTCAAGAACCATTTTAAGGGAGTCATTCTGAGCCATGGCAGCTGTTACAAAGGGCTGGGGAAGAAGACCTACTGCATCAGGCTTTTCCTTCAGGATAGAAACGACCTCAGCGGCTTCGGATTTATATTCCAGGGTTATGTCGTCAGCGGTTAAGCCGCTGGCTTTAAGCACGTGCTGAAGGGCATAGTCCGGTGTGGTTCCTTTGCCGGTCAAGTAGACGGTCTTACCCTTTAAGTCTGAGGCTGTTTTAATGGAATCATCGGCGGATACCCCGTAGAGAACACCCAGGGTGTTAATATCCAGGACGGTCACCTCATGATTGGTTTTGTTATAAATAATGGAGGCCATATTGGCGGGTACAAGAGCGACATCCAATTCTTTGCTTACTATTTTTCCAAGGAGTTCGTCAGCAGCGGTTACCATGGTAAAATCATAGGAGCCTTCTGCATTGCCTTTTTCAGACTGGTCCATCAGCTTTACAAGGCCCATAGAGGTAGGCCCTTTTAAGGAACCGATCTTTAAGGTATAACGATCAGCAGGTTCTTGGGCTTTTGACGTTTCTTCTGCTGTCTCAGAGGTGGATTCCTTTTCAGAGACTGATGTTGCCTGGGGGGGTTCAGCGCCGCCCTTTGCACAGCCAGAGAGTACGGCAGCCGTTGCAGCAAATGCCATCAATAGGGATAATGCTTTTTTCATAATGATCCTCGCTTTCTGTCCGTACCTGTTATGGTTCTTTTTTCTTTACGTCCATCAAAAAATCCCACACCAAAAGGCATGGGATTTCCGGTTTACGTATTCTCCTCGCCTTCGCCGTCAGGGATCCTTCCGGGTTAGTACGAACACCTTCAGTATATCATTATTCCCCCATATTTGTCAAAATATAGATACAGATATATTGGCAGATGTGGTATACTGTATATACCTATGACGATCAAATCTGATGGTAACTATGAAAGGAGAAAATGGTATATGAATGAAGTATATGCAAAGCTTAAAAATTGTTTGGAAAGTGTGCGGGAGAAGACTGACTTTGTCCCGGAGATAGCTCTGATCCTGGGGTCCGGCCTTGGGGAATATGCAGAGGAGATAAAGGTAGAGACATCCATTGATTATAAAGACATTGAAGGATTTCCGATTTCAACGGTGGCAGGCCATAAAGGAAGGTTTGTATTCGGATATGTAAATGATGTTCCGGTGGTTATCATGCAGGGACGGGTTCATTTTTATGAGGGATATCCAATGACGGATGTGGTGCTTCCGGCCAGGCTTATGGGACTTTTAGGAGCCAAGGTCCTGTTTTTAACCAATGCCTGCGGCGGTGTTAACAAAGAGTTTAAGGCGGGGGATTTCATGCTCATAAGGGATCATATTGCGAGCTTTGTTCCGTCTCCGTTAATCGGGGAAAATTTAGAAGAGCTGGGACCCAGATTCCCGGATATGAGTGATGTTTACAGCAGAGAGCTTCAGCAGACCATCAGAGAGGCTGCAGGAGAAGAAGAAATCGGCCTTAGAGAGGGTATTTACATGCAGCTTTCCGGCCCGGCATATGAATCTCCGGCAGAGGTACAGATGTGCCGCATTCTGGGAGCTGATGCGGTAGGAATGAGCACAGCCTGTGAAGCAGTTGCAGCAAACCACATGGGGATGAAGGTTTGCGGCATTTCCTGTATCACCAATATGGCCTGCGGCATTACGGATCAGCCTTTAAGCCATGGAGAGGTACAAGAGACAGCAGACCGGGTTGCACCTTTGTTTAAAAGGCTGATTACAGCTTCTATTACAAAGATCGCGCGTAAATAAAAGGAGGAGTTTTCTTATGGATCGGTTGTTAGCAGAACGGGTTTTGGCAGCATCAGGGGCGAAAAAGGCGTCCCTGGTGCTAAAGAATGCCAGGGTGGTCAATGTTTTTACGGCTGAGCTGGAAAACGGAGATATTGCCATCGAGGAAGGTTACATAGTAGGAGTTGGAGAATATGAGGGACAGACAGAGATCGAGCTGGGGGGCGCGGTGGTTTGCCCGGGACTGATTGACGGCCATATTCACCTGGAAAGCTCCATGGTTGCACCAGGAGAATTTGAACGCTCTGTGGTGCCTCATGGGACTCAGGCGGTTATTACGGATCCTCACGAGATCGCCAATGTGGCGGGAGCGGAAGGGATCCGCTTTATGATGGAGCGGACGAAGGGACTTACCCTTGATGTGTATTTCATGCTTCCCTCCTGTGTACCGGCAACAGGACTTGATGAATCGGGGGCTGTCCTGGCGGCTGAGAATCTTTCCCCTCTCTATGAAGAGGAGCGGGTTCTGGGCCTTGCCGAGCTTATGAACTCCTACGGAACCGTAAGGGCTGACCGTGGAATCCTTGATAAGGTAGAGGAGGCCAGGAACAGGAATCTCTTAATCGACGGTCATGCTCCCGGGCTTTCCGGCAGGGAACTTAATGCCTATGTGACAGCCGGAGTGCAGTCGGACCATGAATGCTCCGATTGGGAAGAGGCCGTGGAAAAGCTTAAGAGAGGCCAGTGGATCATGATCCGGGAGGGCACGGCAGCCAGGAATTTAAATGCCCTTATGCCCCTGTTTAAGGAGCCGTATTACCACCGCTGCATGCTGGTTACCGATGACAAGCATCCAGGGGATTTGATCCGGCTGGGGCATTTAGACTATATCATTAAGAAGGCCATTAGCCTGGGTGCTGATCCGATTCATGCGGTCATGATGGCATCCCTTCATCCGGCTGTGTATTTCGGGCTTCGGGATGTAGGAGCCGTTGCACCGGGATATAAGGCAAACTTCATTGTCGTTTCCGATCTCAATGAATTTGAGGTAAAGCAGGTATATAAAAATGGAAAGCTGGTGGCGGAAAACGGTGCAATGAAGGAGGAAATCCTTGCAGCTGAAGAAGGTCGCGTGGAAACGCCTGTCAGAGTGGGAGATTCCTTCCATTTAGACGAGATTCGTCCGGAAGATTTCCATATAAAGAAAAAAGGCAATACCATCCGGGTAATTTGTCTCACTCCCGGAGAGCTTACCACCAAATCCCTTCTGGCCCCATGGGTAGAAAAGGTGGGGGTCGCTCCCGGCGTCAACATTGAGCAGGACATCGTGAAAATGGCAGTGCTGGAACGCCATCATAATACCGGCCATATGGGACTCGGCTTTTTAGGGGGGTATGGCTTAAAACGGGGTGCAGTGGCCACCAGCATTGCCCACGATTCCCATAACCTGATTGTTACAGGGACCAATGATGAAGATATGGCTCTTGCTGCCAACATTGTGAGGAAGAACCGGGGCGGCCTGGCGGTCGTGGCCGATGGGAAGCTTTTGGGTGAACTGCCTCTTCCCATCGCAGGTCTTATGAGCGAGGAGCCGGCTGAATGGGTGGATGAAAAGCTGGAAGAACTAAAGTCCCAGACAAGAAGTCTTGGAATCGGTGACAGCATCGATCCTTTCATGACCCTTGCTTTTGCAAGCCTTCCGGTAATTCCTGAGCTGCGGCTGAATACATATGGCCTTATTGACGTAGAGAAACAGGAGATTTTAGAGACAATTATTTCCTGTATGTGAAAAAGAACAGGAAATCGATAAAAAATTATTGATAGAGATATAACGATGTGCGATAATATTCCAAAAGGGCAATTGAATGTAAGGTAATAAATTTGGAGGGAGAATATTCATGAGAGTAACAATATGTATAGGGAGCGCATGCCATTTAAAGGGTTCCAGAGAAATCATCGCACAGCTGCAGACCCTTGTGAAGGAGAACCACCTGGAGGATAAGGTGGATCTAAACGGGTCTTTTTGCTGCGGCGATTGCGTAAATGGCGTCTGTGTGACTGTGGAAGGTCAGTTATACTCTTTAAAACCAGAAGATACAAAGGAGTTTTTTGACAAAGAGATCATGGGGAGGCTGTAATCATGGGAATCATTGATTTCAAGGCTACTAAATGCAAACATTGCTATAAATGTATTCGTAATTGCGAAGTCAAGGCAGTCATGATTAAAGATGAGCGGGCTGAAATTATGCCGGATAAGTGCATTTTATGCGGAAAATGCATGCAGGTATGTCCTCAGTCAGCAAAAACTCTCATAAGTGATCTGGATCTGGTAAAGAGTTACATTGACGCTGGGATCCGGACGGTTATCTCCCTGGCACCGTCTTATATGGGATTGTTAAACTATAAGACCATCGGCCAGGTTAACGGTGCGCTGCGGAAGCTGGGATTTTATGACGTAAGGGAGACTTCGGAAGGGGCGGCTGTTGTAACAGCGGAATATGCCAGGCTTTTAAGTGAAGGGAAGATGGAGAACATCATCACCACCTGCTGTCCCAGCGTCAATGATCTGATCGAGATTTATTACCCCCAGCTGATTCCATATATGGCTCCTGTGGTATCTCCTATGATTGCCCATGGAAAGATGTTAAAAAAAGAATTGGGAACTGAGGTAAAGGTGGTTTTCCTTGGACCGTGCATCGCAAAGAAAAAGGAAGCTGGAGACCCCCGTCATGATGGCTATATTGATGCTGTCCTGAATTTCAATGATATTTCCAGGTGGCTTTCTGAAGAGGAAATCACCATTGAAGACTGCGAGGATATCCCGTTTGAAAGGAACCCCAGAATCAACCGCCTTTATCCGGTTACCAATGGAGTGGTAAATTCTGTTCTGGCTACAGAAGAGGAACGGGATGGATACCGGAAATTTTATGTCCATGGCTGCCTTAACTGCATGGATTTGTGTGAAAGCATGCTGCGGGGAGGAATTAAGGGCTGCTTTATTGAGATGAATATGTGCTCCGGCGGCTGCATCAAGGGACCCACCGTAGAGGACGAGAATGTATCCAGATTTAAGATCAAGCTGGATATGGAGGAATCCATTGAAAAGGATCCGGTACCAAGGGAGGAGCTGGCCCCTGTTATGGAACGACTCTCCTTTCGGAAGCTGTTCCTGGACCGTGCACCCAAAGATGCCATGCCAACAGAGGCCCAGATTCAGGAGATATTAAAAATGACCGGAAAGACCAGGCCGGAGGATGAATTAAACTGCGGCGCCTGCGGTTATTCCACCTGCCGGGAAAAGGCCATAGCGGTATTCCAGAAAAAGGCAGAGCTTAATATGTGCATTCCATTTATGCATGAAAAATCAGAGTCATTATCCAATCTCGTGATGCAAACCTCTCCCAATATTGTTCTGATCGTGGATAAAGATATGAAAATTTTAGAGTATTCTGCAGTGGGAGAAAAGTATTTTGGAAAAACAAGGCAGGAAGCTTTGACCATGTATTTATATGAACTCATTGATCCTTCGGATTTCCAGTGGGTTTATAATACCCACCAGAAGATCCATGGAAAAAAGGTGACTTATGGGGAATACCATATTTCCACTCTTCAGAATATTCTCTACATTGAAAAAGAAGATGTGGTATTAGCCACCTTCATAGATATCACCAAAGAGGAAGAACAGGCAAAACAGGACTACGAACAGAAACTGGAAACCATTGCCCTGGCACAGAAGGTCATTCACAAGCAGATGATGGTGGCCCAGGAAATTGCTGGCCTCTTAGGGGAAACTACGGCGGAGACCAAGACTACCTTGACGAAGCTTTGCAGATCCTTACTGGATGAGGGAAGTGAAGGTGAGGTTAAGTGATGGGGGTTACCGTAGATGTTGCATACACAAGCCTGAATAAATTCAAGGAAGTATTGTGCGGAGATAAGGTTGAACTATTGCAGACCGAGGATTCCAATATTATGATACTCGCCGACGGTATGGGCAGCGGGGTAAAGGCCAACATTCTCGCCACCATGACCTCTAAGATTTTAGGAACCATGTTTCTAAACGGTGCGACCCTGGAAGAGTGTGTGGAAACCATTGTGGAGACTCTTCCGGTATGTCAGGTGCGCCAGGTAGCCTATTCCACCTTCAGCATCCTTCAGGTGTTTCATGACGGTGAAGCTTATCTGGTAGAATTTGATAATCCCGGCTGTATCTTCATCAGGGATGGGAGCCTGGTTTCCATACCGCGAAACACCAGGGTTATCAGGGATAAAAAAATCAATGAGTACCGTTTTAAGGTGAGAAAAGGGGACGCGCTGATCCTGATGAGTGACGGGACCATCCATGCAGGAGTGGGGAAGCTCCTGAATTTTGGCTGGCTGTGGGAGGATGTTGCTTCTTATGCGGTGAAGCAGTACCGCCTGACCATATCTGCTGCTCGTCTTGCTACTGCGCTAACCAGTGCCTGTGATGAACTGTATCAGTACCGGCCCGGCGATGATACCACGGTTGCCGTTATGAGGATCATTGACCGCAAGCCGGTGCATTTGATGACAGGCCCACCCAGGAAGACGGAGGACGACTGCGTGATGGTGAATGATTTCCTGTCAGGAGATGAAACCGCTAAGAAAGTCGTTTGCGGAGGAACCAGTGCAAATATTGTTTCCAGGATAACTGAAAGGGAGCTGTCTGTTTCCCTGGATTACGATGACCCGGACATTCCGCCAATCGCTTATATTGACGGTATTGAGCTGGTTACGGAAGGTGTTTTGACATTAAATAAAGTTTTAAAGCTTTTAAGGCGTTATGTAATGAATGAATCTGTCACAGAGGATTTTTTCCTGGAGTTAGATAAGCCAAATGGAGCTTCCATGGTGGCGAAGATGATCATTGAGGATTGTACGGAGCTTAAGTTATACGTGGGAATGGCAATTAACAGCGCTTATCAGAATCCTGGCCTGCCCTTTGATTTGGGCATCCGCCAGAATCTTGTGGAGCAGTTAAAGCACGTAGTGGAAGAAATGGGGAAAAGGGTTACGGTAACCTATTATTGAATTTGGATAGATATTCACAGAGCCACGATACGTGGAAGTTACAAGGAGGAAGAATATGGCAACAAATGATGCGACATTACTTCGCATAAAGCATCAGGTTTTAAATGAAGTGGCGAAACTTGCATGGGAGGGAAAGCTGGAGGAGAAAAGAAATGAGATTCCCTATGATATCATTCCAGGTCCCAAGGCCCAGTTCCGCTGCTGCATTTACAGGGAACGGGAAATCATCAGAGAGAGAATCCGCCTGGCGGAAGGTCTCTGCCCCAGCGGAAGGGATACGAAGAACGTCGTTCAGGTAATCAGCTCTGCCTGTGAAGACTGTCCCATCGCCCGGTATGTGGTAACCGATAACTGCCAGCTGTGTATGGGTAAGGCGTGCCAGGGTTCCTGTAATTTTGGCGCTATCAGCATGGGACGTGATCGTGCTTATATTGATCCTGATAAATGCAAGGAATGCGGCAAGTGTTCCCAGGCATGTCCTTATAACGCCATTGCAGATCTGACCCGTCCCTGTAAGAAAAGCTGTCCGGTGGATGCCATCACCATGGACGAGAACGGCATTGTAGTCATTGACGAGAGCAAATGCATCCAGTGCGGAGCCTGCATTCATGGCTGCCCCTTTGGCGCCATTGATTCCAAGACATTCCTGGTGGATGTGATTAATCTTATTAACGCCGGGAAACGGGTGGTTGCCATGGTCGCTCCGGCGACAGAAGGCCAGTTCGGCCCGGAAATCACCATGGCAAGCTGGAGAACCGCTTTAAAGAAAATCGGTTTCCAGGATATGGTTGAGGTTGCCCTTGGCGGCGATCTGACCGCTGCAGCAGAAGCGGCGGAATGGGCAGAAGCTTATAAGGAAGGCAAGAAGATGACGACCTCCTGCTGTCCGGCATTTGTGAACATGATTAAACAGCATTATCCTATGCTCCTTGAGAATATGTCAACCACCGTATCTCCTATGTGCGCTGTATCAAGAATGCTGAAGGAAAAGGACCCGGAGACGATCACCGTATTCATCGGGCCGTGTATTGCTAAGAAAAGCGAAACCCTGGATTTAAATATTAAAGACAACGCGGATTATGCCCTGACCCTGGGAGAAATTCAGGCAATGATGGCATCAAAGGGCGTAGAGCTTTTGCCGGAAGAAAACACCTACCAGGCAGGATCCGTATTTGGTAAGCGTTTTGGAAATGGCGGCGGTGTGACTGCGGCTGTTCTGGAATGCTTAAAGGAGACGGGAGAAAGTACGGATATCGAAGTCCTTAAATGCAATGGAGCGGCTGAGTGCAAGAAGGCTCTGATGCTTCTTAAGATTGGAAGGCTTCCAGGAGACTTCATAGAAGGAATGGCATGTGTGGGAGGCTGTGTAGGCGGCCCCAGCAGGCATAAGAGTGAGAATGAAGCAAAGAAAGCCCGTGATTTGCTGATCAAACAGGCGGATGGAAGAGAAGTTCACGAGAACCTACGAAACCAGGGCCTTGAAGAAGTAGCGATGCACAGACATTAACAAAAAGGCTATGGATGTTCCCTTTATTATCGGGAACACCCATAGCTTTTTTATTTACATTCCTGCGTACTGGCTCTTAACTTTCGTAAGTTTCTGCTGTTCTGCCTGATCTGTGGTATACCATCCCTTTGCGGACATTTTCTTGTAGATATCGCCCTGCATGCACAGGCTGTCGCTTAATGCGGTGTCAAATGCCTGATGTACGTTCATGGTAGGGGATTCGATGGTTCCATGCAGGTATAAGTCGCACACTCCTTTTGTGGTGTGGAGCAGGTTTTCCATAATACTCTTGTCATCCATATGTGATTCCTCCTTACACTAAGTTATAGAAGCTGTCAAAAATCTGCTGGTGCTTCTGCATAAGCTGCTGGGCACAAGCTTTTAATTCAGGATCCTGAAGATTCTGCGCTGCTTGCTGGCATTGGGTTTTTAAAAACTGCTCATGGCCAAGAGCATCTTCAATATAATTTAATTCTTTTGGGCTCATATGATATTCCCTCCATTGTTATACTATCCTCCGGTGTGTTTTCCCGGAAGACAGTATTAATATGGACGTTTTATGGAAATCCATGCATAACAACGGAAATCCTTGATATTTTTTATGATTTCTTATAATTTCCATAACTTGTATAAATTTCTTTCACAACCTCATAAGAAAGTTTGTGTCTTCTGTATTCGTCGACAATTCCCTTATTATTCATTGTCCTTGGGCGGTTAAGGAACCATTCTTCACTGATTCTGACATCGCAGAACTGCCAGATATACAGTCCCGACGAACCGGGGTGTTCCAGGATGGCAGTAAGCTGTTCTCCCAGCGTGTCCGCCTGATACTCTTCTGACCACTTGACCTTTGCTTGGCTTCTGTAACCGTAAATGGCTCCTGCGCCCACTTCCGTAATAAGGAATGGTTTATCTTTTCCAGGTGTTTCTGTTTGTACCCATTGATACAGATCATCTAAATATTCCCGGACAGGTGTGTTGTGGTACCATCTCGGATAAATGTTGTAGGAAACTACTTCCGGAAAGTCTAGGCAGATATCTGTTTTAAACTTACAGCTTGCACTGGAACGGGGGCGGGAAGAATCCAGCTGCCTGATGAGTTCATACTGTTTTTTATAACATTCCCTGCCGTAGGGAGTTTCACTGGCACATTCATTTAAGATACCCCAAATATAGATGCTCGGATGATTATAGTGATTCACGATCATTTCACGGATCACTTCTTCTGCCTGCCTTTCAAAATTAGGATTCCTCATATGTTCTTCGGAAAGCCCTCTTGCGTGGTTTTCTTCCCAGATCAAAATCCCCAGTTCGTCGCATAAATCCAGGAAAATTTCATCATTGGGATAATGAACGCATCTTATAGAATTCACACCCATATCTTTGATAGTCTGCAAATCTGAGGCAATCTGAGAAAATGGGATAGCACAGCCGAATGCGGGATGGTCTTCGTGACGGCAGATTCCCTTTATAAGGAGAGCTTTGCCGTTTAAGAAGACAGAGCTGTTTTCTATTTTCACTTCCCGGAAGCCGATTCTCTCTGCTAAGTCGTCTATGGCTGTACCGTCTTTGAAGAGCGTGACTTCTACTGTGTATAAGTTTGGATGTTCCATGCTCCATTCTTTTGCATCTGATACGGCCGCCTCTGTTTGTATCAAAGATTCCGTATTTGCTTTTATGGTAATGTCCGGAAGTTTTAAATCTGCTTTATTTATCGTTACCGTTGCATCAAAGGTGATATCTTCATCTGAAATATTGGAAATGCAAAGTGTGAGGCCGGCCTTCCAGGTATCGCCCTTTTTTTCAGGTGTGATATGGATCCATTTTATGTATGCACAGTTAAGCTGCTCTAAAACGACACCTCTGGTAATGCCGCCGTAACTCATATAATCGTTGGGTATATGCAGCGAGCTTTCTTCTGAAAACCGGTTATCCGCTATGACCTCAAGCAGATGTTCTCCTCCAGGCAATCCTTTCAGGAAAATCTCAAAAGGTGTGTAGGCGTTGTAATGGGTTCCTATCATGGTCCCGTCTACGAAAACTTTTGCTGTGTGGCTCACGCCTTTCAGCAGAAGCCGTACATTCCCCTCTGCCGTAAAAGTAGTGGAATATTTCCCTTCTCCCCTGTAAGCTTCATATCCTGGATAAGTCTCCCAGGCACTTGGGACAGGTACCGGGAACGTCTTATCTTTTCCGTCTAAGGGGGTGAAATCCCAAAGTTTACCGGAAAGTTCTGATATTTTTCTGATTGTATTTGTTTGAAAGGTACGTATCATTTAATTTTCCTCCTGTTTCAGGGCACATCTCCCCATATCCGTAGGGGTGTGTCCCGTATATTTTTTAAAGACTCTTGAAAAATACTGCGGGTTGTCAAATCCCAGTTCTTCACTGATCTGATAAATCTTCAAGTTGCTTTTTGCAAGCAGCTCCTGCGCTTTTTTAACTTTCATTTTATTGATATATTCAGAAAAGCCAAGATCGGAATATTGTCTGAAAAGAGCGGATAAATAATTAGGGCTGACATTTATAAAAGAAGCGGTATCCGCTAAACTGATTTTCATAAAAATATGATTTTTGATATAATCTTTTGCCTGTATGACCAGATTGTATTTCGGATCGTTTAATTGGTTTTGCATTGCGCTTTTTACCGCGGTTTTAAATACATCCAGATATCTGATGATTTCAGTTTTCTTATGATAGGTATATAAAACCTGATAAGATTTTGCCTCATTTTTGTAGCTCTCCGAAAGTATAGTTTCTCCGTCATAGATGCAGTTCATGACCAAATGTATCATAAAGGACACAATATTGATCAGTTCTTCAAATGCAAGGGTATCTATGGCGGCTTCAATCGCTCTGACTGTCTGGTCAAAAAGAGTAAGATTGAAGTTTTCCAGGGATTCTATCAGTCTTTTGTTGAAAACATTCAGATCAAAGGTTTTATTAGGGGAAGGGGCTTCTTCCTTATTAAATTCAAAACACAGGTGGATCTCATTGAGGGAAGAGGTGGTTTTTCCCGGTTTTATAGAGACACAGATATTGAAAAAAATTTTAATAAGCTGTCGGATGTCTTCTGAGACTGTATTGGTCAGCACATCGATTTCATCTGCTTTATGAAAGAGAAGGATACATGCAATCCTTTGATGGTTGTACGCGATTACCGTACTTTTTGTATAACGGCCGATGCACTCCTTTACGGTACTTAAAATGTTTAAATAGGTGGAGTAAGTTCCGGTATTTAAGTTTTCCTTTTCAAAAAGAATGTCTACGGTCAGGGGCTGATAAAACTTCGCTTTTAAATCCAGATCGTACATTTTTATGAAATCCAAGATTTCTTCCTCGGAAGTGTAGCCGCCGCTTACCAGGTGGTAGAGAAACCGGTTCGTGAACAGATTGATTTCCTGCCCATACCTGCTGGTTTCTGTTTTTCTCTCAGCCAGTACTTTTTTAGCCTTGTTTAATGTTTTTTCAAGGGTTTCTTTGTTCAGCTCCATTTTTACAAGATAGTCAAAGGCATTTAGCTTCATGGCAGTCCGGGCATATTCAAATTCTTCAAAGCTGGATAAAAGGATACACAAAGGAGCGTTTTTATCCTCTGTGTTTTGTATGTATGTTAAAATGTCAAATCCGTCCGCTGCAGGCATTTTTATGTCTGTTATGACCAGGTCAAAGGTCTCTTTTTTTAAGATTTCGATTGCTTCATTGCCGTTTGCGGCAGTAGAGCCTATCTCAAATTCAGGGAAGTTCTCACAAACAAGACCTGAAAGCCCTATACGGGCTAAGGGTTCATCGTCAACAATCAGGACCTTATATTTCATATTTTACCTCTTTCATAAACGAATCATATTCTTTTACGGCTTTTTATAGATCAGAGGCATTTTTACGGTAACTTTAGTAAATTCACCGAGAATGCTTTCTATGTTCAGCCCATATTGGTCGCCGAACTCCATTTGTATTCTCTGGTGTATGTTTTGGATTCCTATGCCGGAAAGCCTGTCTGCCTTTGCTGTTTCCCTTGCGATTTCATCCAAAGACCGGTCGGTAAGACCGACTCCGTTGTCTTTTACCACGAAAATCAGATCTTCACGCTCCCTGTATACCCCTATCAGCAATTCACATTTCCTGCCTGCAGGACCTATGCCGTGAAAAAGTGCATTCTCCACTAAGGGCTGCAAGGTGAATCTTAAAACAGAAGCGCTTAAAACTTCCGGATCCGGAATGTCAAATACCGGAGTAAACATATCTGCATAACGGTAAGACTGCAAATGGATGTATTCTTTTATAAAGTCCAGTTCTTCTTCCACGCGGAACCATTCGGAATTGTTCTTAAAAACGGCTCTCATCATATTGGAAAGAGAGGTTGTCATGTCCACGATCGGCAAGACAGAGTTCATCTGTCCCAGCCATCGGATGGAATTTAGAGTGTTGTAAATGAAATGAGGATGGATCTGGTTCTGCAAAAGGCGGAATTTATAATTCCTTTTCAGTGTTTCTTCCTCCTTTAACTGATTCAGTGCCAATTGAAACGCTCCGGCCAGTTCGTTGATATGGGTGCTTATTTCTTCAAATTCCGAGATGCCCGTAAATGCAGGTGAGACCTCATAATCCGCTTTTATCATTCTTGACACCTGATTGTAAATGATCTTTACCGGCTTATTGACAAGCTTGTTTAATAAAAGATACCAGAAAAACACCTGAAGGAAAAGTAAAGAAAAAGCGGGGAATATAAAATTAAAATCAGGTACGAATATATCCTCATGAAGAGCTTTTAAAGGGCTTATTAAAACGACGCCCGACTTGGATTTTGTAAGGAATACCGTTCCGTTATAAAGGTCTTTGTATTCCTTTGACACAATATGAGAGTTAGGAGCTAAAGCATCAAATTGCTTCACATCAAAATCCAGAGGTGAAAAATGTGTGTTTTCAATTTTATAAAGCTGGTCGCCAAGAAGAATAAAGGATTCTTCCAGGCCTTTTAGGGGATCCGCAAGTATGGCGGTATCTAAGGCTATATAAAAATTTCCTATTTTTTGGTTTGTTGCATAGCTGCTTACGGGAAAACGTAGGGGAAGTATCTGTTCCGGCTTGTACTGACCGTAAAATTCCGGATTAAAGGGATTCACTGTTATGGGATAAGAAAAGGAGGGGCCGGCCAATTCTTCGGGGCATAATTTCTCAAAAGTCGCCTTGTCGGAAATCTGACCGTAAAAAAGGCCGATTTGTATATACCTCTGGTTCCGGTCTGAAGTAAGGAGCATTTTAGGAACGTAACCGGAGATGGATGTTGTGTTTAACAGCATTTTTGCTTCGGTAACTGCCGAGAGCGCATAAGACATATTGCGTATGCTGTCTTTTCCGTTGTCGGAAAGAAAAGCGGTGATTTTTGTATTAGCGGAAAGGACGGTATTTAAAGCAGAAACCTGGGCTAAGTTATTTTCTATGCCATAATTGGCATTCGTATGAAGCATAAGAGCGCTTTCCTCTGCATCCCTTTCGTATTTTTCTTTTGCGGAAGAATAAAATATCCAGGTAAAAACAGAAGTAAGAAGCAAGACAAAACAAAAACAATACAGCAGTAATTTAAATGTAAGGGTTTTATAAAATAAATTATTCTTTTTCATACATTAATTATATGATTGTAATAAAAAAAGTCAAGCATAACCAGGTTGCCCTGGTAAGATATTACACAAAATCGTAAGATATTCCCTTGTATGTATTGTGAAAAAATACTAATATATCATTAACAATCAGTTAAATAGCATACATAATGCAATAAAAATCAAAGGAGGAGTTATATGAAGTTGAGAAAGATTGCAGCATTGGGACTTGCAGGCATTACGGCAGCCAGTCTGGCAGCTTGCGGGGGCAGTTCAGGTTCTGGCAGTGCTACGGCAGCAGGAACTACAGCGGCGGGAACTACGGCAGCTGCAGCGCAGACGAATACGGCAGCAAGTACTGAACCGGTGACAATCAAAGTTTCGCTTTGGGATTATTCAAACACCGCGTATTATCCGATCATGGTGGAAGCGTTTGAAAAGTCTCATCCGAATATCAAGGTTGATATTGTTGAATTTTCGGCCGCAGAATATTCGGATACGATCGTTGTCAAGATGGGTGCAAAAGAAAAGTATGATGTGGTTTTTATGAAGGGTCTGCCTGAAATGAGCGCTTTGATCGCAGGAGGGCATCTGCAGCCTTTAACAGACAGAATCACCGGTTTCGATATGAAGCCATACGGCGGTGCGGAAAAGTCCCTGAGTCTGAACGGCGTTGTCTACGGCCTTCCTTTCCGGACAGATAACAATATGATTTTCTACAATAAAGATTTATTTGATAAAGCAGGAGTCCAATATCCAAAAGATGGTATGACGATGGAGGAATACAGGGAACTTGCAAAGAAGATGACTTCGGGTGAAGGCGCGGAAAAAGTATATGGATCCCATGTGCATACATGGCCGTCAAACGTTTATCAGTATTCCAGATTCATTGACGAATTCAATTATCTGGATACATCCACCTATGAAAAACTAAAGCCTTATTATGAGACGATTCTCGGAATGCAGAATGAAGATAAGTCTGTTCAGGATTACGGTGAATTAAAGACAGGAAATATCCATTATTCAGGTGTTTTTTACAATGAGCAGGTTGCAATGCTTCAAATCGGATCCTGGTATATTGAAATGCTTACCGGCAATGTAACACCTCAAAGCGAACACTATTTTAAATGGGGCGCAGTGACCTTGCCTAATTCCAAAGGTAATACATACGAAAATATGGTAGGCGGGATTACCCCCTGTTCCATCGGCGCATATTCGGAACACCCGGAAGAGGCCTGGGAATTTTTGAGCTATGTTTGCGGGGAAGAAGGGGCTAAAGTAATTGCGGAGCGCGGGATCGTCCCCGGCTGGAAGGGCCAATCCATATTAGATATATTCGACAAATTACCAGAACAGTTCCCCAATGCACCGGAAGGGCTTTCAAAATTCCTGACACCTCCCAATTATATTGTGGAACAGCCTATGGATCCCAATGCAAAAGCGATCAATACGGTAATAGAAGAGATGCATTCTGATATCATGACCAATAGCGTCTCCATTGACGAAGGAATTAAAACGGCGATTGAAAGGGCAAAAGAGGCCGGAGCGAAGTAAAGTTAGAAATCATGAAATGGCGGTCAAAACCTGACCGCCATTTTCAAAAATTGTTTCTTATGGTTTCAAATACGGACGGAGGTATCGCTTATGCTTAAAAAAAGTTATAGACGTAAGAAAAGCCTGATCGCTTATTCTTTTATTCTGCCGAATTTCATAGGCTATTTTATTTTGACATTTATCCCGATCATTCTGACTTTTGTCATGAGTTTATGTGAATGGAATTTTGGTCAGACTGTAAACTTTGTAGGCTTTAAGAATTTTATACAGATGTTCACGAAGGATTCCCAGTTTTCTTTGGTTCTTATAAATACCATTTATTATACAGTAGTTACAGTCCCTGTAACTATGCTGTTTTCTTTGCTTTTGGCCATGCTCATGAATTCGAATCTGAAAGGAAGGGTGTTTTTCCGCTCTGTCCTTTTCTTTCCATATGTGGCGTCCTTAGTGGCGATTGCTATTGTGTGGATGGCTCTGTTTTCCCCACAGTCAGGTCCGGTAAATTCTGTGCTTCGCTCCATAGGAATCGCGAATCCTCCGCGCTGGGCGGCGGATAAACACTGGGCTATGCCCACGATCATCGGTCTTACGGTCTGGAAGGGAGTGGGATATTATATGATCGTTTACCTTGCGGCTTTGCAGGGCGTCCCCGGGGAACTTTACGAGGCGGCCAGGATTGATGGGGCTTCTAAATTCCAGCAGTTTACGAATATTACCTGGCCTACGGTTACCCCCACCACATTCTTTGTTGTTATGATGCTTACAATTTCCACTTTTAAATCATATGACATTATGTATATCACAACTCAGGGCGGTCCCGGTACGGCAACAAAGGTCCTGGCCTATCACATATACAACAAAGCGTTTAAAGATAACGCATTCGGATATGCTTCCGCACTTTCCATCGTTCTGTTTCTGATCGTACTTGCCTTTACCCTGCTGCAATTTAAGGTAGAGAAAAAGTTCACCAACGACTTATAGGAGGTGGAATTATGAAAAAACACACAGGTACGATAAAACTGATCATAATTTATGGCCTTATGATATTCTGTGCCCTCATAATGCTTACGCCTTTTGCCTGGATGATTTCTGCTTCTTTAAAGCTGGAAAAGGACGTATTTGCTTATCCGATTAAATGGATACCGAGAAATCCCGTATGGTCAAACTACACCGTGATCTGGGAAAAATTCCCTCTGTCCATAGGCTTTATCAATTCCTTTAAACTTACGTTTGCAACGATGATCCTGCAGATCACCACATCTTCAGCTGCGGCTTACGCGTTTGCAAAGCTTGATTTTAAGGGGCGCAACACACTCTTTATGGCTTATGTTACTACGATTGCGATTCCGTGGCAGGTCTATATGGTTCCGCAATACATCATGATGAGTAAATTTCACCTGGTAGACAGTCATATAGGTATTATATTAATGCATGCATTTACGGCCATGGGCGTTTTCTTAATCCGGCAGTTTTATATGGGGATCCCCAATGAGCTTTTAGAGGCAGCCAGAATCGACGGACTCAGTGAATACGGGATTTTAGCCCGGATCATGCTACCCCTTTCGAAACCTGCAATTGCTACCATGGCGATTACTTCTTTTGTTTTTGAATGGAATGACTTTATGGGTCCACTCATTTATTTAAGTTCGACCGAGAAAAAGACGATACAACTTATGATAAGGCTCTTTAATACGATGTACTCCACAAATTACGCCTGGATGATGGCGGCAGCAGTGATTGCGCTTATTCCGGTGTTTATTATTTTTATTGCGCTGCAGAAGTATTTTGTACAGGGGGTAGCTACCAGCGGGCTGAAGGGTTAGGAGAAAGGAGAGAAATATGAAATATTCTGTGTTTACTGTGGGCCTTCCTGAAATGACAATAGAGGAAGCTCTTAAAAAAATGAAAGAGTATGGTTATGACGGTGTGGATTTCAGGGTAGCAGAAATAAAAGAGGAGTTTGCCAAGGAACAACCGTCTTACTGGAGAAATAATTACTGCACCGTGGATATAAACACGGTGGAAGAAAAGGCGGAGGAGTTAAAGGCTTTGGCGGATAAATACGGTTTAGAGGTCAATGCCCTTGCTTCTTATCTTACCTGTACCGATGATATTGATAAAATCACTTCTGTTATGCGGGCTGCAAAAAAGATGGGAGCCGGGAGGATCCGTGTGAACGCCCCTAAATATGATGCTGAAAAGGGCTATAAGCAGGTGTTTGAAGAAGCGCTCTGCGGCTTTCAGAGAGTGGAAGAAAAAGCAAAGGAAACAGGAATAAAGGCGCATTTTGAAATGCACCACGGAACAATTACTCCTTCCGCGTCCGCGGCTTACGCACTTGCTAAAAACTTTGATCCAGAATATATCGGTGTTATCTATGATACAGGAAATATCATATACGAAGGTCTGGAAGAATACCAGATGGCTCTGGAAATCCTGGGGGAATATTTAGACCATATACATATTAAAAATGCCTGCTGGCTGAAAAAAGGAGAGAAATACGGAGCAGACTGGGCGTCTTTTTCCGACGGATATGCGGACTTTCCAAAATTTTTTAATGCATTAAAAGCCGTAGGCTATGATGGCTATGTGACGTTTGAGGATTTTTCAGGCAAAGAAAGCTCGGATGAAAAGCTAAAAAACAATCTTATTTTCATAAAAGAGATCATTGGTTGATGAAGAAAAAGAAGGTTGAGGGGTTTTTATGAAATTTGAAGTTGTAAATCCCAATTATGAACAAAGCCCTTTCAGCGGAATGGACCGGAGCCATTGGATAGAGGCGGGGAAGTTTCTGCTTGGGGGGCTGTTTTCCCATATAAAATCCATAGACGATCCGGTATCTCCCCCAAGAAACGAAGAAAAAATAAGTTACCCGTCTCCCGGCGATCAGAGGGGGCGCATAGGCGCGGCACGATTTGAAGGACTGGCAAGATCCTTGTGTATGGCGGTCCCTCTGATACTGGAAGACGAAAACCTGACTCTGAACGGAATCAATGTTCGTGATTACTACGCATATCAAATCGTTCGGGGAATGACTGCAGGTGCTGAAACAGGGTTTGGGACTTTGAACGAACTTATAGAAGAAAAGGTTGGCCCGGGCCCTTTTCAGCAAACTGTGGAATGCGGGATCATGGGGATCAACCTTCTCATTTCCAAACCTGTGATCTGGGACAGATTTACGCAGGAAGAAAAGGATGTTGTGGCAGGATTCTTATCCGAATATGGACATTATCAGACCCATGATACCAATTGGCGATTTTTTAATTTACTGGCACTTACGTTTTTAAAGCTAGAAGGCTATAAGGTGGATGAAGTGTTATATAAAGACCACCTGGAGTATCTGCTTTCTTTGTATGCGGGCGAAGGCTGGTATAGGGACGGAAATCTCTTTGATTATTATAGTGCCTGGGAATTTATATTAGATGCCTCGCTTTGGTGTAAATATTACGGCTACAAATACGAAAAGGAAGCAGCAGCTGTATTTGAAAAGAATATCGGTTTATTTTTATCGTCTTATTGGAGAATGTTCAGTGAAAAGGGCGAAAGCATCCTTTGGGGGCGGAGCGGAATCTACCGTTTCTGTGTATCGTCCGCCCTTTGTGCAGGCGGATTTTTAAAGAAATATGACAGCTCTCCTGATTTCACATTTCCTTCTGCCCGCCGTCTTATGTCCGGAAATCTTTTGCAATTTATCACGAAAGAAGAAATGTTTGTAAATTCGGTTCCCTGTCTCGGCTTTTATGGTCCGTTTTTGCCTATGGTACAGTCGTATTCCTGTGTGAGCAGTCCTTTTTGGTGCAGCAAAGCCTTTTTGTGCCTGATCCTTGAAAAAGAACATCCTTTCTGGACTGAAAAAGAGGAGAATCCCTGGGACCAGACAAAGGACTTTGTATGTACGCTGGGGGCACCGGGCATCCGGTTCGTAAATCACAAGGAAAGCGGCATTACAGAAATAAAAACGTCTAAATTTATGTTTGATGGGTCTTCAGATTACCTTCCCGCATATGCAAGAGCTGCATTTTCTTCTTCGCTTCCTTGGGAGAAGATGGCAAAAACCCCGGCGGAAGCGATGGCATATAAATTAAATGGAAAGGAAGTGCCCACATCCTTTGCTTTTTGTAAAGATGAGATGGGTATTTTGTACCGGACAGCTTTCTTTGATATAATGAAAAGCAGGGCGAAAAAAGTCGATATGGCGGATATAGAAGTTCCTTTCGGTACGCTTCGGGTGGACAGGGTAAGGGTAAATGACAGGCCTTTTACGTTGACTTTAGGGCATTTCGGACTTCCCATAGAAGATGGGATTTTGGAAGTAAAGGAAGGAATCGTTGAATATGAAAAGCGAAGCCTTCCTTACATAATCGCAAAAGCGAAAAATCTTCAGACAGCAATCGTATTATATTCGGGTTGGCAGAAGCTTTCCTATTGTATCAGGGAGGATGTCAATGCGGTGTCTAAAAATTCCTGTCTAATATATGCTTCGTATACAAGAGAAAAATTCTATGATAAATCAGAATACTTAATCGCTCTATATCTGACGAAAGACGCGGATTCAGACTTTAGCCCGGAGGAATTATCTGCATTTGGCGGAAGAGAAAGGGTTGACTTTACAGGGATCGACGGGTTCGTATGTCTTTAGGTGAATAGGAGAATAGGAGTATAGGAACTTAATATTTAAGGTATAAAAAATGAGCTTTGATCATGGTTTTGGGACCAATCAAAGCTCATTTTTGTACACTTATTTACAGCAGTTCTTTTTATATCACAGTTTAAATTTCGTTTATTTTTCTCTTTACATAAGTTGTATGAAGCAGGTGATGAGCCTTTTCACTTCCCGGCTCTCCAAGGTAGGTCTCATAAAGTTCCTTGATTGCAGGGTTCTCGTGAGACTTACGAATGGTCTTTGCAGCATCTACATCATAAAGAACCTTAGCGCGCAGGCCGCGGATATCCGTTGTATTGTGTACAAAGCCAGGCTGCTGAGGCTGTCCGCCGCCGTTTACACATCCGCCGGGGCATCCCATGATCTCGATGAAGTGATAATTTGCCTCTCCGGATTTCACCCGGTTAAGGAGTTCCCTTGCATTGCCGAGACCGGAAGCGACTGCAACATTTACATCCAGATCGCCTACACGGTAGGTAGCTTCCTTGATACCCTCTGTTCCACGAACATCGGTGAAGTCAGGTCTTTCAAGCTCTTCCCCGGTCAGGCTTTCTACAGCCGTTCTTAAAGCTGCTTCCATAACGCCGCCGGTGGCTCCAAAGATAACAGCTGCTCCGGTACCAAGGCCTAAAGGTGTGTCGAAATCTTCGTCAGGAAGCTCTGTGAACCGGATTCCTGACTGTTTGATCATTCTGGCCAGCTCTCTGGTGGTCATGGAATAATCTACGTCAGGAGAGCCGTTGGCATCCTGGTCATCTCTTCCGATTTCAAATTTCTTAGCGGTACATGGCATTACGCTGACAGATACAATATCCTCTGGCTTCAGGCCCATCTTTTCCGCATAGTAGGATTTGGCAATGGCGCCGAACATCTGCTGCGGGGATTTGCAGGATGATAAGTTCTCTGTCATATCCGGGAAGTAGTGCTCACAATATTTGATCCATCCTGGGGAGCAGGAGGTGATTAATGGAAGGACGCCGCCGTTTTGCACGCGGTCAATGAATTCATGTGCTTCTTCCATAATGGTTAAATCGGCGCTGAAGTTGGTATCAAATACCTTGTCAAAGCCCAGTCTTCTTAAAGCGGCAACCATCTGGCCTTCCACATTGGTTCCGATGGAATAACCGAATTCTTCTCCCAGGGCTGCACGTACAGCCGGAGCGGTCTGGACGATCACGAGCTTTGACGGATCTGCAATGGCAGCAGCCACTTCGTCAATGCTGCTCTTCTCATAAAGAGCGCCGGTAGGACAGACAGCGATACACTGTCCGCAGGATACGCAGCTTGTTTCACCAAGTCCCTTGTCAAAGGCAGAGCCGATGACGGTAGCGAATCCACGTTCATTCGGTCCGATCACCCCGATTCCCTGAACTTTTTCACAGACAGCGGAACAGCGGCGGCAAAGGATACATTTGCTGTTATCCCGTACCATATGGGCTGCACTTTCATCTGGGGTAGAAGGTGTTTTTGCCCCATCGTAATAATCATCCACATCAACTCCCAGTTCCTTACATAAGGTCTGTAATTCGCAGTTTCCGCTGCGGACACAGGAGAGACAGGAACGGTCGTGATTGGAAAGGATCAGCTGAAGCGTTTTCTTTCTGTAGTCACGAAGTTTAGGTGTATTGGTCTTTACTTCCATGCCCGGATTAATGGGGTAAACGCAGGAAGCGGCCATTTTGCCGCCGTTAATTTCAACGGTACAGATACGGCAGGCAGCGATTTCATTCATATCTTTTAAAAAGCATAAAGTCGGTATCTCAACATGGGCCAGTCTGGCAGCTTCCAGGATGGTGGAGCCTGCCGGAGCGCTTACGTCCATGCCATTGATTTTTATTGTGATATTCTCCATGATCCAATTTCCCTCCATTATTTCTTGTAAACAGCGTCAAACTTACATTTCTCCATACATACGCCGCACTTGATACACTTCTCAGGATCAATGACATGTGGGTTCTTAACGGAACCGGAGATAGCGTTAACCGGACAGTTTCTTGCACAAAGGGTACAGCCCTTACATTTCTCTGCATCAATATGATAGGAGAGCAGCGCTTTGCACACACCAGACGGACATGTCTTATCGACAATATGGGCATTGTATTCGTCGCGGAAGAACTTAAGGGTTGACAGAACCGGGTTTGGTGCTGTCTGTCCAAGGCCGCAGGCAGAGTTTTCTTTTACATAGTAGCACAACTCTTCCAGACGGTCTAAATCTTCCAGCTTTGCCTGTCCCTTGGTGATCTTATCGAGGATCTCCAGCATACGCTTTGTCCCGATACGGCATGGCGTACATTTTCCGCAGGATTCTTCTACGGTGAATTCCAGGAAGAATTTTGCGATATCAACCATACAGTCGGTTTCATCCATAACAATCAGACCGCCGGAACCCATCATGGAGCCGATTGCAATCAGGTTGTCGTAATCAATAGGAATATCGTAATGTTCCACAGGGATACAGCCGCCGGATGGTCCGCCGGTCTGGGCAGCCTTGAACTTTTTGCCGTTTGGAATGCCGCCGCCGATTTCTTCGATGATCTCACGGAGAGTAGTTCCCATAGGAACTTCTACCAGTCCGGTGTTATGGATTTTTCCGCCTAAAGCGAATACCTTTGTTCCCTTGGATTTCTCAGTACCCATGGAAGCAAACCATTCGGATCCGTTTAAGATGATCTGCGGGATATTTGCATAAGTTTCAACATTATTTAAGATGGTTGGCTTGCCGAATAAACCTTTCTGTGCCGGGAACGGAGGACGAGGTCTTGGCTCACCGCGGTTGCCTTCGATGGAAACCATAAGTGCGGTCTCTTCGCCGCAAACGAAGGCACCAGCACCCAAACGAAGGTCAATGTTAAAGGAGAAACCGGATCCAAAGATATCGTCGCCTAAAAGCTCCATCTCTTTGGCCTGGTCAATGGCGATCTTTAAACGCTGTACTGCGATGGGATACTCAGCACGTACGTAGATGTAACCCTGGGAAGCACCGATGGCATAGCCGGCAATGGTCATGGCCTCCAAAAGAGCATGAGGATCACCCTCTAATACGGAACGGTCCATGAATGCGCCTGGGTCGCCTTCGTCTGCGTTACAACAGACATACTTCTGATCTGCGTCGTTTTGCTTGGCCAGCTTCCATTTGAGGCCGGTTGGGAAACCTGCGCCGCCTCGTCCTCTTAATCCGCTGTCTAGGAGAGTCTGGATCACTTCGTCAGGAGTCATCTCAGTAAGAACCTTACCAAGAGCCTGATATCCGCCGGTACCAATGTATTCTTCAATCTCTTCCGGATTGATGACACCACAGTTGCGCAGAGCGATCCTGTGCTGTTTTTTATAGAAATCGGTATCACTTAAAGCCTTGATGCCTGCCGGAGTCACAGTCTCATCATAAAGTAGTCTTTCCACCGGACGTCCTTTTAATAAGTGCTCGGTTACAATTTCAGAAATATCATCTTCCTTAACCATTGCATAGAAGGTGGCATCCGGGTAAACGATCATGATCGGGCCTAATGCACAAAGGCCGTGGCAGCCGGTCTGTACAACGGATACTTCCTGATCCAGACCCTGATTCTTTAATTCATCTCTTAATTTTACCATAATCTGCTGGCTTCCAGAGGAAGTACATCCTGTGCCGCCGCAAACTAATACATGTGAACGATACATCTTATTTCCTCCTTATTTAATGTCAGCAGAAGCTAACGTATAGTTTTGAACAACGTGGCCACTCAGTAAATGCTCTTTATAAACTTCTTCTGCTTTTTCCGGGGTCATATTGATATAAGTAACTTTTTCTTTACCGGGTTCCAGAATTTCAACGATCGGTTCATATTGACATAAACCGATGCATCCGGTCTGGGTAACAGAAAAACGATCTGTCATATTGTTTTCCTGAACCAGGTTTGATAATGTATTAAGTACAGGTCTTGCTCCGCTGGCTATTCCGCATGTAGCCATGCCGACCAGAATCCGGGTACGTCCGTGATCTTCGCCACGCATGCTGACCTGACCCTGCATCTTTTCCCGAATTGCTTTTAATTCTTCAAGAGTCTTCATGTTAATCCTCCAATTCAACTTTGATCCGACGGACCTAAATGGCCGCGCCTCCATCTGTTTCCAATTTGTTTTCACTGAGATATTCCTTAATATAAGCCGATACCTCCGGGGTATCAAAGGGGATATCCCCTAAAATTTCGCGGAAAGCTCTGGTATCCAGCTCAAACGACGCTTGGTTGTAACGATAGATATAGAGAAAGTCTGTGTCCGGATGACAGGTGATAAGGGTTTCAATGGTACTGTTTATATCACCAAGGGGCATACGGTCGATATGGGATAGTCCGAAAACAGCGGTTACTACCGTGCCGTTACCCAGCTCTGACTCAATGGAAAAACTTCCGCCTGTGCTTTCCGCCGCATATTTAAAAAACGGAACGCCAAGGCCCACTTTTCTGGTTTCCCTGGTGGTAAAAAAGGGATCAGTCACTTGAAGTGCCTGCTCCTTTGTCATGCCGCAGCCGTTGTCCTCAATGGTGACAATCAGTTTGTCTGCAGCCGTTTCGACGGAAACAAGAATGGTAACCAGGGTAGCCCCTGCCCGCGTGGAGTTTTCCGCCACATCCAGGATATTTAAAGAAATCTCTGTCATCATAAGCGTGACTTTCTATTCGTACTTTGCAAGTATGTCTTGAACATCATCAGTGGTCAGCCTACCGTAAACATCCCCGTTCACCATCATGACGGGAGCCAGGCCGCAGGCACCTACGCAGCGGCAGGAATCAAGGGAGAACTTTCCATCCGGTGTACATTCGCCGTTGGTAATCCCAAGGATTTCCTCGAGCTTATGGAAGATGTCTCCGGAACCTTTAACATAACAAGCAGTTCCTAGACAGACAGATACCTGGTACTTGCCCTTTGGCTGAAGTGCGAACTGGGCATAAAAAGTTGCAACGCCATAAATCTTCTCAAGGGGAATACCCGCTTCGTCAGAAATTATGGTCTGGACTTCGATTGGAAGATAGCCGTAAATCTCCTGTGCCTTTTGCATGATAGGCATGAGAGATCCTTTTGTGTCTTTGAGCAGGGCGATTGCTTCCTTTAAAGCAGCTTCCTGCTCCTTGGTCCCGTTAAATTGGACGCCTTGTGTTTTACAAGCCATTTTATAACCTCCTTATATGTTGCTTATGCAATGTACATGATATTTTAACATGTTATGAATGAAAAATCTATAGTTTCGGCAACATTCGATAAAAAAATAACAATCCTTCCGTGGAATCTTTCTATACCTGGCGCCCTATTTATGTTATAATAGTTAATAATGATACGAATTGTGTGAATAGTGCGAATCAAGTTGCCCAAAAGCTGGAAGGAAGAAGGAAAGGGGAGCATCAATATGACAGTGAGAGATGTAAGAGATAAACTGGGTGCCAAGGTGCTTGCAGGAGAGGACCACCTGGATGAGGAGGTAAAGAGTGCCTGCGGTTCTGATATGATGAGCGATGTGCTGGCGTTTTCCAAGGATCATTCGGTCCTTCTTACGGGACTATGCAACCCCCAGGTAATCCGTACGGCGGAGATGCTTGACATTGTCTGTATTGTATTTGTCAGAGGCAAGAAGCCGGATGAGTCCATGCTTTTGATGGCAGAGGAGCGGGGAATCATTATCCTGTCCACCGGGCATCGTATGTTCTCGGCCTGCGGCCTGCTTTATGAGGCAGGACTTCACGGAGGTGCGATCTGATGACGGATATGATAACGTTTCACTACAGGATTTCACCTGATGATTTTACAAGAGCAGGGGAAGCCAGCAGTGATGTGAAAAGCAAGCTGAAAAAGATGGGGGTCACCCCGGAAGCAGTGCGCAAGGTGGCAATTGCCATGTATGAAGGGGAGATCAATATGGTGATCCACGCGCAGGGGGGAGAGATAACCGTTAACATAACTACGGACAGGATCGAGATGATCCTGGCTGATGTGGGCCCAGGAATACCAGATGTCGGACTGGCCATGCAGGCAGGATATTCCACTGCGCCGGATGCAGTGCGTTCCCTGGGCTTTGGAGCCGGAATGGGGCTTCCGAATATGAAAAAGTATTCGGATGAGATGGAGATCGATACGGTAATAGGAAAAGGAACGACCATTCGTATGATGGTGAATATATAGGAAGCTGGGCGATAATGTGGAAACACCCTTCGGGGATATACCTTTATGCCCAGAGGACGTGGGCGAAACGCGGAAACATCCTTCGGTATACTTTTATGCCCAAAGGCTGTGGGCGATAAAGAGGAAATGAGGTAAAAAGGTGGATAAATTTTATCATTCAGTAAGACTTGATGAAGAGCTTTGCATGGGGTGTATCAACTGTATCAAACGGTGCCCTACTCAGGCCATCAGGGTGAGAAACGGCAAGGCACAGATCAACAGTAAATTCTGCATTGACTGCGGGGAGTGCATCCGGGTATGTCCTCACCATGCAAAACATGCTACATATGACAAGCTGGAGGTTTTGAAACAGTATGAATATACGGTAGCATTGCCGCCGCCATCCCTATACAGCCAGTTTAACAATCTGGATGATGTGAATATCGTCTTAAATGCTCTTCTTATGATGGGGTTTGATGATGTATTTGAAGTAAGCGCGGCAGCGGAGCTGGTAAGCGAGGCTACCAGGGAATATTTAAGTGAAAATCCGGATAAGCTTCCGGCCATCAGCACCGCCTGTCCTTCCGTGGTGCGGCTCATAAGAGTCAAGTTCCCAAACTTAATCCCAAACCTCCTGCCATTAAATCCTCCGGTGGAGGTGGCAGCCATCCTTGCAGCCCAAAAAGCAATGGAAAAAACCGGACTTGAGAGGGATAAGATCGGAATCATATTCATCTCTCCCTGTCCATCCAAGGTGACCTATGTGAAATCCCCTCTGGGAACGGAACGCAGTGAAGTGAATAAGGTGCTTGCCATAAAGGACTTATATCCCCAGCTTTTATCCTGTATGAAGGCGGTGGGTGATGATCCGCCTGAAATTGGGACTTCAGGTAAAATCGGAGTCAGCTGGGGGCGCAGCGGAGGAGAGGCAAGCGGCCTCTTTACCGAGGATTACCTGGCAGCAGATGGCATTGAAAATGTCATAAGGGTTCTGGAAGATATGGAGGATCAGAAATTCACGAACCTGAAATTTGTAGAGCTCAGTGCCTGCAACGGCGGCTGCGTGGGCGGCGTGCTCACGGTAGAAAATCCATATGTAGCGGAGGTAAAGCTCAAACGGCTTCGAAAGTACATGCCTGTGGCAAGGAGCCATATGCAGGCGGGAGCAGAGGAACTGGTAAAGTGGACCAAGGAGGTTCACTATGAGCCGGTGTTTAATTTAGGCGAAACCATGATGGAAAGCTTTGCAAGGCTTAATCAGGTGGAACGGCTGTTAAAGAAGCTTCCCGGCTTAGACTGCGGTTCCTGCGGTGCACCTACCTGCAAAGCCCTGGCCGAGGACATTGTGCGTGGAGAAGCAGTGGAATCCGACTGCGTTTATTTCCTACGGGACAATGTGCATAAGCTGGCGGAGGAAGTTTCCAGGCTGGCGGCCGATATTGTGGAAGGCGACAGAGACAGCTATGAGAAATTCAAGGTCATGACAAAATATATCGAGAGAATTTCTGATGAAATGACTCAGCTTGACAGAAAAGAAGGGAGAAGGAAGCGCAATGACAGTAAGAGAACTGATTGACAGCAATTTATTTAATGTTATCAATGAAGGAGAAGAGCTTGACCGTGAGATTAAAAAACCGTTTTGCTGTGATTTATTGAGTATTGCAATGGGAAGAGCGGCAGAGGGGTGTGCATGGGTAACGGTGATGGGTAATGTAAATACCCTTGCGGTAGCCTCACTTGCCGACGCTGCCTGCGTAGTCATGGCAGAGGGTACTGCTCTTGACGAAGCGGCCGTGAAAAAGGCGGCGGACCAGAAAATTACGGTTTTAAAAACAGAGCTGCCCATCTTTGAGGCCGCCCTGCTGATCTATCAAAGGCTGCCCCATGATGAACTTAACTTATGACCTTCACATCCATTCCTGCTTATCACCGTGCGGGGATGATGATATGACTCCGGCAAATATTGTGGGGATGGCTGCCTTAAAGGGGCTTGACGTGATCGCAGTAACGGATCACAATTCCTGTAAAAATTGTCCGGCTGTGTTACATTTTGCAAGGGAATATGGGATTGTTGCTTTGCCGGGAATGGAAGTCTGTACATCGGAGGAGGTACATGCAGTATGCCTGTTTGACCATCTTGATAAGGCTATGGAGTTTGATAAGTACGTGTATGAACGGTTGATGGCATTTCCAAACAATGAGGAAATATTTGGAAAGCAGCAGATATATAATAAGGAAGATGTCCTATGCGGAACAGTGCCCAATCTTCTCATTAACAGCGTGGATATCTCTTTTGACCAGTTGTGGGGCCTGGTCCGGTCCTATGGAGGCGTCATGTTCCCGGCCCATATCGATAAGTCTGCCAACAGCCTGCTCTCGAATTTAGGCTTTGTGCCTCCTGACAGTCAGTTTGCAACGGCGGAGGTAAAGGACCTTACAAGGCTTCATGAGCTTAGGAAAAAGAACCCTTATCTGGAGGGCTGCCGGATCATCAGCAATTCCGATGCACATTATCTGGAGGACATTCATGAGCCAAGGTTAACGATCGAAGCAGAGGAAAAAAGCATGGAAGCAGTGGTTCGTGCGCTCCTGCGCCACTAGGCCTTTTTATTTAAGTTTGGAAATTTTCTTCCAATTTCCTCCTATTTCCTGTATAGTAGTGGTTAGTAACAGGAAAACACCCTGCAGGTAGTATACCTGTTTGTCCGGAAAGCACGGGCAAAAAGAGGGGAAAGGAGAGATGTAACATGAAAAAACTATTACAATTGGGCTTCGGTCTGATGACCGTTGCACTTGTGACAGCGTTCGTACCGGCAACACCGTTTTCTTCCATGGCGGATGAAACAGCATCAGGCCACGAGGCATCGGAAGTACGGAATGACTGGATAGATGAAAACCTGGGACCAGGTGTGGCCAGGTGGGTAGATGGGAACGGTAATATTTCAGAACAACCGGGAAAGCATACGGAAGATGGAGCCGGTGGCGAGAGCCAGAGCAGCGCAGAGGGCCAGGATTTAAATGCCGGGTCTGCAGGAGAAGGGCAGCAGGAGGCCGATACACAGGAGAGCCAGGAACAGGCAGCCGCAGGACGCCAGATAGACCCTAAAAGGCCCATGGTGGCTCTGACCTTTGATGACGGACCGTTTGCACCCGTGGGAAATCAGATTATGGATTGTCTGGCACAGTACGGTGGAAAAGCCACGTTTTTCGTGGTGGGAAGCCGTGTTTCTTCTTATGGGGCAGAACTGCAGCGCATGGTTGCGGAAGGACATGAAATCGGCAATCACACGTATGAGCACAAAAATCTGACCAAGTTAAGCGGTACCCAGATCCAGAGCCAGATAAACCAATGCAATGATGCGGTACAAGCTGCCTGCGGCGTCAGACCTTCCCTGATAAGACCACCGGGAGGAGCAAAAAACGGTACGGTCCTTGCAAATGTACAAGCTCCCGTGATTATGTGGAGTATAGATACAAGGGACTGGAAGACGCGAAATGCCGGTAAAACGGTAAATGCGGTAATGAGCCAGGTACGGGATGGGGACATCGTTCTGATGCATGAGCTTTATTCCCAGACCGGAGCAGCAGCCCTTGAAATGATCCCCAGACTTACAGAGGCAGGCTACCAGCTGGTTACGGTAAGTGAGATGGCCGCGCTCCGGGGAGGAGCTGCCCCAGGCGGAGTTTATTTTCACTTTTATCCATAAAGGATGAAGAAAGTGTACAGAATCTAATAAAGAACGGAACGTGTTTGAGCCTCTCATTGCTGGGGGCTCAAACTTTTTTATTTGCGCTGACCGCTGTCATCATGCCCAATTTAACCTTATCATGTGGCAAAGCAGATAGCGAATATCCGATTGATCATTGTAAAATCCGCCAGGTTATCAGTAAGATGAATGAAGAGAGTATGAGAGAAACAAGTTTTGGCAATAGTTTGAAAAACTATAATTTAAAAATACCTATTGACAAATAATCAGAATAATTGTATTCTTGTATTAAGGAATTAGTACAACAATACAATGGTACAATAATCCTTAATATTACAATAAAATGATACAGCAATACAAAAGGAGGCAGTATTATGATCTGGAAACTGACCGATGACCGGCCGATCTGGATACAACTTGTCGAACAGCTCACTTTGCGCATCGTGTCCGGCTTATATGCACCTGGCTCGGCTGTGCCAACGGTACGCGCGCTGGCCAGTGAGGCGGGGGTCAACCCGAATACAATGCAGCGTGCCCTGGCGGAGCTGGAAAGCAGGGGGTTAGCAGAAACCCGCCGCACAGCCGGACGGATCGTCACTGAGGATCTGTCACTCATCCACAACGTGCGGAAGGAGCTTGCCTATGCGCGGATGGATGAATTTCTTGCGTCCATGCGTGCCCTGGGCTACACCGATGAACAAATCCGCGAGCTGTTTGCCGCGTGGGATAAAAAGGAGGAACATGTATGAATCAGGAACTTATCACTGCGCGTGGTCTGACTAAGAATTATGGAACAAAGCCCGCGCTTGACCATATTGATCTGGCGGTAGGCCGCGGCCGCATCGTAGGTCTTCTGGGTCCAAACGGCTCAGGCAAGACCACCTTTATTAAGCTTTTGTGCGGACTCTTGCAGCCCACCTCCGGTACTCTGGAGGTAAACGGCAATGCGCCTGGCGTGGAAACCAAGTCAGTCATCTCTTACCTGCCGGATCGCATGTACTTTGCCGACTGGATGAAGGCCTGTGACTTAACAGACTTCTTCGCCGACTTTTATTTGGATTTTGACCGGCCAAAGGCAATGGAGATGTTCTCGGCTCTTGGTATTCAGCCGAATGACCGGCTTAAAACCATGTCAAAGGGTACCAAAGAAAAGGTGCAGCTTGCGCTTATTATGAGCCGTAAGGCGCAGCTTTATCTGCTTGATGAACCGATCGGCGGGGTTGACCCGGCAGCACGTGACTTTATCTTGAACACGATTCTGACCAACTATAACGAAAATGGCACGGTCATGTTGTCCACGCATCTTATTTCTGATATCGAGCGCGTGTTGGATGAGGCCATTTTCCTGCAAAACGGCAAGGTTGTCCGCCATGATACCGTGGATAACATCCGTGAGCAGGAAGGCAAGTCAGTCGATCAGCTGTTCCGCGAAATCTTCGCGTATAGCAGCTAGAATAAGGAGGAAATAAGATGTTTGGCAAACTTTGCAAATATGAATTTAAATCCATTGGGCGCACGCTTGTGCCTATTTACCTGGCGATTATCGCCATATCCATTCTTAATGCATTTATGGGCTTAGGCTCGCTGGCCAACGGTTATTATAACGGCCTGATGTCTGGTTTAAGCTTTGGCCGCGGCCTTCTCAGCCTGATCCAGACGCTCTCCATCATCGCTTATTTCGGCGTTCTGGTCGCAATGAGTGTCCTGACGCTGATCGTTGTTATTCAGCGGTTTTATAAGGGCCTTCTGTGCGATGAAGGTTACCTGATGTTTACCCTGCCGGTAAAGCCCTGGCAGCTGATCGCAGCAAAGGGCGTGGTGGCATTTGTGATGTCGCTGGCCAGCTCTCTGGTGGCTTTTGCATCTGTTTTTATTCTGGTGCTGGGCACTGCAGGTACTGCCAAAGTTTTTACAGCAATTACCGATCCCCAGTTATGGAATGCCATCAGCCGCGCGATTGCTCATGTTTCGTCCTGGCCGCTGCTGGTGTTTGAGGTGATTGTTCTGATCATCGTAAGCGGACTGGTCCAGCTTTACCACATGTACTTTTCTATGGCACTTGGCCATCTGGCCAGCAAAAACCGCGTGATGATGTCCGTTATCGCCTTTATTGCAATATCTATGCTGTTTAGCTTTATCAACGGCCTTGCAATGATTATTCTGGGAAACGTACCGTCTTTCCAATCGTTCTTCCGCATGATTGAAACGATGCCTGATACACAAGGGATTTCCCTGGTCATTCACTTAACTTTCATCGGTTCGGTTATATACAACGCAATTCAGCTAGCGATATTCTTTTTCGGCACTGAGCGTATCCTGTCCAAGCGTCTTAATCTGGAATAAAGTATAAAACAAGGCTTATAAAACAATCAAAAAATGATACCTCGCAATTGATGATAGATTAATTAATTGCGAGGTATTTTTTAAATTGGAATCCCAGACCATATCTTGACTTCTCTGTTTACAAGTGCTGATATAACAGTTATAATAGGGCAAACGGAGGAAATAACGGAAGATTCTGCCACTAAAAAGCTGCTGTCCAGACTGGAGACTGGCAGTTAAAGACATAGGAGAAGGCGGATATATTACGGGGCAAAAATTAAAAGATATATATTCAGGAGGGAATAAGATGGAATACAGAGAGGTCGGAAAAACCGGCAAGCATGCAAGTATTATTGGCCTTGGCTGCGAACACCTTGACGGCAAGCCATACGAGCAGGTGAAGGAGACGATTGATGCCGCACTTGAGTTTGGCGTTAATCTCATGGATGTTTTTATGCCCGGCACGGAAGTGCGTGAAAACATCGCAAAAGCACTGGGCAGTAAGCGGGATCAGGTGATGTTACAGGGGCATATCGGATCCACGAATGTAAATATGCAGTACGATATCAGCCGGGATATGCCAGTGGTCAAGCAGTATTTTGAAGAACTGCTGCGGGTCTTCGGCTACATAGATTTTGGCATGATGTTTTTTATTGATTCGGAGCAGGACTATAAAAATGTTTTCGAGACAGATTTTGTTACATATGTGGAGCGTTTAAAACAACAAGGGGACATCCGGCACATTGGTTTTAGCTCCCATAACCCTGAAACTGCTATGAAGGTCATTGAGACAGGAGTGCCGGAGATGATGATGTTCAGCATTAATCCTGCATTTGATATGCTCTCATCGAAAGCTAGTATTTTCGATTGTCTTGATAATGGCTTCCAGGCAGGGGCTTATAACGGAATTGATCCCAAACGTGCGGAATTATACAAGCTGTGTACGCAAAAACAAGTTGGTATTACTGTGATGAAAACCTTTGGCGGCGGCAAACTGCTTTCTCCGGAACATACGCCTTACAGCAGGCCGATGACTTCGCAGCAGTGCGTCCATTATGCACTCTCAAGGCCAGCGGTTGCCAGCGTCCTGACAGGCTGTAAAACCCGGGCTGAAATGAAGGACACCATGAGTTATCTTTCGGCATCTGACTCTGATAGGGATTACACATGGATTTATAACGAAGTGCACAGCGCTTTTGATGGAAACTGCGTGTACTGCGGACATTGCCAGCCATGTCCCTCTGAAATAGATATTGCCGCTGTCAACAAATACTTAGACATCGCACGGCTGGATAAAGAAGCAATACCTCCATCCATACGTTCTCATTATCAAAGCCTGTCTCATGGCGGTGATGAGTGTATTGCCTGCGGCAGCTGCGAAAGCCGTTGCCCATTTGGGGTACCGATCATTAAAAATATGATAGAAGCTGATTCGCTGCTTGGCTGAAGGATGGAATGAGTGAGCAGAAGAGGATGCCCCAAATTACTTTTAGCAGTCCTTTTTAAAGAAAAACCCTACAGCCCTTGTATTTACTAGGCTTTCTGAAAGTGAATCGGATAAAACCAGTGATTTGACACCAATTTTATAATTTGACACCATAAGAGCCTTGGTATGTAACACTATTAAAATATAATAAATTTGGACATCTAAATAAGTCGATATGCTTGTATGAAAAATATGAGTATGTGGGCTTATTTTAGTGCCTTTTGTATCCTTCCGCAAACCCTAAATACTATGCTGTCAAATTGTAAGAAGAAATACACGAATCATTCCAAATGGAGCGGACAAAAAGAAGACCTTCCGTTAGGTGTTCGTCATAATGTAAGCATGAAAAAGTATTATAGTGTGATTAAGCTACGTGGAACCAATAATGTAATAAAATTAGCCTATCGGGATACATCAGAAGAAGCATTTGCAGAATATAAGATGATGAAACAAGCTGATATTTTAGTAATGGCTGCTAAATATAAGAATAAGATTCCAAAGCATATAAATAAGAATAAGTTACGTTTAGGAAGAAAAATGCGACGATAATTACAAAAACATTTATGGGGGAAATATTTTGGTATAATACAAGTGTCAAGTAAAGAATGATAATTAAGGAACGTTATTATTAACATTATGCATAGAACAAATAATACTGATTATCCTTGTTTATCATTTATATTGTAATTAATTTTAACATCAATGAAATTTGATTGCATTAAGCGGTCGTTGGTAGTTGATTGGATATGTGCTTGTGTTCTTAACATGAGTACTTAGTTTCCAATACACCAATGACCGTTTTTTAATTCTAATGGAAATTTACTAATTATTTTGTTCAAATAAGCTAATTTTATGAATAAGCAAGATTTATCTCTTTGGGTAGTAGAATTTCTATTCAAGAAGATATGTTATTTATTTTAACGAAAGTGGGGGTGATTCCAATGGACTAAGCAGTTTTGAATTAATTTAGGATGTTCTAAAATTTTAACTACAAAGGAGAAAGAGAAATGAAAAAAAGTGTAATGAAATTAGTAGCAGTAGGGTTATCTGTAATGATGTTTGCTATTCCTGTCTATGCAAGTACAAATATTGGTGTAGCGAACGATAAAGCCATAGTGACATCAGCAGGAAATTATGGTGTGGGATTCAAAGAACCAGGTGCTGGAGCAGTAGGGCGTAGCATTGATAAACCAACTGAAGTATGGGATATCTCAAATAAGCCATATGGTTTTGACGGGGAAGCCGGTAATTCAACCCTTTATACAAACTACAAATTCAAAGGTAAAACTTCCTACACAATTACAGTAAACAACTATCATAACAAAGCTTTAAAAGTTAAGTGTATCGGTGCTAAGGGTTCTAAAACAGTAAAAAGTGGTAAATCGGTTACATTTACAGTTACCACAAAAAAAGCAGAAGATACATTTTATATATCATTTTTAGCTCCATCAAACTTTGATGGGACGGTAAAATAAGGAAAAATAGCTGTAATCGTGTAATTTAGCTATGATAATTTCAATGCAGGTATCTTGATCATCTAGCAAAAAATCAGAAGTTTGTTTGGATAAAAAGTTTTTGGTCTTTACTGGCTTCTGATTTTTTGTAGAATAATCAAAATTTATATAAATACAACTCCAAGAAAGAGGCATAATGTCAAGCACATCTTTAAAAATATTGGCGGCTATATTAATGTTAATAGATCATATAGGGGAATTCATACCTGGTATGCCTATATATTTACGATGGTTTGGGAGAATATCAGCACCCATTTTTTTTATTGTAGTGCATTAGCAATACATTATACAAAAGACAGAAAAAAATATCTATTAAAATTATATGTTTCCAGTATTATTATGGGATTTATTGATGTTATATTAATTGAGATAGATACCTTGTCAAAAAGTCATTATTTATATTACATAACAAATAATATATTTAGAGTAATCTTTACAATAGCAATCTTAATTTCCATTATTGATAAGATTATAGAAAATAAGAAGAAAGGCTATCGCTTTCTACTATATTATGTCTTATGGCAAATTGTTAGTGCAATTGTGATTATCCCAAATGTTGTATATTCAACATTTTTTGATTTGATCCTGACACCAATCTGTGGAAGCATTTTATTTCTAGAAGGTGGAATTATATTTGTTATATTAGGGATTGGAATATATTACTGCTGTTTTAATAAAAAACTTTTTTCTGTATTTTATATTGTATTTTGCTTTTTGCATTTTATACTTTTCGCTTCAGGGTTTACAACCAGAGTTCTATATCGTATAGATTTTTGGGGATATCAGCGTACATATGAATTTTTGAAATATGTATGTGATAATATTATTCAAATAGAATTTTCAATTCCAAAAGTTAATCTGGAGTACATACTATTTAACAACTATCAATGGATGATGCTGGCAGCCTTACCTATCCTTTTACTGTATGATGGAAAGAAGGGAAGAGGATATAAATACTTTTTCTATGTATTTTATCCAGTTCATATTGCAATTTTATATCTTATTGGATGTATGAAATGCCTAACTTGAATTATTGTTTACCAAGGTAAGGGGGGAGCCGACTTATAAATCACTTTTTGGACACCCCCTTTTAACCTCATCAGGCAGGTAGGCGGATTGGGAATATCCGATTAACCCTTAATTTTATTTCTCGTCGCAAACCTGAAAGATGTAAAATTTTAAGTAATAGGAGGTTTCATCTCCCGCCCATAAGATCGGATGATCTGCTGCCTGAGTCCGGTATTCTACCTGACGGAGGCGTTTGTGGACGTTTGCTGCAGCTTCCCGGATGGTCTTTGTGAAAAGCTCGGGGGTCATGAAATGGGAACAGGAGCAGGTGGCTAAATAGCCACCGTCCTTTACCAGCTTCATGCCGCGGAGATTGATCTCACGGTAGCCTTTTACTGCGTTTTTCACCGAGTTCCTGGATTTGGTGAAGGCAGGAGGGTCCAGGATGACCACATCGAAGGTTTCCCCGCTTTTCTCCAGCTGGGGAAGGAGTTCAAAAACATCGGCGCACTGAAAGGCTACCCGGTCAGATAAGCCGTTTAATGCGGCGTTTTCTTTTGCCTGTGCGATGCCAAGCTCAGAGGCATCCACCCCTAGAACTTCTCTTGCTCCGGCAATACCGGCATTTAAGGCAAAGGAGCCGGTATGGGTAAAGCAGTCTAAGACCCGCTTATCCTTACATAAGCGCTGAATGGCAAGGCGGTTGTATTTTTGGTCAAGGAAAAAGCCGGTTTTCTGCCCATCCTGGACATCCACCTGGTATTTAACCCCGTTTTCTGTGATTTCCACCTTGGTGTCAAAGGAAGGACCGATGAAGCCCTTATAGCGTTCCATGCCTTCCTGGAGGCGGACCTTTGCGTCGCTTCGCTCGTAAATGCCGCGGATTTTAATGCCGTCCTCTTCCAGAACCTTTTTTAACTTTTCCAGGATTACAGGCTTTAGCCGGTCAATGCCAAGGGCAAGGGATTCCACCACAAGGATATCCCCAAACTTGTCTACTACAATGCCGGGAAGGAAGTCTGCCTCTCCGAAGATGAGGCGGCAGCTGGAAGTGTCCACAGTGGCTTTGCGGTATTCCCAGGCGTTGCGGACCCGCATTTCCAGAAAGCTTTCGTTTACTTCATTGTTCTTTTTCCTGGACATGATGCGGACGGTGAGCCTGGAATTGGTATTGATGAAGCCATGCCCCAGGAAATAGCCATCAAAGTCCTCCACGGATACGATATCACCGTTGGTATAATCCCCGGTGATGGTATCGATTTCATTGTCATAGATCCAAGGACCGCCGGCTTTTAATGAGCGTCCTTCTCCTTTTTTTAATCTTACGGTTGCTGATTCCATAAGCATACACTCCTTTATTGATGAGATTGCCCCTGTTTTAATGAGGTGAGCAGCCGGTATAACGGCTGGAATAAAATGAGGGACAGTAAGAAATTGCCTGTTCCGTGGACGATATCATATGGGATTCCTGCCGCCCACCAGGTAAAAGCTGCGCCGGGGCCTCCGGAAATTAAGTAGAACCCCGAACAGAAGAATCCAAACAGCATTCCAAAGATTCCGGAAAGCAGGGATATGCCAAAGAGCCTTGGCGTATTGTTTTTGTAAATCAAAAATACGGCGGCCGGGAGTATGGGCCACACATAGAGATAGGAAAACCACCAGAGGCCGAAGCCGTAGACCAACCCTTCCAATATAACAAACACGTATAGGATGATCCATACGTGTTTGCGGAATACGAGGGTGTATAAAATTAGAAGCAGGGATACCAGTTCTACGTTGGGAAGCCAGGACAAGCTTACCTGGCTTACAAATAAAAGGGCTGAAAGCAGTGCGTCTAATACCAGTTCCCTGGTGGTAATCAGGGGATTATTTTTCATGATTTTTTTATTTCCTCAGAGGTCAATGTGTACTGAAAGGTATAGCGCTCTCCATCCTTGATGGCCTGCTGGCTCACTCCGTAGGTGCAAGTTTCCCCGTTGCAGAGAAGAGCCCAGTAAGCGCCGTCCTTTTGGTAGTCTGCCCGTTTTCCGTTAATTGTATTGACCATGAGGCCAAATTCTTCGGAAGTGGTTCCTTCAATTTGAAGATTCGGTATAGATTTAAGCGCTTCTAACAGAAACTGCGCTTCTGTAGTGATCTGATAGTGGTCCGTTACTCCGTTTTCATATACCACATCAATGGAAATGCTTTTTGTCCCCGCCATGGGAACCGGTTTTGTCAGAGTATATACGACTAAAAGCAGTGCCAGGACCGCAATGGCGGCGCAGCCTCCCAAAAAGGGAGAAAGCCTCTTAAACTTATTCATGATCTGCTGACTTCCTTTTTCATTATTTGACTAAATGCATGGATTAGTATAGCATATATCCATGGCACGCCGCAAGAACAGAATTTCCTTCTTTTCTTAAAATCCCCTTTGATGTATAATATATGGGTATTGTTTGAAAAAGAAGGTGGATAGATGACTGTGAATGAACAGATTTTAGAAGAAATAGCAGCTTGTGAAAAGCTTTTGATCGGAATCGGAGAGGAATGGAAAGCAGAGGGAATTCCGGATATGGGAAACCTTTATGAGAAAATGAATGAACTCATAAAGGATAAGGATTTCTTTCTTGTAACTACAGTGACCGATGGAGAAATATTTAAAACTCCCCTGGATAAGAGCCGGATGGTAGCACCCTGCGGGAACGTGACATGGAGGCAGTGCTCCAAAACCTGTACAAAGGATATCTGGGAGCCGGGAGAGATCCCAAAGGATGTCTGTCCTCATTGCGGGGAACCTCTGACAGGCAATACCATAGAGGCGGAGAATTACATAGAAGAGGGCTACCTTCCCCAGTGGAAGGCTTATACCGCGTGGCTGGCAGGAACCCTTAATAAAAAGCTGCTGGTCTTGGAACTTGGGGTAGGTTTTAAGACTCCTACGGTCATCCGCTGGCCTTTTGAGAAGACAGTTTCCATTAATAAAAAGGCCCACATGTATAGGATTCATGAAACGCTGGCCCAATTGCCGGAAACGGTAAAGGGAAAGGCTGATGCTGTTTTAGAAAATTCAACGAAATTCTTTCGGAAATTATAGGCTTATTTTGCGTTGTACATTACACGTTACTGTGTTAAAATGTTGAAAAAAGACGTAAAGAGGTGACGGCCATGATAGCGATAATCGACTACGATGCTGGAAACTTAAAAAGTGTGGAGAAAGCACTGACCGCATTGGGAGAAAAGCCTGTGGTAAGCCGGGAAAAGGAGATCCTCCTTTCTGCGGACAAGGTGATTCTTCCGGGTGTTGGTTCTTTTGGCGATGCGATGGAAAAGCTTCATCAGTATGAGCTGGTGGATGTGATCCATCAGGTGATTTCAAAAGGAACGCCTTTTCTCGGGATATGCCTTGGGCTTCAGCTTTTCTTTGAAAGCAGCGGAGAATGCGAAGGGGTCAGGGGACTTTCCCTGCTTCCTGGTAAGATCGTGAAATTTCCGGAGACACCGGGGCTTAAAGTCCCTCATATGGGCTGGAACCGTCTGGATATAAAGCCTGGTACAAGACTTTTTAAAGGAATTGATTCCGGGGCATATGTGTATTTTGTCCATTCATATTATTTAGAAGCGGGACGGGAATCTGATGTAGCTGCTTCTGCAACCTATGGAATAAAGTTTGGGGCATCGGTGGAACATGATAATCTTTTTGCCTGCCAGTTCCATCCCGAGAAGAGCGGTGATACTGGCCTTACTATTCTGAAAAATTTCATTGAATTGACTTAAGGAGGTACAGGATGCTTACGAAGAGGATCATTCCATGTTTGGATGTGAAGGACGGAAGAGTAGTAAAGGGTGTTAATTTCGTAAATTTACAGGATGCCGGGGATCCGGTGGAGATTGCAGCGGCTTATGACAGGGCCGGCGCCGATGAGCTGGTGTTCCTTGATATCACCGCGTCCTCTGACAACCGGAATACGGTGGTGGATATGGTGCGCCGGGTGGCGGAAAAGGTATTTATCCCCTTTACTGTTGGCGGCGGGATCCGCACGGTGGAGGATTTTAGAATGCTTTTAAGAGAAGGTGCGGATAAGATATCCATTAATTCCTCAGCCATCAATACTCCTCAGCTGATCTCCGACGCAGCAGGCAAATTCGGACGCCAATGCGTGGTGGTTGCCATTGATGCCAGAAGGCGGAAGGATGGAAGTGGCTGGAACGTATTTAAGAACGGCGGCCGGATCGATACCGGACTGGATGCGGTAGAATGGGCCATGAAGGCAGACAGCCTTGGTGCAGGAGAGATCCTCCTCACCAGCATGGACTGTGACGGAACGAAGGCAGGATATGATGATGAGTTAAACCGCATCATAGCAGAGCATGTTTCCGTGCCGGTGATCGCTTCAGGAGGTGCAGGCACGATGGAGCATTTCCATCACGCACTGACGGAAGGAAAGGCAGATGCTGCTTTAGCGGCCTCCCTGTTTCATTACAAGGAGCTGGAGATCATGGAATTAAAACGGTATTTGGAAGTCATGGGAGTACCGGTGAGGATTTAAGGTTTAATTTTATACAAATGGGGTTTTCCCGAAAGATGCAAAGGAGAAAGAATGGGAGCAATTGAGAACGACTGGCTGGAACCCTTAAGCGAAGAGTTTAAAAAGCCATATTACAGGGAACTTTATCAGAAAGTGAAGCATGAATATGAAAAGACCCAGGTCTTTCCTGACCCAAACGACATTTTTAACGCGTTTCAGTTCACGCCTCTTTCCAATGCAAAGGTAGTGATTTTAGGTCAGGATCCTTATCATAATAATGGGCAGGCCCACGGGCTTTGTTTTTCCGTAAAGCCAGATGTGGATATTCCTCCGTCCCTTGTTAATATTTATCAGGAGCTTCGGGAAGATCTTGGCTGTGAGGTTCCAAATAACGGATATTTAAAAAAGTGGGCAGATCAGGGGGTCATGCTCCTAAATACGGTGCTT
The DNA here is from genome assembly GCF_900105615.1 of Lacrimispora sphenoides JCM 1415. NCBI lineage: Bacteria > Bacillati > Bacillota > Clostridia > Lachnospirales > Lachnospiraceae > Lacrimispora > Lacrimispora sphenoides. Next base: position 3,357,299 of record NZ_LT630003.1, on the reverse strand, counting down.
ACGGTGCGTGCCCATGCAGCCAATTCCCACCAGGGGATCGGCTGGGAGACCTTTACGGATGCAGCCATTAAAATTTTAAATAAACAGGACCGGCCTATGGTATTCCTTTTATGGGGACGCCCGGCCCAGAATAAGAAGGTCATGTTAACAAACCCAAGGCACCTCATTCTGGAGGCGCCTCATCCCAGCCCTCTTTCCGCTTACAGGGGATTCTTTGGCTGTAAACACTTTAGCAGAACCAATGCCTATTTAAAGGAAAATGGGTTGGAGCCTATTGACTGGCAGATTGAAAATATTTAAAAAGACAGGGGAAAAGGAATGAATATCATTGAGATTTTAAAAGTAATTGTTCTTGGAATTGTGGAGGGCTTTACAGAGTGGCTGCCCATAAGCAGTACGGGCCACATGATCCTGGTAGATGAGATTATACACTTAAATCAGCCGAGTGCATTTAAAAATATGTTTTTGGTTGTCATTCAGCTGGGGGCGATTCTGGCGGTGCTGGTTTTGTATTTTGACAAGCTTAACCCCTTTTCCGTCAGGAAAAAACCGGCGCAGAAGCAGGCCACTCTGGTTCTATGGTCAAAGATCATCTTAGCCTGTATTCCCGCAGCAGTGATCGGGTTCCTGGTGGATGATATCCTTGATGAGTATCTGATGAACGGCTATGTAGTGGCGGCGACCCTGATCCTTTATGGTGTGCTGTTTATCATCATTGAGAACAGGAACCAGTACCGGAGCTTTGAAGTTCAGAAGGTGGGAGATATCTCTTACCAGACAGCTCTTTGGATCGGACTGTTTCAGCTTCTGGCCCTGATTCCGGGTACCTCACGTTCCGGTGCCACCATTCTCGGCGCCATGATCCTGGGCTGTTCCCGGGCGGCTTCCGCAGAGTTTTCCTTTTTCCTGGGAATACCGGTGATGTTTGGAGCCAGCCTTTTAAAGGTTGTGAAATATGGAATGAATTTTACCGGACCTCAGGTCTTCTATCTGATTTTAGGCATGGTGATTGCTTTTGTAGTTTCTGTTTATTCGATTAAGTTCTTAATGGGATATATCAGACAGCATGATTTTAAATTCTTCGGATATTACAGAATTGTATTGGGAGCAGTGGTGCTTTTGTATTTTACCATTACTGCTTTCCTTGGTTAAGGAAATATAGAAAAGAGAGTTGATGATCAGCGTTATGCTAATATCAACTCTCTTTTTTATGATAGTTCATAAAGGTTCCTTTCTGACGGATTACGGTTGAAACAGCATCTCGATCCGTCCTTCGGCGGCCAGCTCATCAATGCCGTCGAAATTAAATTGTAAGTTCCGGTTCTGCGTGTTAAGCCCTTTTTTCATCTCGTCGTAGTTCTTGACATTCACCTTTGTTAAACCGTAGTCAATATAGATATCACAGTCAAAGGCATTAGCGGTGTTGATTAAAAGCGCGAGGGGAATGGGGGTGTAACGCAGCTGGATATCGACTTCAATGGTCCGCATACCCATACCTCCTTTTCCTGATAGCCGGATAAACCCGGCATGAGCGTGCCAACAACATAGAGGGGTATATAGATATCAACAGGATGAAGAGTCATATGAATGACTTCAATTTTATTTTATCATCTCTTATTAGAAAAACAAGAGAAAATTGAAAAATAATTAAAAAAAAGGTTAATTACTAATAACAATCGGAGAATACGGATAGTAATCAGTAAAAAGAAACATGCCGGAGACAGTAAAAATGCCTCTGGCATGACTTGAATTAAAATATTATATTATGCATTTTCAGCAATTTCATAGATCAGACGCTCGGAATCTTCCCATCCCAGACAGGGATCGGTGATGGATTTTCCGTAAATGCCTTCTCCAACTTTCTGGCTGCCCGGCTCAATGTAGCTTTCAATCATCAGGCCTTTTACCAGGGAACGGATTTCCGGGGAATGCTTTCTGCTGTGCAGGACTTCCTTGGAAATACGGAACTGCTCCTTATATTTCTTGTTGGAATTGGAGTGGTTGGTGTCCACGATGCAGGCCGGGTTCTGGAGATTGCGGCGGCTGTACATCTCATGAAGAAGGAATAAATCTTCAAAATGGTAGTTGGGGATGCACTGGCCGTGCTTGTTGACCGCACCTCTTAGGATGGTGTGGGCCAATGGATTGCCCTTGCTTCTCACTTCCCAACCTCTGTAGGTGAAATCATGGGCCTGCTGTGCGGCCACTACGGAGTTAAGCATAACGGACATGTCTCCGCTGGTAGGATTTTTCATGCCCACGGCAACGTCACAGGCACTGGAAGTCAGACGGTGCTGCTGGTTTTCCACGGAACGGGCACCAATGGCAATGTAAGACATAATATCATCAAGATATCCCAGGTTTTCCGGATACAGCATCTCATCTGCTGTGGATAAACCGGTTTCAAGGAACACATTCATGTGCATCCTGCGGATGGCAATGAGACCTTCGTGCATGTCCGGTTTTTTTTCCGGATCAGGCTGGTGAAGCATTCCCTTGTATCCTTCTCCCGTGGTTCTGGGTTTATTGGTATAAATTCTCGGGATGAGGATCAGACGGTCTTTTGTCTTTTCCTGTACCTTCACAAGCCGGTTTACATAATCAGAAACAGACTCCTCATTGTCAGCGGAGCAAGGACCGATAATAACAAGGAATTTATCGCTTTTTCCTGTGAGTACATCGCTGATGGCTTGATCGCGTTCTATTTTAAGGGCTTTAAATTCTGCTGGAAGTGGAAAGCGTTCCTTAATTTCTTCCGGGCTTGGCAGATTGTTTACGTATTGAAATCCCATGGCATCCTCCTGTGTATGTGATTAATCTGTGTTTTTTCTGTTGATTATATAACAGAACCCGTGAAAAATCCAGCATTCATTGAAAATTTAGCAATGTGCCACCCTAAAGTGTTTCTTTTTGAGGAAAAATGGTGTATGATTGCAGAGAATGATAAGAGGAAGGATGGATTTCAATGGAACGATACTGGAATTGGCAGGGAAACTATATCGGAGTAAGGCAGAGGGATTACCTGGCTGCTTGTGACGGAAGGATTCTTGGGAAATTCTATGGAAAAGAAATCTACGACCAGAATGGGAATTACATCGGAGAACTGGGCAGAGGCGGCCGGCTGATAAAAAATAAGAACAAGGAAGATTTTCGCCGCCAGGGGTTCAGCACCTATGTGAAGGGAACCATAACCGCGGCCTTAAAGGACTGCGCCCCTTATCCCATGATTCAGGGGTATGAAGATTTTTTATAATGGATGAGAGACGAGAATGAGGAAAGAAGGATAGCAGGAATGGTGGATTTAAGCAAACTGACAGCGGGAAAGAACCTGACTGAGGTGGAGGACAGTGTTCTCCGTTATATCATTGAACACATGGATTCCATGCTTAAAATGGGGGTGAGGGGAGTTGCAAAGGAAAATTACACCTCCACCTCAACCATTATGCGCCTGACAAAAAAGCTGGGCTACAGCGGGTTTGTGGACATGTATTACAAGCTGCTGCCGCTTGTAAACCGGGCCAGGGACAATGAGGATGCCGGAATGCAGTTTATCAACAGCTTTTGCTCTAACTCTCTTTTAAAGTATAATTCCTATGAAGACATCCGGGAATTTGCCAGGCGCCTGGGCCAACTGGATGTAGGTTACGTATTTTTGTACGCAACCGGCTTTTCCGCCATTCCTGTGGAATATTTAACAAAAAAACTTCTTGTCCTTGGGATAAAATGCATTTACTCCAATGGGATGGATTCCATCGGTGTTTTTGAAAACAATCTGGAGAATATGAAAATGCTTATTGTAGTTTCCAGGTCAGGAGAAACGGACTGGGTAGCAGACCGGGTGAAAACTGCCAGAGAGAACGGCATTTTTACCGTGTCCTTTACCAATGAGGCGGAAAACCGGGTCAGTTCCATAACAGATATGCAGTTTCGCATAGAGGATAGCAATAAGCTGGATGACAGAAATATGATGGCAAACACATTTTTCCCAAATGTGTTCATGCTGATGGAGCTTTTAATCTACGAATATCATAAGGTACTTCAAAATATGGATAAAAAAGAAGAATAAAGGTTCCGGATGACGTTTAAAATAGCGGCATCCGGATTTTTTTTGAAACCTGTTACCACTTGGAATAACAGGTTCCTATTCTTTACCAAAGTATATACAAAGGGGGAGACGGCCGCTATAATACGGGTATGAATTTCACGTGAAATGAAAAACAGAAAACCATTCATTGATAGTTGGAGGAAAAGAGAATGAAAGATAAAGTGATGGATCAGTTGCAGCGCTTTTCAAAAGCAATGTTCATCCCGGTTTTGATCCTGCCCATCGCAGGTATTTTAATCGCTGTGGGAAACTTATTTACCAATGCAAAATTGCTGGAGCTTCTGCCCTTTATGGACAATCCGGTGACAAAGGGCTTTGGCACCATTTTGTCCGGTTCCCTGGTTTCGATCTTAAACAACCTGGGGCTGATTTTCTGTGTGGGACTTGCAGCCGGGCTTGCCAATAAGAAGAAATATGAGGCTGGTTTTACCGGTCTTTTAGGATTTCTGGTATTCATTAACGCCATGAACAAGTTCATGACCCTGACGGGGATCCTGTTTACAGGGGAATCTTTAAGGGGAACGGGTCAGGCCATGGTCCTTGGCGTACAGATCCTGGACATGGGCGTGTTCCTTGGAATTATTCTGGGAATCGTAACGGCCATGGTCCATAACCGGTTTTGTGAAACAGAATTTCAAAATGCGTTCCAGATTTACGGTGGTTCCAGGTTTGTATTCATCGTATTGATTCCAGTGACCGTTTTACTGGCTGTGCTCCTTACTTATGTATGGCCTTTTGTCCAGATGGGAATCACCAGCCTTGGAGGATTCATTAATCGTTCCGGAAACTTCGGGATCTTTATTTACGGTGCCCTGGAACGTCTTTTAATACCAACAGGCCTTCATCATCTGGTCTATACCCCGTTTTTATATACCTCTCTTGGAGGCATTGAAACCATAGGGGGGCAGGTGTTTGAGGGTGCAAGGAACATTTATTATGCAGAAATCGCAGACCCTTCCATTCAGGTACTGTCCCGGTCAGTGATATGGGATGCAAGAGGTATTTCCAAAATGTTCGGCCTTATGGGTGCCTGTCTTGCCATGTATCATACGGCTAGACCGGAAAACCGTAATAAGATAAAAGCCATTCTGATTCCTGCTGCATTCACTTCTTTCATTGCAGGTGTTACAGAGCCTATTGAATTTTCCTTTATGTTCGTGGCTCCGGTCCTGTTTATTGTTCATGCGGGGTTAAGCGGACTCAGCATGGTAGTTCTTAATATATTGAATGTCCGTGCCATCGGTCCTAACGGCTTTTTGGATTTCCTGCTTTTCAATGTACCTCTGGGAATTCAAAAAACCGGATGGCCCATGTATATCGTTACAGGCCTTATATTTTTTGTAGTCTATTATGCCATATTCCGCCTTCTCATTACAAAACTGAATTTAAAGACTCTGGGACGGGAAACAGAAGGAATGGAAATGAAGCTTCACACCAAGGCGGAATATAAAGAAAAGGTTGCTTCTGAAAAAGAGGGAAAAGACGCCGATGATGTGGATGCCGCGTTGATTATAAAAGCCCTGGGCGGAGCAGGTAATATTGAAAAAGTGGATAACTGCTTCACCCGTCTTCGCCTGATCCTTACAGATCCGGACCTGGTACTGGAGGATGTGCTGAAAAACGGCACCGGAGCCAATGGTGTGGTGAAAAAGGGCAATAACGTTCAGGTAATTTATGGGTTAAAGGTTACTGCTGTAAGAAGGGCTGTCGATGAGGAGCTGGGAAACGGCGAGAGTAACTAAGTGATAAACCAGACAAAGCAAGGAGGTAAAATAAAGTGAAAAAATTCTCAATCGTAATCGCAGGAGGCGGGAGTACTTATACGCCAGGTATTGTAATGATGATGATGGATAACCTGCATCGTTTTCCTATACGTTCTTTAAAGCTTTACGACAATGACGGAGAGCGTCAGGAAACCTTGGCAAAGGCCATAGGAATCGTTATGAAGGAAATTGCACCGGAGGTGGAATTTTCCTATACAACGGATCCTAAGGAAGCCTTTACTGATGTGGATTTCTGTATGGCTCATATCCGTGTGGGCAAATATGCCATGCGGGAGCTGGATGAAAAAATTCCAATGAAATACCATGTGGTTGGACAGGAGACCTGCGGTCCCGGTGGAATCGCATATGGGATGAGAAGCATTGGCGGTATGATGGAGTTAATTGATTTTATGGAAAAATATTCTCCGGACTGCTGGATGCTTAATTACTCCAATCCTGCTTCTATCGTAGCAGAGGCCTGCCGTGTGTTAAAGCCTAATTCCAAGGTATTAAATATCTGCGACATGCCGGTGGGAACCAAGAGACGTATGGGCTATATTGTAGGCAGGGATCCCAAGGACATGGATGTAAAGTATTTCGGACTGAACCATTTTGGCTGGTGGACCAGCGTAAAGGATAAGGATGGGACAGACTTGATGCCGCAGCTTTTGGATTATGTGTCTAAAAACGGGTATCTGACTGAAAAGGCTGTGGAGACTCAGCATATGGATGAAAGCTGGCAGCTGACCCATAAAAAGGCGGCAGATTTATTAAAGCTGGAACCAGATTTTCTTCCTAATACCTATTTAAAATACTACCTTTACCCGGATTATGTGGTGGAACACACCGATCCCAATCATACCAGAGCCAATGAGGTGATAGAGGGAAGAGAAAAAGAAGTGTTTAGCGCCGCAAGAGCCATCATTCAGGCAGGGACCGCAAAAGGCGGAGAGTTCTCCATAGACAATCACGCTTCCTTTATTGTGGATCTGGCCTGCGCGATTGGATTCAATACCCGTGAGCAGATGCTCTGCATCGTGGAAAATAAAGGAGCTATCTCTAATTTTGACCCTACCGCCATGGTAGAAGTTCCTTGCCTGGTGGGGAATGAAGGGCCTGAGCCTTTGTGCCAGGGAAACATTCCAACCTTTGAAAAGGGCATGATGGAAGAGCAGCTTGCAGTGGAACGTCTGGTGGTAGAAGCCTGGATCGAGGGAAGCTATTTAAAGCTGTGGCAGGCCCTGACCTTATCAAAGACTGTGCCAAGCGCCTCTGTTGCAAAACAGATTTTAGATGATCTGATAGAGGCCAATAAAGAATATTGGCCGGAATTAAAGTAAGATTATCGCAATTAGTTAAATAATAAAGCTCTTAGGGAGACTTTAGCCCCGTCCTTTTGATAGGACGGGGTATTTTTTTGTTTATATATTAACATTTAATTCTGTCAATACACAGCAATAAAATTGTTTGAAGTAAAATCAAAACAAAGAAATCAAAAATATATGAAAGCAAAATGTTGACAAATACAAAAATTATGATAATATAAAATTGAGATATGAAACTAAACAAAAATAAAGAGAAAGGAAATGAAAGAATGAAACTAAGTGAGTTAACGGAAGCAAAGCTGGCAAATCTGTTTGACCATACCTGCTTAAAAGCCGGTGCGGTAAAAGCTGATTTTGATCAGCTGTGCAGGGAGGCAAAAGAGAATGGTTTTAAGATGGTTGCGATCAACTCCTCACCGGTTGCCTATTGCAGATCCCTGTTAAAGGATACTCCGGTCCATGTGGGGGCCGCTATTGGATTTCCTTTGGGGCAGACAACCATCGAGACAAAGTGCTTCGAGACGCAGGATGCGATTTTACATGGGGCGGATGAAATTGATTATGTAATCAATATCGGAGAACTGAAAAACGGAAATTATGATTACATAGAAGAAGAGATGAGGCAGATCTGTGATATCTGCCGGAAAGCAGGTGTTTTAAGTAAAGTTATCTTTGAAAACTGCTATCTCGAAAAAGATGAGATCCGTAAAGCCGCGGAGATTGCCAAAAAAGTAAAACCGGATTTTGTCAAGACCTCTACCGGGTTTGGAACAAGCGGGGCAACTGCGGAAGATGTGAGGCTGATGAAAGAGGTCGTAGGAGAAGAAATCAAAGTGAAGGCAGCAGGAGGAATACGTGACTGGGAAACCTGCAGGCAGATGATTGAAGCAGGAGCTGAGCGCATCGGCACCAGCAGCAGCTTTAGGATACTGGAAGGCTACCGTGAAGCTTTGAAGTCCGGCTACTAAAAGATGAGGGTGGGGAACAAACATGTTAAAAATTTCAGCTTTAATCAATGAAGATTTAATGATTACAGATTTATCGGCAGACCATAAGGAGAAATGTCTGACGGATATGATTGCCCTGCTAAAGGCAGAAGGCCGGATTGAAGACGAAGCGGTCTTTCTGGAGACCGTGATGGAGCGGGAGGCAATCGGACCTACAGGAATCGGCATGCAGGTGGCAATTCCTCATGGTAAGAGCCACACGGTGAAGAGTCCGGCCCTGGTTTTTGCGAAAAGCAAAGACGGTGTGAATTTCAATGCCCCAGATGGGAGCCTTGCATCCCTGATCTTTCTGATTGCAGTTCCGGACACAACGGATGATCTGCATTTAAAGATATTGGCAAAGCTTGCAAGAAGCCTGATGCATGAAGAATTCAGAAGCCGTTTACTGACATGTGAGGATAAAAGACAACTGTTCACTATTTTAGAAGAGGGGGTTTCTTTATGAAATTAGTAGCAATTACTTCCTGCTCCACAGGAATCGCACATACTTATATGGCTGCAGAGAAACTTATGATGGAAGCTAAATCTATGGGGCACGAGATCAAGGTTGAAACACAGGGATCCATTGGTGCAGAAAATGTACTTACAGCGGAAGACATTGCCGCAGCAGATGCAGTGCTTATCGCAGCCAATACCGGTGTCAACAAGGAACGGTTTCATGGAAAACGTCTGTATGAGACCAATGTGGAGGACGGCATCAACAAGGCCGGTGAGATCATTGAGAAGGCGCTGGCAAGTACATATATTTACAAGAACGCTGAGGCAGGTATGGACACAAGTGCAGTGCAAAATACGAAACAAAAGGTTAGTGTCTACAAACATCTGATGGCAGGTGTTTCCTATATGATTCCCTTTGTTGTGGCGGGAGGCATCTGTATTGCCCTTTCTTTTGCATTCGGCGGCATCCATTCGGAGGGGCCGATTGCACAGGCCTTCAGCATGATTGGAGGCGGAGTCTGCATGGCTCTCATGTTCCCAATTCTGGGAGGATTTATCGGACACTCCATCTCAGACCGGCCCGGCCTTCTGCCCGGTATGGTGGGTGGTATGCTTGCCAGCACATTGAATGCTGGATTTTTAGGTGCGCTGATCGGTGGATTTTTAGGCGGATACGCGGCATTATTCTTAAAAAAGGTGATTAAAATGCCAAAGGGTCTGGAAGGCCTGATGCCTGTTCTGATCGTACCGTTTTTATCATCTGTGATTGTAGGGCTTACCATGATTTTTATCATCGGTACTCCTTTTAAGGCGCTCAATGTTTGGATCACAGAGTTTTTAAACAGCTTATCCGGTGTGAATTCCGCCCTTCTGGGATTGATTCTTGGGGCAATGATGGCGGTCGATTTAGCTGGGCCCATCGGAAAAGCAGCTTATTTCTTTGGAGTTGCGTCTTTAACAACCTTGTCTCCGGGAGAGACGGCACCGGTTATGGCGGCGGTTATGGCCTCGGGTATGGTTCCACCGTTAGCAATGGCACTTTCCACCATCATTGCGAAGGATCGTTATACCACAGACCAAATTGAGTCGGGAAAGACGGCCTGGATCCTGGGAGCTTCTTTTATCAGCGAGGGGGCAATCCCCTTTGCGGCAGCCGATCCGGTCCGTGTACTACCTTCTGTTACCATTGGAGCAGCGGTTACCGGAGCGTTATCCATGATCTTTAACTGCGGGCTGGCGGTTCCTCATGGCGGGGCCTTTGTATTTGTTATTCCGGGGGCAGTTTCCAATCTGCCGTTCTACCTTGTGGCAATTATCGTGGGAACCATCATATCCGGAGTTTTGGTAAGCTTTTTAAAGAAACGCTGATTGAACAGCGGTGAGGGGAAATAAGGATGAGAGACATAATAAATATCTGTTTAATAGGCGCAGGGCGTGCAGGAATGATTCATGCAAGAAATTTCGTATCCCGTGTACCGTATGCGAAAATGGCGGCAGTCTGTGATCCTTCGGAAGCTGCGTGTCAGGCGGCGGTGAAGGAGCTGGAGATTTCACTGTATTACACAGATTATAAGGAAGCACTGAAAAATGAAGAGATCGATGCCGTAGTCGTTGTCACGCCCACGGTGTTTCACCGTGAGATTGTGATCGCGGCCGCAAATGCCAAGAAACACATTCTCTGCGAAAAGCCAATGGCAATGAATGAGAAAGAGTGCGAGGAGATGATCGGTGCCGCAAAGGCAAACGGCGTCAAGCTTCAAATCGGGTTCATGCGGAGATTTGATGACAGCTTCGTCTACGGGAAGAAGCTTGTGGAGGAAGGGGAGATCGGTGATGTGGTGCTTGTTAAATCTCTCACAAGGGGCCCCAGCATACCCAAGCCATGGATGTATGATATTAAAAAGAGCAATGGCCCCCTCGCAGAAGTAAACAGCCATGACATCGACACGCTCCGCTGGTTTACAAAGGGAGAATTTCAAACCGTATACGCTGTGGCGGGAAATTACCGGTGCATGGAGGCGAAAGAGGAGTTCCCTGATTTCTATGATAACGTCATACTGAATGCAAAGTTTGACAATGGCATTCTGGGAAGCATTGACGGCGCCCAGGGAGTGGGCTATGGGTACGATGCGCGCGTGGAAATACTGGGAACCAGAGGACTGATTACATTAGGGGAGCTAAAGGATAAGACCACAGTCATATATACCAAAAATAAGGTTGGCAGAATGGATGTTGTGAACAGCTGGACCCACCTGTTCCGGGAGGCTTATATCAATGAAGACATCAGCTTTATCCAGGCGATTTTAAATGACCGGGAACCGGAAGTGACAGGAAAGGACGGCTTGATGGCTGTAAAGGTGGTCAATGCCGGAAATGAATCCATTGTCACCGGAGAGATTGTGAAACTGTAAGGTGCATGCTGCAGGAATTGTACCCCAGGGAACGTACTGCAGAAGCAGAGAGTGTAGAAATATAAGGGAGTATTTATGAAAGCGATAAGATTATATGGAAAAGAGGATCTGCGTCTGGAGGACGTAAAAGTACCTGAAATATCCGGGGATGAAGTTCTGATAAAGACAAAGAGTGCAGCGCTTTGCGGAACCGATATCCGGATGTACAAAAACGGTGCATCAGGAATCGATAAGGATCATCCGCTGATCATCGGACATGAGATCAGCGGGATCATTGAACAAGTCGGTAAGCATGTACGGGGCTATCGTCCCGGCATGAGGGTTGCCGTAGCCCCTAATATGGGCTGCGGAACCTGTGACAGCTGTGTGTCCGGCAATACCCATCTGTGCGCGGATTATCAGGCGCTTGGAATCAACTTAGACGGGGGATTTGCCGAATATGTCAGGATTCCGAAAGCTGCGGTTATCCAGGGAAATATAAAAATACTGGAGGACCACATGGGCTTTGACGAAGCGGCTGTGGCAGAACCGCTTTCCTGTGTGTATAACGGACAGGAGCAGGCAGGAATTCAACCAGGGGATAAAGTGCTGGTTATCGGAGCAGGGCCGATCGGTCTGATGCATGGAATGCTGGCAAAGATGCAGGGAGCAGGGCTGGTCATGATGAATGACCTGTCCGCAGAACGCCTGGCTTACTGCAAGTCACTGTATCCGTATATGCATACCATAGAGGCAGATTCCCTGCGTGAGACGGTGATGCATCTCACGAAAAACCGGGGGGCGGACGTGATTATTGTTGCCTGCCCGTCTGGAGAAATGCAGTCCATGGCCATCGAACTGGCTGGCTTATTCGGCAGAGTTTTATTCTTTGGAGGCCTGCCAAAAGACCGGGAGATGGTTTCAATCAATTCAAACTTGATCCACTATAAGCAGATCAGTATCCATGGAAGCACCAGAGCCAGCTTAAGCCAGTACCGCAAAGTCCTGGATTTTGCGGCAGACGGTGTCATCGACTTAAAGCAACTGGTTACCCATGTCTATGAGATCGGGGACTATCAGAAGGCATTTACTGAAGCGGTAAAATCCAGCGGGCTCAAGCATGTGATCCGATTTTAACCTCATCAAGCAAGAAGCGAAGCGGATTGGGGATATCCGATTGACAATTGGCCTTCTCCTTACTTTATTTTTTCGGTTATTTATAGTATATTAGATATAGTAAAAACAGGGGTGAAGCCAAATGAATGAAAAAGAAACCGTATTTATGGAAGAACGAAAGCAGATGATTTTGAATTTACTGCAGGAGACCGAGAAGGTGACGGTAGCCTATTTAAGTGAACTGTTCAATGTATCAGGTGCAACAATCCGAAGCGACTTAAGAGATCTGGAGAACGAAAAGCTTCTGCTCAGGACCCATGGCGGGGCAATGCGGATATCCAAGTCGGCATTTGAGATAGAACCGCAAAAGCGGGGAGAAGCCACCGAATGCAAGGAGGCGATAGCCAGGGCGGCGGTAACGTTCATTGACGACGGGGATACGATTGCGGTGGATACGGGCAGTACCTGTTATGCATTTGCCAAGCATCTGGGTACGAAAAAGGATCTTCGCGTCGTGACCAACGACTTAAGCATTGCCGCTCTGCTTGACCAGTTTGAGGATGTTACGGTTTACTTCATCGGAGGTGTCATCCGCAAGCATTATAATTGTACCATAGGCAGCTTTGGTACCGCACCGTTTCAGGATCTGGTTGTGGATAAGGCAATTATGGGTACAAACAGTTTTACTCTGGCAAAGGGAGCGACAACCCCGGATGTAGGACAGGCGGAGATGAAAAAGCTGCTTGTATCTATATCGGATAAGGTTTTCATCCTGGGAAGCAGTGATAAAATCGGCCGGAATTCGTTTGTGACCTTTGCGGAAAGCAATCAGATTGATGTGATCATTACGGATGGGGCGATCAGTAAGGCATATAAAGAAAGCATAGAAGATAGTGGTATTGAATTGGTGATTGCTGAATAAAAGGGATTGCGGCAAAGGAAATTTACACGTTCATCTCAACCAATTATTTCTAAAAAAAGCTGGGCTACAGTGGTGGTATATAATAAAAACTGTAGCCTGGCAAAGCTATATCTACATGTTTTTTTCGCACGATATTGTAAGTGCAGAAAATATTTATACTCCCGTATTAACCCCCAATTTAATTAACTCAAAATTTCTCATCAAACCATTTTGGTTTCGGATAGCACATAACAGCTTTTATGGCGTATTTGACAAAGTTTATTTCATATTCCATAACGGGGAATAACTGCCCCTTCCTTCATTTATATCTTCTATCATATCTAGTCCCCTTTCTCCATTCTTCTTTCTTTTCGTATCCCACATAGCCACTTAAACAATAAGAAGCAGACATGTATTAACGTTTACATGAATTGTCCTTCATATTGGCGTTTTGAGAAAGTTTACTTTCATTTTACTGCAGTTTGATAGATAAATTTACATAGTGCATTTATACTGGAAGTAAAACAATAAGGCTGCATGATTAAGAAGACTGCAGTGCAAAGGAGGTGGCTTTATGCAGCTGCATTTTCCAGTTTTGCCGGAAGAACTGACCAGTGCAGACCAAAAAATTATAGAATATATCAGCAGCCATACCGACGTATTTTTGTTTATGACCATCGGGCAGCTGTCAGCCTCTTTAGGACTGTCGGATGCAACGGTTTCCCGTTTTGCACGTCATGTGGGCTGTAAGGATTTTAAGGAGCTTAAGCATGTAGTAATACAGCAGAGTACGGAACATAGGCCGGTACAAAAAATAGCTGCACCGCTTTTGCAGGAGACGGAATTTACACTGCAAAATTGGCTCTTAAGGCAGCTGCATTGCTTACAAAAGACCCTGGAGCAGCTGGATCCATCGGAGTTTGAGTGTGCTATTAGGTCGATTCAGGAGGCAAAGTGCATCTTTATTTATGCTAAAAATGCCTCATTCTCTCTGGGACAGCTTTTGTTTTTCCGCCTGCGCCGCCTTGGGCTTTCTGTGGTGCTTCTCCCATCCGGTGGCGCAGAGGTGCTTGAGGGTTTGGCACAGGCAGGAGCAGGAGACCTTGTCATCATGTTTAATATTTCCAGAGTTTCCCGGGAGGGGAATATGATTCTTAAGTATCAGAAAATAGCTGCATACCATACGCTGGCTTTTACCAGCAGGCTATATGTACCGGATAAGCAAAAAGCTGATATACAGCTGTATGTTTACCAGGGTGAGGAAAAGGAATACCATTCCATGTCTGCCCCCATTGCTGTAGTAGATGGGCTGGTTGTGGCATTGTCGGATAGGATGGGATATGAATCTGCCCATAGACGAAAGCGAAGTGCTTTCTCCGTCGGAAGAATTATTTGAAGCCGCTAAGCAACTGGCTTCCCCATTGGATCTGGTGAAATGGGTGGCACAAAACGGCAAACTTCCTGTTGTGAACTTTGCCGCCGGAGGCGTGGCGGCTCCTGCTGATGCCGCACTGATGATGCAGTTGGGAGCGGAAGGTGTGTTTGTGGGTTCTGGTATTTTTAAGTCCGGCAATCCGGAAAAACGTGCCGCCGCCATTGTGGTAATAAAGATCAGTTATAAAATGACGGAAATTGTAGTATTAGAGTCGGAATTTTAATAAATAAAAATAATCAACGCTTAGGCAGAAAAATGCAACGTCAATTACAAAAACATTTATTGGGGAAATATTTTGGTATAATATAAGTGTCAAGTAAAGAATGATAATTAAGGAGCGTTATTATTAACGTTATGCATAGAATAATGAATATTAATTATCCTTGTTTATCATTTAAACTGTGATTAATTTTAACATCAATGAAATTCGATAGCAGTAAGCGGTCGTTGGTAGTTGATTGGATATGTGCTTGTGGTCTTATTACAAGTGCTAATTTTCCAATACACCAATGGTCGCTTTTTTATTTGATTAAACAATAAAAGCTGGTTTTGTTGATGGAGTATGATTGTCTTTTGGGATAGTGAATTTTATGTTCGAAGAAATAGGGCAATTATATATTATTAACTGTTTTAGTAGAAAGAGGTGATTCCATTGGACTATTTGGGGCACTGTAAAAATCCAAAGATGTCACTATTTAGATTTATAAGATAGGATTCTTACAATGAATTAGTAGCTAAAATAGGTTCTATGAAAAGAGAACTTGAAAAACTTTCAAGTTTACGTATAGAATAAATAACGATGTTGGAAAGGAGAATTAATGTATAAAATTAGTGCAGTATTTTTATCTGTCATATTATCTTTTTCTCTATTTAACGTAGCTTTTGCCAAAGAGATGCCAAATTTTGAAACACATTCAATCACTGCTGAGCCAGAAGGAATAGTATTGGAAGTAGATTCTCAAGAAGAGTTTGAGGCGCTACGTTTTTCGAAAGTGCATGATTTCTTAGTTACTCCACATGTTAACTATACTGGTGTCAATAATGTACATTGGCAGTACGAATACTTGGACAGCAATCGCACTGTTGCTGTAAACACTTCCTTTATTGTTTCAATTAAAGAAATTAGTGGAAACTATCATAATTACGATGTTACGAAGTATGTAGAATATTATGCTTCGGGCGGCGTTAGAGGTTGGTAAAATGAAAAAATATTTACCGCATGTACTTCTATCATTATTTTCAGTGCCTATCAGTTATATTGCAACAAGCCTTATGATGTTGACACCATTTTCAATTAACTATAATACTACAGTGTGTCTGTTTACTTTATCATTTAATGTAACTAGTTTAATTTTAACAGCTCAAATTTTTCGACAAAAATAATAAAAATAAATTCCAAAATATCTAGGTGAATTCGGAAAGGTCTAAAACACCCCCTTTTGAAGTGACGTTGAATGTTTGTGCCGAAGCTACAGATGATAAAAAGAAAGAAGCATTTCAACAACAAGAGGGTAAGATCAAAATTTCCTAAAGTTGACACCAATTTGCGTATCAGCTATAATAATTCACGTAGACTTATAAGGGTGGAATACGTTAAAACCTACGTAGCCATCAACTTTTGTGAGGTTATAATGGGTTATATGAAGCTCCATCTGCTAACTAAATATATGTAGAGTAATTCAGAGGTAATTTCATGGACTTGAAGAAGGAGTGGGAGAAATACGAGAAGGAAATAGAGTTCAATTATTCTGTACTGCCAGATGAGATGAAGAGCAGAGGAGAATTGATCACCTATGCGCCAAAACAATTTATCGTATCCCAAGGAGAATTTCCCCAATATATCTATTTTATTAAAGAGGGAATTGCTTTAGGAACGAGAAATTATTCTGATGGTAATGAATATAACTATTTCCAGATAGATAAAAATAATGGAAGTATCGGTTTGCTTGAACTTTTTGCGCGTAAAGATGCATATGTTGCAACTATTATCAGTATGACGGAGGTTAAAGCCGTCAGAATGGAGTCTGCGGCTATCTATGCATATGTAATGAATCATATCGATATGTTAAGACGCTGCCTGGCATTGGTATCAGATGATTTATATAAACGATCGGGGAATGACGGTATCTTTTATTATTTAGATGGATTGGACCGGGTACGGTACTATTTAGTTAATTATTATGATGCACATAAAAAAGAAACAACTGATACAGTAACTGTAGAAGCAGAATACCAGGATATTGCAAATAGTGTGGGCATCAGCCTCCGGACTGTGGGAAGAAGCCTCCGTAAGCTGAAGGACAGAGAAGAAATAAATTCAATACGTAAAAAGTTAATTATTACAAAAGAAAAGTATGATATCTTATTTGATAACTTGTGGATTCGGTAAAATTGCCGCAAATTGCTTGGAATGAAAAGCGATTTGTGGCAATTTTTTTATTGGAATCCGGAAAGGAAAAGCCATATGACCTTTACTGAAATAGCAAATTTACCATATAATCATCACGTACAGTACGAAACAAAAATATTTTTGTAAATTAATGAGGAGTATGAGGTATGTCCAATAATACTGGAAAAAGAATTCTGATTGATACAGACCTGGGCGATGATACAGATGATGCCGCTGCGCTGATCATGGCGCTGAATTCAACGGAATTTGAGATTGTCGGAATTACAACTGTTTATCACAACACCTATAAAAGGGCGGAAATGGTACTGGATCTATGTGAGCAATATGGAAAAAAAGGAATTGAAGTATGTGCAGGTTACAGTATCCCCCTTATAGAAAGACCTGATTTTGAAGAAGATCCAATTCAATATGAGATTCTGAGAAAAGGGAGGAAGTATCCGGTATATCAGGAGATGAACGGAGCGGAATTCATAATTCAGAAGGTAAAAGAAAACCCTGATCTTACAATTGTAGAAATGGGTGCCATGACCAATCTTGCAAAGGCTTTTTATGAAGCTCCGGACATCATGAAGCAGACAAATATCATAGCCATGGGAGGTGTTTTCTCAAGCAGCGCCCCGGAATGGAACATCCGATGTGATCCGGAGGCGGCAAGAATTGTTATGGACTACGCAGAGCATCTGACAATGTTTGGACTTGATGTCACAAAATACTGCAGAATCTCAGAAGAGCTTTTGGAGAAGTTATGCCCGCCGGGAAACGAAAGGATGCAATATTACAGGAGAGGAGCAGAAATCTTCCGGGAAAAGACGGGATATCCCGTCACCTTTCATGATGCATTGCTGATAGCATATCTTTTGGATCCGACGGTTGTGAGCTTAAGGCAGAATGATTTTAATGTGGAACTTTCCGGAGAAAATACAAGAGGTGCAATCGTATTTAAAACAAATGCCTATGACCTGCATGTGGAAGTTGAGAAGGATTTTAAATATGCGGAATTGATTGATGTAGAAAAATTTAGAAGCATTGTAAAAGAGAGAATTTATTAAAATCAGGAGGTACGATCATGAAAAAGAAAATAGCTTTGATTTTGGCAATGTGTTTATCGATGAGTACATTATTTACGGGCTGCTCTGCACCGGAACCGGAAAAGGAGGCTGGTAACAATTCTGCGAAAACGACCGGTGAAACGTTTGATGGAACTTCAGCCGATTATAAGGTGGCTTTGATGATACCGGGTAATTTAGGTGATAAATCCTTTTTTGACGCATCCTTTGAAGCAATCGGCCTTTTAGAAAAAGAGTTTGGCATGAAGGTAGACTATGTGGAAGCCGGACGTGATGCCTCGAAATATTATTCAGCTTATGTGGATTTATGTGAGAAGGGGTATGATCTCATACTTACCGTATCCAGTAACGGGGATGATGCACTGACACAGGCGGCAGAAGAGTATCCGGAACAAAAGTTTATCAATTTAGACGGACAAATGGAAGAGATCCCTTCCAACGTATATATTATGGCTCCGAAGAATAATGAGATGAGCTATCTGGCTGGCGCAGCAGCGGCATTAAAAGCAAAAGAACTGAATGAAGGGTTCATTGGCTTTGTGGGAGGAATGGATATCCCGGGAATCAATGAATTCTTAGTGGGATATATTGAAGGGGCTTTAGAAATTAATCCGGATATAAAGGTTGCTGCATCCTATGTGGGCAATTTTACAGATACTGCAAAAGGAAAAGAAAATGCACTGATTCTCTACAATTCAGGAATATCAGTTATTTTTGCGGCGGCGGGACAGTCAGGTATTGGAGTCATTGACGGGGCAGTAGAGAAAGGGAAATTTGTCATTGGAGTTGATTCCGACCAAGCAGAGTCGTTAAAAGATTCCCGTCCGGATATGGCGAATGTAATCATCACGTCTGCGATCAAAAACATTCCTGAAAATGCGGTTACAATCGTACGGCAGGCCATGGATGCCGAAGTGAAATATGGAAGCAAAGGTTTTTACGGAATTAAAGAAGGGGCAGTGGGAATTGCAGAAAATGAGTTCTATGAAAAGTTAATGACACAAGCTGCAAGAGAGCAGATAAAGGAGTTAAAAAATAAAGTAATAAATGGAGAAGTCAAACTGACCGATCCGACCGGACTGACAACAGAAGAAGTGAGCAAGATAAGGGATGATGTGCGCCCGTAGTATTTGAACCGTAAAGCAGCATTTGCTTATGAGCAAGCAGCGGGCGGATTGCGATAAAAGCGTTCGGATAAAGAAAAGGTGAACAATATGGGTGATTATATATTAGAGATGAATAACATTGCCAAAGTGTATGGGAATGGCGTTGTGGCGAATTCTGATGTGTCTTTTAATTTAAAAAAGGGGGAAATACATGCATTAGTGGGAGAAAACGGTGCGGGAAAGTCCACATTAATGAAAATCCTGTTCGGGATGGAGGCTCCATCCCGGGGGAGTATGATCTTAAAAGGGAAACCGGTAAGCTTTTCCAGTTCAAAGGAGGCCATTGGGGAAGGGATTGGAATGGTACATCAGCATTTTATGCTGGTGGATTCCTTTTCTGTTGCTCAAAACATTGTTTTAGGAATGGAACCCCAGAAATATCTGTTCGTAAATAAGGAGGAGGCGGAGCGGTTTACCGATGAAATAAGTCAGAAATACAATCTTAAGGTTAATCCAAAAGAAATAACAAAGAATCTTCCGGTAGGCGTGAAGCAAAAAGTGGAAATATTAAAAGCATTGGCACGAGGCGCCGAAATACTCATTTTAGACGAGCCGACAGCAGTTTTGGCACCGCAGGAAACAAAGCAGTTATTTGATGAGTTGGAAAATTTGAAGCAGCAAGGGCATACGATTGTTTTCATATCACATAAAATACCGGAGATCAAGCAGATATCAGATCGGATTACCGTAATGAGAAGCGGAAAGACGATAGGAACCTATGAATGTGAACATGTTACAGAACAGGAAATCTCGAATCTGATCATAGGATGTGAAATGGATACATCGATAGCAAAGGAAAAAAGAGATTTTGGAAAAATATATATTAATGCAGACGAAATTTCCTATAGAGATAAAAGCGGCGTACAGGTCCTTAAAGATATTTCCTTTGGAGTCAAAAGCGGCATGATTTTTGGCATAGCAGGAGTTCAGGGAAACGGTCAGGCAGAATTGGTGGATTTAATGACAAAGCGCAAACGCATTCAGGAAGGAAAGATTCTGTTTGAGGGGAGAAATATAGAAAACTATGAGGTTTCTGACATCAGAAAAACAAAGTTCGGTTATATTCCGGAAGACAGGCTTGATCAGGGAGTATCAGCAAGTGAATCCATCAGGGAAAATATGATATCCAATCGTTTGAGTTCAAAGATATTCAGCAATCACGGTTTTTTAAATTTCAAGAATATTCACGCATTTGTTGAAAGAAACATTAAGAGCTATGAAATACGATGTACCGGCGGGCACCAGCCAGTAGGAATGCTTTCAGGCGGAAATATGCAGAAGGTAGTAGTTGCAAGGGAATGTGGAGATGAGCCTAATATACTGATTGCTGAACAGCCGACTAGAGGAGTGGACATTGGCGCCGCACACATTATTCATAAGAAAATAGTGGAACTCAGCGAAAAGGGCTGTGCAGTACTTTTAATATCAGCGGATTTAAGTGAGGTATTGAAATTATCAGATGTTGTCGCTGTCATGTATGAAGGAGAAATCGTCGCTTACTTTGATCATACAGAGGGACTGGATGAAGAAAAGCTGGGCCTTTATATGCTGGGAATCAAAAGACACGGGGCGGAACAGGTCAGAAAGGCGGTAAACCAGGAATGAGCAGAGAAAGAACCTTTAACATGCTAAGAACAGCGGTTTCCATGATTGCTGCAATGCTGGTTGCGTTCATCATCATCCTATTTGTAAGCGATCAACCCGTTGAATCCATTAAAATATTTCTCGTACAACCACTTTCTTCCAGAAGATATTTGGGGAATATAGTAGAAACTGCAATTCCTCTTATTTTTTCAGGACTTTCTATGGCGCTGCTGTTTCAAGCAGGTTTATTTAATCTTGGGGGCGAAGGAGTATTCTTTATGTCCGGAATTGCAGGCTCTCTGGTCGCTATCTGGTTCCAGCTTCCCTTTTATATATTTCCGTTTGTCTGTATAGCCGCAGGGGCGGCTACCGGAATTTTGGTCATGCTGGTACCTGGCGTTCTAAAAGCAAAATACGGTGCAAATGAAATGGTCACTTCCCTGATGATGAATAATATTGCTTACGGAATCGGTTGTTATATTTTAAACAATATTATGCGTGATCCTTCCGTGTCATCGCTGGTATCCTATAAGTATCGTAAAGCGGCATTGCTGCCGACGGTCATAAGCGGAACAAGAGTCCATCTGGGCCTTATAATAGCAATCTTGTGTGTCGTCATTATTTATATCTTTCTGTATAAAACAAAAGGCGGATACGAAGTGCGGGCTACGGGAACTAACATCCGTTTTGCGAAATATTCAGGTATTCGCGTAACAAAGGTAATTATTCTCGTACACGTAATTGCAGGTGCGGTCGCCGGATGCGGTGGGATTGTGGAATGTCTGGGATTGCATAAGAGGTTCGAATGGACCGCACTTCCTGGTTATGGGTTTGATGGAGCTATGATTGCAATGCTGGCAAATAACAATCCCTTCGGAGTCGTTGGTGCAGCTCTATTTGTGGGATATTTAAGGGTCGGAGCGGATCTGGTAAATCGTTTTGCAGATGTGCCCACAGAAATGATTGCAATTTTACAGAGCCTGATTATTCTGTTAATATCTGCCGAAAAATTTTTGCATAAGTATAAGCAAGCCTGGATTGAAAAGGATGTGAAAATCGGGGAGGTTAAAAATGAGGGAGTTTTCTAATTCAATATTCACAAGTGATTTTGTATATTCAGTTTTCAGAGTTACAACTCCTTTGCTCTTTGCGTCAATGGGAGCGGTTATTTCCGATGTGGCGGGGGTACCCAATATTGCCCTGGAGGGTTTAATGCTGATTGCAGCATTTGCAGGAATGTATTTTAGCTTTTTAACTCAAAGTGCTTTTATCGGTTTATTAATGGCCTTGGCCGCAGCTGTTTTTTTTACCGGAATATTAGCTTTTTTTACACTGTATTATAAAACAAATATTATATTAGGGGGCATAGCAATTAATAGTCTGGCCAGCGGCGGAACCGTGTTTTTCCTTTATCTGACAGCTCATGATAAAGGAACCAGTGTGGCATTAGCCAGTAAGACCCTGCCTGTTCTTCGAATTCCGGTCATTGAGAATATTCCTGTTTTAGGAAGTATTCTTTCAGGACATAATGTTTTGACTTATCTTTCCATATTCTCTGTTATTTTTACTTATTTTCTATTAAAAGGAACCGCTCTTGGTTACCATATACGTGCGGTCGGTGAGAAGAAAACAGCAGCGGAATCCGTTGGCATCAGTGTGGTTAAAACACAGGCAACCGCCTTACTGCTAAGCGGTATCATGTGTGGATTTGGCGGCGCATTCATGTCTATGGGATATGTATCATGGTTTTCCAGAGATATGGTGAGTGGCAGAGGCTGGATTGCCCTGGCGGCAGAAGCAATGGGCAGACAGACTGCTATAGGTTCTGCGGCTGTTTCTGTATTATTTGGTATAGCAGATGCGTTTTCCAATGTAGCTGCATCCATGGGGTTACCGTCTGATTTGGTAAAAACAATACCGTATTTTGCCACTTTGATGGGTTTGGCAATTTTTTCTATAAAAACTTATAAAAGATATAAAGATGTTTAATAGATTTTAAGCTTATCAGCCATATGATACTTAATAATAAAAATGAGGATACATGCAACGGGGTCCTTTGCATGCATCCTCATTTTTGGTAATCTACGATTTCTTTGCCAGGTATCCAGACGCCGGCATTGAGATATAAATGTTGTCTGTCATGCCTCCAGATATGCATAATCAATCACATCACACTCATTAAATTTAGCGAACCGTTTCATACAGCCGTTAACGGCTGCCTGAAGCTTCTTTGTTTGCCTGATTCCATCTTCATACCAGATGTTTTTTACAACCAGTGTACTCTTCTTTATGTCAGCGACTGCTTCCACACGTCCGATAAAACTGCTGCCATAAAGCATCGGTAAAACATAAAAGCCATATTTACGTTTGTCAGCCGGAGTATAGATTTCCCAGGTGTATTCAAAGCCAAATAATGCACGGATCAGCTTTCTGTCCCACATCATGCAGTCAAGCGGTGCAATCAGTTCACAGCGGGGTTTAAAGGTATCGGCTTTTAATACCGTTTCTATAAGTAAAAAATCCTCTGCCTGGCAGAAAAGAATATCCTTTATGCCTTCTACACTGACTTGCAGAATTTTCCCTTCGTCAAGCAATTCTTTGAACATTTCAGTTCTTTGAGGAGTCTTAAGCCCCCAAATATTTAACCAAGCATCGGAAGGACGATTCCATAGAAGCCCTACTGCGCCTATCCGCCGAAGAATACGCCATTTTTGATGTTCAAATTCATCCGGCAGCGGGTCAGGAATGTCGAGGAGTTCGGCAGGCAAATACTTATGGGTGAGGTCGTAATACTTTCTTGAACCTTTCTTATGATGAATGATCAGCTCACCGGTAGAATATAACTGCTCCAGTACCGCCCGTGACGCATTGGTATCGCCGCTCCAATTACCGCTCCAATGAATGGAAGAGTGCCAGTGTATACTGCCCTTTATGGGCAGGCTGTCAGAGCCGACCGCTCCGTTTGCCTGGATGTAATCTTTCGTGTTTGCCTCCAACTCCTTCAGTTCTTTGAAACGCCGTCCGCCTTCTCGTGCAGCATTCCGATAACGTTCGAAATACGGCCAGTCTTCTGTGGGAATGATGGAAAGATTTTTATCAGGATAATCCACAAGCATTCGGTCATTATACAACAGCTCGTAAAGTGTTTGCTTTGTAAAGCCTTTGACACGGGACTGCAGGGTAAGTTCCGCATTCTTTCCGCAGGAATCAACCGGATCAAATTGAATACAGCCTGTCTGGCGCACAAAATCAAAGGTGCCCTGTTTCCCGTTAAATTTGTAATCGCCCAGCAGCCCGTGTTTGAGAAGCATAAAATGCCTTGCCTGTTTGTTAGTTAAAGTGATCATAGGTTTCCTCCCGGTAAATTACCAGTTTCATAATGATACTCTTTTTTGATATAGTAATGTTTAAACTTCCTTTTTTTACGGAGCAGTGTGTTATTGCTGCAGGGCATGAAGTTTTTTCAGCAATTTATTGATACGAGCTTGCTGAGGCGGTGTTAAGCCGGATCTCCGTTCTTCTAAAACTTTAATAAAATCACTTGCATTTTCACTATTAAAGCAGATTGCCGCCCGTTCAGCATGTTGGGGCACCTCTCTGGGTTTGCATTTTTGAAAATGGTTTATGATTATTGGGAAGACTGTTTCCGCATAGCTGCCGTTAGCTTTGCACAATTTTGCAAATACGCTTATGCTGTTGTCAACAGTGATAACGCTTCCTTCTTCATAAGCCGATTTAATTTCTGATAATTTTTCAAAAATAGGTTGAGAAGCATACTCCGCTATCTTAGCTAATGCCATCATACTTCCCCATACCAATCGATTGTTTTTTGAGCACAGACAGGAAATAAATTCATTTGCGTAATCAGAAATCAATTTTGGGTTTCTTTCACCTATTTCATACAATACCTTAATACAGTCATTGGCAACTGCTCTATCTGTACCTTTGAATCCGTCAACTATTTCCCTAATTCCGGCAGAATCATTGTGATGACACAGATATTCAGCCAATTCAATATTTGGTATTTCATCATTGCGTCCCAGCTTGCAGGCCAATTTTTCTATCATATAAAGACCTCCGAAAACAATATTATCCATAACTTGATATTATCCATACCTTATAAAATGATTATACCATAATTGTGAAGATAATGAGAAGCCTCGTCTTTTAGTCTTTTTTTATATATTTGACATCGTGGTGGATTTAGTCGGGCGGTCGCAGAAAATCGGAACGGTCATCTTTAAAATAAAAAAAATGTCGAATGATGTAAGCGCTTAACCATGTATTAAACCCATAATAATAACCAAAAGAAATTGAGAAATATATAAAAAAGCATTAGCAAAATTTTGGTTAAACCTAGATATTTTAGTGATAAATACTAATATAAGTTGGGATTTATTTACAAAGTTTGGAATGATAGGAAAGAAGTAGTTGATTAATAATTTTCTTCGCTGTAATATTTATGTGTAAGCGCTTACACTACCATTTGGGAGGGAACAAATATGAATGCTTTATTAAAGCGGTACAGGAAGGCATTAGCTGTATTCCTTGCCGTGGCAATGCTGCCCCAGTTTGGAGCATCCGGTGGGGGGACTGCTTATGCAGAGTTGTCCTCAGCTCTGGATGGCATTAAGGAAGCAACGCCGTCCAACGCGGCGGCCACGCCATCTAGTGCCGATGCTTCCCAGGCATACGGGGAGGTCTCCGTGCTGGAGACTGTGGCTACGCCATCGGTTGCGGCTGCCTCTCCATCCAATGCAGAGCTTTCACTGACGGGTGAGAGCCGTTACAGCAGATCGGAAGGAAGCTATGATGTAACAAATGTAAGAGTACTTAAGCTGGCTTATGATGATACATCCATGACTCTGGTTTGGGACAAGCCGGAGAATTACGGGGATGTGGCAAATTACAATGTATATTGTGATGAGGTAAAGATAGGAGACGCAAGAAGTAATTTCGCGGAGCATGCGGACTGGGCCCATACATATATGAACGCATTTTATGGTTATTACGATGCCCAGGGGATAGATATGGTAAAGACAGATATCCATACCTTCCGGGCGGACGGTCTCTCACCGGATACCAGTTATACTTTTTCCGTTGTGGCTGTGGATGCAGCTGGGACAGAGCTTGGGGACAAGGCCTCTGTCGTCTGGTCTACGACTGGTACGCCGGAAGTATTCGATATCCGGGATTATGGAGCGGAGCCGGTAGAATCAGGCTTCACCTCCAGCGGTGAGGAAACAGATGCCTTTATAGTAAATAATACAAAGGCAATCCAGAGCGCCATTGATGCTTGCAATGAAGGCGGAAAGGTAGTGATTCCGTCAGGGATCTATATGTCCGGTTCTCTGTATTTAAAGAGCAACATGACTCTGGAACTGGAAGAGGGAGCGGTTCTCTTTGGTTCGCCTAATGTGGGCCACTATGACCAGAATTATCTTTTATACCCTTATTCTACCGATACCAGGTCCTGGGCCCTGATCAATGCCTACAGCGCAGATGAAAACGGTTTGTTTGAAAATATCCGTATTGTGGGAAAAGGTACGGTTTATGGAAACGGGTGGAAATATGGTTCCGGCAGCACCATTAGCGGAGACGGCTATTCCCCGGCGTTTCAGAAAAGACAAAGCGGTGATCCTGACTGGACAAAAGCAGAGCTTCAAAAATATGCGCTGAAGAACTGGGTGGCAGGAAGCAACAGCAAGGTTTCCGGAAGCAGCAATTTTGGTATATTGGCAAAGAGTGCCTATGATATGGGAAAAGGAAAGGGACTTAACGACAGTGAAGCTTATGCCATGAGGCCAAATCTGATCGTTCTCCGGGGAGTGAATGGAGTCTATATCGAAGGAATCACAGTAGAAAATCCTGCAAACCATACCATTGCGGTCCTTGACAGTGAACATGTAGTTTCTGAAAATGTAAAGTACATTACATACGATGCAAACAATGGGGATGGAATTGAGCTTGGCAATACCCAGGATGCAATGGTTTTTAACAATTTCTTCGACACAGGCGATGATGCGGTTAATTTTGCCACCGGTATGGGCAAGGGCGTGCAGGATACGGATCAGAGGCCTTCAAGCAATATCTGGACCTTTAATAATTTCCTCCGTGAATGCCATGGAGGTGCCATTGCGGCAGGCAGCCACACTGGTGCAGGCATTGGTAAGATCCTGGTGGAGGACAATGTATTAAACCACAGTGATATGCCATTCCGCTTCAAAAGCGCTCCTGTAAACGGCGGCGGGGTATCTGATATTCTGATCCGCGACTGCGCCGTAGGGGATGCCCAACAGGTATTTACGTTTAGTACCTCCTACTCCGACGCCAATCAGGCCGTAACGGTAGAACCGGCAGACAAACCGGCGGAGTTCCATGAGATTGACGCGTACAATATTACGGCTGATACCATTACAAAGAATACGTTCGAAATAACGGCATCTGTGGATTATGGTAAGATGTTCCAGCCATGGCATACCCACCATGATTTGTATTTCCAGGATATTACGTTTACTAACATTGAACCGTCGCTGGCAAAAAGCTCGGAATCGCTGGCGGGTGTTTCCAATGCCGTCTTCCACAATGTGGCCATGAACTGGAGGGGAATTGAGAAAAAAGACAATGACGCGGCAGCTTCTGATTACAAGGCATGGGGATCCGTAAAATTCTGCAATGACTTAAGCTTTACGGGAACCACGACTCAGTCCACTGTTTCCTACGATGCCATGGCAAAGCCGGTATGGTCGGATGATGTTCTGACGGTCGCCAGTGCGTCCGAGGCCTCAAGAAACGGATCGGAACGAAGAGTGAAACTAAAATGGCCTGCGGCTGAAGACGGGGAACAGGAGACCGGCATCGGTGGTATCACAGGCTATATTGTTGAGACGTACTTAAATGATGAATTGATCGATGTAACCAAGCCTGTGACCGGTACTTCCTGTGAATTGGGTGGACTTTCCCCTGACATGACTTATGTGTTTAAAGTATATGCAGTCGATGCTCCGGGAAATAAGGTGCTGGGGCTCCTATATGACTGGACCACATCAGGAGGAGAAGACCCGGAAGTCAAAGAACCGGCAGATGGTAAAATCGCCTTCAGCGGAATTGGGTACACCTGGGGAACTGCCAAATTCAAATCCGCGAAGGCAGCGGATTCCAGAATACGGGGTTATCGTGCCTATGTAAACGGCGAACTTGCGGCTACCGTTTATAATTACCAGCTTGAGAAACCAGAAGCGGAAGAGATCAGCATGACCGTCGGCCGTATGCTGGAGGACAGAAACGATGTATATCTGGAGGCGTTTACGGACTCGGAGCAGATTTATGAGTACGAGGAAGAAACCGTAAAAACAACCAGGGCTTACGATTACCTTGCGCCGGTATGGAAAAGCAGTGGATTAAAGGTATCCTTATCCGGCAATGATTTCATCCTTTCATGGAACGAACCGGAGGACGAATCAGGTATTTACGCATACCGTGTTTATGCAGATGGAAAGCCCGTTTATACAACTGAAGGGGATTACTTTAATCATGTCAACGGCGCTTATACCACGAAGGATACGTCCTTTGCGGTGTCAGGACTGGATCCGGCGGAGCATCACACATTCCGTGTAGAAGCAGCAGACGGCTGGTGGAAAGCCCTGAATGGAAGCGGCCCGTTCCATTGGACCAACAGCGGCCCGGCAGGAAGCTGGAACGGACCGGAAGAGGAAGTTCTCTGGAGATCCTCGGCATTTGGACAATCCACAGATTTGAACTTCAGTTCCAATGTACTGGACAATAAAGTGGGAGTCAACTGCACCTGGCCGGTAGGTTCCGGTGAACCCCTGGGTATGGAAGGAAGACCGGTACAGGATGTTGTCATTGAATCAAGAGGCGGAAAGCTGCAGGCAGGACATGACGGTTTAACCTTTTATTATGCAGAGGTACCTGCCAATAAGAATTTCAGTCTGACCGCAGATGTCATCGTAGAGCAAATGGGACCGGAGAATGGGACCAATCCAAACCAGCAGGAGGGCGCAGGCCTTATGGTCCGCGATATAAACGGCTCTCCCAGAAAGGACCCCTTAGAAGAAGGTTATGAGGAATATCCGGCTGCTTCAAATATGGTAATACTTCATGCAGGATCAGCGGGAAAAACCCTGAATGCGGATTTAAACTTACTGGCGGCAGCCCGCTATGGTGTCAATAGCCCGGCAGGAAATCTTAAGTCCGTAAAAACAACGGCAACCTTTGAAAAGTCCGTATCAAAAGCAGATAAAAAATATGCGCCGGAAGATGCCCCCTATTCGTCCAATTTCTATGGGACCCAGATGATGCTACGTCTGGAGCGGACGGATGAAGGGTTTAAGGCTTCTCATCTTGATGAAGAGGGAAATGTGGTCAGCACCTATACCTTTACGGATAAAAATGTTACCCCCAACATTGTGGCTCATCTGGATAAAGATATCATGTACGTGGGATTCTTTGCCGCAAGAAATGCCCGTATGTCGGTGAAAAATATCTCCTTGGTGTTAAGCGATGTAGAAAAGGCAGATGAGTCACCGGCTTATATTGCTCCAGACGATGAATCTGCGTCACTTTATGTGGCATCTGCCGCCTATACCAATCGCTCTGCTTATACGGTTCAGGCTCTTACCAATCAGTCCGGCCGTATGACTGTAAGCCAGGACGGAGCGGTCATTGCGGCAAATAAGGAAGTCACAGGAGGGGTCCAGTTCAATTGCCCGGCTGTTATCACAGGAGATGAGGCAGAATTCAAGTTGGGCTTTGTACCAAACGAAGGTGCTGATGCGGGAAAAGAGAAGGTGCAGACCTTCCGCGTGAAAAAGGAAAGCTATGGGAATGATTTATATGCAGCTCCTGACGGAAGTGAATACGGAGCCGGAACTATGGAGGCGCCCATGTCTATGGAGTCAGCGATAAGCAGACTGGTTCCCGGCGGAACGATCTACATGGCAGAAGGAACGTACGGACCGTTCCAGATTCCCATGAGTTCGTCCGGAAATAAAAATGCCAGGAAAGCACTGACTGCAAGAGGCGCGGTAAAAATAGCAGGAAGCGGAAAGATCTTTGTTCTGGATTCCGATTACTGGGATGTAACAGGTCTTGATGTGGACGGTAAGAATGTGGAAGGAAGCAGAGGCGTGATGATTCACGGAAGTCACAATGTGATGAAAGATTCCCTGATCCACAACACTTCCAGTGATGCAGGCCTTACGATCACAAAGTCACGG
Organism: Lacrimispora sphenoides JCM 1415; assembly: GCF_900105615.1. Taxonomy (NCBI): domain Bacteria; kingdom Bacillati; phylum Bacillota; class Clostridia; order Lachnospirales; family Lachnospiraceae; genus Lacrimispora; species Lacrimispora sphenoides. The sequence goes on along the minus strand of NZ_LT630003.1, from coordinate 3,327,353 downwards.
GGCAGCAGGACATTGTGGCCCTCCTATAACCTGATTGAAAACTGTGAGTCTTATGAAAACATTGACGGCTCAAGGATCAATGCCGACGGATTTGCCTCAAAATCCTGTTCCGGCGATGATAACCGCTTTATAAACTGCGTGTCTCATGATAATGCGGATGATGGCTGGGATCTGTACAATACCTTGTCCGACGGCCCCAACGGAAGGACCATTATTGAAAATTGTGTGGCATACAATAATGGGAACAATGGATTCAAGCTGGGAGGAGAAGGCCGGGAGGTCAGTAGCATCTTAAGAAACAGTGTGGCATTCCACAATAATCTGGATGGAATTACAGATAATTTTAATCCGGGAGAACTGACCATCGAAAATAATACCTCCTTTGATAACCGGCGTTTTAACATCATCATGCGCCCAAGTCCTTATAAGACAGATTCAGACGGAAATTTAACAGCCGACGGCACTGTGGTAAATAATGTATCATATCGTACCGCATCCTACAGTGCCTCCCTTGATAAAGTATACGATGATAAAATTGCAGCCAGAGAAATAAGCAATAATTATTTTTATCAGAAAGGAATGAATGCCATAACAGCCGATAACTTCCTTTCCCTAAATCCGGCGGAGTGCTTTAGCAGAGTTAATGGAAGAATCGTATTCGGCGATTTCCTTCGTCCGGCAGAGGGTAGTGTCATAAGGATGGCAGGTGCAGGTGCGGATCTGCCGGGAATCAACGATCCGGAACCGGAGCCAGAACCGGAACCTAAGCCTGAACCGGAGCCAAAACCGGAGCCGGAGCCAAAACCGGAGCCGGAGCCAAAACCAGAGCCGGGAAAGAATACCGGCGGCGGTTCTGACTCAGACAGAGACTATGGCATAAAAGACCGGTCTGATGAGACAAAGGGAAGCTGGAAAAAGGATGGAGAAGGCTGGCGCTTCCAAAGACAGGATGGATCGTATCCGAAGGAAGAGTGGGTAAAGGTAAACGGAACATGGTACTATTTTGGACTGACCGGCCACATGGCTACCGGCTGGAATGTAGTCGGCGGAATCTGGTATTTTATGGACCAGAACGGTGCAATGAAAACAGACTGGGTGATGTGGAACGGAACATGGTATTACATGAACCTTGACGGATCTATGGCGGTGGGCTGGATCAAAGTCCATGACAAATGGTATTATCTGAATCAGTCAGGAGAATGCCTGATGAATACGATTACGCCAGACGGATACCGGGTTAATGAGAATGGAGCCTGGGTAAAATAGGATCATGTCCGGACAGATAAAAAATAAAAAAACCACTCTTGACAAATAAAACAAAACAACATATACTAGTCAATAACTTCATAAACAAGTAAAAGCGTTGATAAGAACAAGTAGCAGTACGATGTACCACACAGAAAGCAGCCGGCAGATGAGAGGCGCGTGGAATACGGATTGCGAATACATCTTTGAGCTTCGCACCAAACGGCTAAGATGCCAAGTAGGCTGCGACGGATTCCCGCACCCGTTATTGTGCTAGAGTATCGCATCAGGTACTCAAAGAGGTAAACAGCGTGAGCTGTTTATAAACTTAAGGTGGTAACACGAGACTTCAGCCTCGTCCTTTTGATAGGACGGGGCTTATTTTTATGAAAAAGGAGAATAATGATGAAAATTTATGACGAATTGAAAGCCCGCGGCCTGATTGCCCAGGTGACGAATGAAGAAGAAATCAGCAAAATGGTAAATGAAGGAAAAGCCATATTCTACATCGGATTTGATCCCACGGCCGACAGCCTTCACGTAGGTCATTTTATGGCCCTGTGCTTAATGAAGCGCCTTCAGGAGGCAGGCAATAAGCCCATCGCCCTGATCGGAGGCGGAACCGGTATGGTTGGAGATCCTTCCGGAAGAAGCGACCTTCGGCAGGTGATGACAGTGGAAACGATTCAGCATAACTGTGACTGCTTTAAAAAGCAGATGAGCCGTTTTATCGATTTTTCCGAAGGAAAGGCTCTTATGGTTAATAATGCAGACTGGCTTCTTAACTTAAATTACATTGATTTCCTCAGAGAGGTTGGTCCCCATTTTTCCGTCAACCGCATGCTGACCGCGGAATGCTATAAGCAGCGTATGGAAAAAGGCTTAAGCTTCCTGGAATTCAACTACATGATCATGCAGAGCTTTGACTTCTATGAGCTGTTCAACCGTTACGGCTGCAACATGCAGTTTGGAGGAGATGACCAGTGGAGCAATATGCTTGGCGGTACAGAGCTGATCCGCCGTAAGCTGGGAAAAGATGCTCATGCAATGACCATCACCCTGTTATTAAATTCCGAGGGAAACAAGATGGGTAAAACCCAGTCCGGCGCTGTATGGCTTGATCCGGAAAAGACGACTCCTTTTGACTTTTTCCAGTACTGGAGAAACATTGCCGATGCAGATGTGTTAAAATGCCTGCGTATGCTTACCTTCCTTCCCATCGAGCAGATTAACGAGATGGACAGCTGGGAAGGCAGCCAGTTAAATGAAGCAAAAGAAATCCTTGCCTATGAGCTGACCAATCTGGTTCATGGGGAAGAAGAAGCGGAAAGAGCAAGAGAGAGTGCCAGAGCGCTGTTTACCGGCGGCAATGCGGCAGATATGCCGACCTGTGAGCTGGAAGAGGCAGATTTTACGGACGGAAACATTGACATCCTGGCCATTCTTCAGAAATCCGGTCTGGCTCCTACCCGTTCCGAAGCAAGACGCAATGTGGAACAGGGAGGAGTAACCGTAGAAGGCGAAACTGTTTCCGATGTGAAAGCTGTTTTTGCAAAAGAACAGTTTTCCGGAGATGGGATGATCGTAAAACGCGGTAAGAAAAAATTTGTAAGAATAGTTGTAAAGTAATAAATAAGTGGCTGTTGAAATATCAATGACATTCAGTTAAGACTTTGTACCTTATCTAGATGGAACAGGGCATGCACAAATGCATGCCCTGTTTTTTTGTGCTGAAAAATTGCAAGAATTGCAAAAGTTTTGCGACAACTTGACAAACATTGCGTAGTCACCCGCCAATGAGTTAACGTATAATGAGGAAAAATGATTGAACTATAAAAGGGAGAGATAGGTAGATGGTACTTGCAGCAGAACGAAAGGGACGGATAAATATATGGATTGAGGAATTGAAAAACCACTTGTTTCATAAGCTTGATGATGTGACATTTACCGGCTTTACGACGAAACAGCATTTTACTTATGAGGAAGCAATAAAGCAGGAGTTTTATCCTATGCCACAGGGCACTTCCTGGGGAGCCAAATGGGAATACGGCTGGTTTCGGACAGAGATTGTATTGCCCAGAGAGGCGGAGGGAAAACGGATTTTTCTTCATCCTGAGGTAGGTGGGGAGATGTTGATCTGGGTGAATGGAAAAACAGCAGGTTCAAAAGATTTAAAACATGATGGAATTACACTGACCCGCTGTGGGAAAGCAGGTGAGCGTTTTTTTGTGGTAGCAGAAAGCTATGCAGGGCATGGGCCAAGACTGGAAAAAGGCGGACCATGCCCTTCTTGGCGTATAGCAGTTCCCGAACCTCCGCCGTTTCAGGTAATGATAGGCGTTTCGGATTTCGGTATCTGGAATGAAGATGCATTTCAGCTTCTCATGGATGTACATACCCTTTACAAGCTTTCCGAAGGACTTGATCCCAAGTCTTTAAGAGCTATGAAAGTAAACCAGGGACTTTTGGAATTTACCTTTCTGGCAGATTTTGAGCTGGAACGGGAAGCACGGGATGAATCCTTTCGTAATGCAAGAGAGGAACTGGCGCCGCTGCTTTCCTGTGTCAATGGGTCAACTGCACCGGAGTTTACCATATTTGGACAATCCCATCTGGATCTTGCCTGGCTCTGGCCCTGGGAGGAAACGAAACGAAAATGTGCCAGAACCCTGTCTACACAAATTGCTTTGTCTGATGAATATGAAGATTACAAATTTCTTTTATGTGAACCCCCCATTATGGAAAATGTAAAAGAAAATTACCCAGAGTTGTACGGACGTCTTCTCCAGAAGGTTGAGGATGGATCTTTTATACCGGAAGGCGGGATGTATGTGGAGTCGGATACGAATCTGGTATCTGGAGAGAGCCTGATCCGTCAGTGCCTATACGGAAGAAAATGGTTTTTGGAAGAGCTGGGAAAAGAAAGTGTCATGGTTTGGCTTCCGGACTGCTTTGGTTTTAACGGACAGCTGCCTCAGATCATGAAAGGATGTGGAATCCGCTATTTTACTACTCAGAAGATAGCCAGGGCATTAAAAGGCTGTGATGTATTTCCTTATAATAATTTCTGGTGGGAAGGAATTGACGGAACCAGAATTCTGACTCATTTTTATAAAGAGAATAATTCCAGGCTGGATCCTCTTGATTTAATCACGAGATGGCGGGAGGATCGTGTTCAGCAGGAGAATATTGATTCCTTTCTCTATCCTTTAGGTTTCGGTGACGGCGGGGGCGGTGCCACCAGAGAAATGGTAGAAGCAGCAGGACGTGTAAAGGATTTAGAAGGAGCCCCCCGCACCTACATGGAAAGCCCTGTTAAGTTTTTTCAAAGGCTGGAGGAGGAAGGCTCAGTAACGGAGGTTTACAAAGGGGAACTCTACCTGCCCTGGCATAGGGGAACCTACACATCCCAGGCATGGATCAAGAAAGAAAACCGGCTGACGGAACGACGGCTCCGGGAAGCAGAACTTTTAAATTCCATTGCATGCTTCGCAGAAAACGGAGAAAACCGGAGGAAAGAACTGGAATCTTTATGGAAAGTACTACTCTTTCATCAGTTCCATGACATCATTCCCGGAACCTCCATAACCAGGGTATATGAGGATGCCAGGGAAGCGCTAAAATCTATCAAAGAAAAAGCCCTTGGTTTTTACGGAGAAGCAAGAACGAAGATTGCAGGATCAGAGGATGACGGTGTCTTAATATTCAATTCTTTATCCTGGGAGCGGGAGGAACTGGCGGAGATTCCGGCCAAAGATGGAGAGCGTCTGGTTCGGAGCGGAAGATTCCCTGTGACCCAGAAAATCGGAGACAGGCTGCTGATCCCTGTGAAGATTCCTTCCTGCGGCTATACCGATCTTGGCGGGCAGAACCAAATTGCCTGTGGCTATACCGGAATTTCAGAAGAAGAGGTATGCCGGATCTATGAAAAAGATGGTTCGTTTGTTCTGGAAAACGGGCTGGTTAAGGCTATTGTCGACGGTTTTGGTCAGGTGAGGAGTGTTTTCGATCAGGAAACAAAAACCGACTATGTCGATGGGATTGCAAACCAGTTTTTCCTGTATCAGGATATTAATGTGGATTATGATGCTTGGGAAATAAGTTCCTTCTATAAGAATGTACCGGTAGAGTTGGGGAATACGGCGGAGCTCACCATTGAGGAGAGAGGACCGCTTAAAGTGGTGCTTCTGGTAAAGCGTATGATTCACCAATCCTCTCTGATGCAGAGAATTACATTATCTTATAACAGCAGGCGGATTGATTTTGTTACGGTCATTGACTGGCAGGAAACTCATAAGCTGCTGAAGGCAGCGTTCCCGGTTAATATCCGAACGGAAGAAGCTTTGGAAGAAATCCAGTTTGGGTATGTTAAACGCCCAACCCATCAAAACCGTCGTTATGATGCAGACCGTTATGAGGTGTGCAATCACCGGTATACTGCTATGACGGAACCGGGAAGGACCGCAGCAGTACTCAATGATTCCAAATATGGAGTCAGCACCAATGGTAATTCCATAGAACTGACTCTGTTAAAATCTCCGGTATGGCCGGATATGCATGCAGATAAAGGTATACAGGAATTTACTTATTCTTTCTATATAGAAAGCAGGAATTTTTCAGAAAGCGGAGTTGTACGGGAAGGGATGCAGTTAAATTGCCCCCTGGCATTTTGGGGGAAAGGTACCGGAGAAAAAGAATTTTTCCGGATCTCAGCAGGAAATGTGATTTTGGAGACGGTGAAGATGGCAGAAGACGGCCAAAACCATATGGTTATAAGATGCTATGAAGCCTTCGGAAAACATACCTCCTGTTTGCTGACAGCTGGCTTTAAAATCAGCAAGGCGTGGGGAACAACCATGGAGGAGAATCTGGAAGGCGGAATATTGGTTCCGGTTCATCTGTTTGAAAATAGCAGTGAGATGCTCTTACATTTTACTCCTTTTGAGATTAAAACCCTTCGGCTGATTCCATAAACGCAAAAAATGCGATTAAGGCAGTTTCGATAAAAACAAATTACGCATAGCAACAATGTAACCAAAATATTATAATGAATTTATCAACTTTAATAAGAAAACACCAAAACATGATACGGAGTTAACAAAAATGCCCAAAAAACTAATCATTTTTACAGACAGTGGAGATACAATTATTAACGAAAGCACCGAAATTCACAATGAAGATGGTATTGTAGTTCAAGCAGAACTGATACCCGGTGCAGGGGAGACTCTAAAAGCCCTTTACGAAGCAGGTTATGTCATTGCAATGGTGGCAGATGGAGAAGAACAGTCCTTTACCAATGTTTATGAAAAAAACGGCCTTGGTTATTGTTTCCATACCAGGACAATTTCCGAGATAGTCGGGATCCAGAAACCATCAGGGCGGATGTTTCAGGATGCCATGGAGAAGAATCACCTGACGGATGAGGACAAAAAGAGGGTGGTTATGATAGGAAACAATGTGAAAAAGGATGTTGCAGGAGCCAACCGCTTTGGAATTACTTCTATTCTCATTGACTGGTCTCCCCGCTATGATATGATTCCGGCTGATGAATGGGAAACGCCGGACTATACCGTCCATGAACCAAAAGAACTTCTGGCTCTGGTAGAAAGACTGGAGGCAGAAATTGGTAAAGACGGGAACGAATAGAAAGAGGGGGTGGATATTGTGAAAGAAAAAACAGCAAAGGGAAAAGAGCGCAAGATCCCGTTTAAAGTATATATGCGCAATACCTGGCAGCTTTACTTAATGCTTTTGATCCCGGTAATTTATATGCTTCTGTTCCGTTATAAGCCAATGATCGGAGGCATCATTGCATTTAAGAAATTCAATGTATTTGCCGGCATCTGGAACAGTCCGTGGGTTGGACTTGCGAACTTTAGGGAGGCCTTCGGTTCAAAGGATTTCTGGAATGCATTGAAAAATACCCTGATATTAAACGCAGGTGATTTAATAATTGGATTTCCGATTCCGGTATTTATTGCTGTATTCCTGTTTGAAATCAGAAACACGCATATCAGGAAAGCTACGCAGACAATTTTGTATCTTCCCAACTTTCTTTCCTGGGTTATTATTTCAGGTATTATTACACAGCTCTTTTCCGTAAGTGGTCTTGTCAATGATCTGATCCGTAGAACAGGATTTGCAGAAGTGAACTTCTTAAGTTCGACCTTTGTCTGGCGTTTTGTGTATTGGTTTTCAGGTGTCTGGCAGTCAGCGGGTTATTCCTTGATCATTTATCTGGCAGCACTGACAGCGACGGATCCGTCTTTGGGTGAAGCAGCGTATATAGACGGCGCAACAAGGCTTCAGAGAATTGCTCATGTAACGATACCTCAGATCAGGCCAACGATTTCTATCATGCTCATCATGCAGCTTGGAAAAATTGTATCAATTGATTTTGACCGTCCTTATATGATGGGAAATACTTTAGTAAAGAGTGCTTCAGATGTTATTAGTACCTATGTTTATAACGTTGGCCTTCAGTCAGGACGTTTTGATTTTGCCACTGCAGTTGGATTGTTCCAGTCAGTGGTGGGAATTATCCTGATTCTATCGGTTAATAAAGTTTCCAAAAAAATGGGAGAGGAGGGAATTATGTAATGGGGGAATTAAAGAGCAAGACAGAACGCAGGTTTCAGATTTTCTGGAATACTTTTTTTGTAGCAATCAGTATTATTGCGATGATACCGATCCTCCGTGTGATATCCATGTCCCTCAGTTCCAAGGATGCAATTCTGAGTGGAAAGGTTTTTTTGTATCCGGTACAGTTTACAACGGAAGCTTACGTCAGGGCATTTCGAAGCGGAAGTTTCGTCTCATCCTTTATTTATTCCGTTTTTCTGATGCTGGGATCCACGGTTGTGTGCGTCATCATGACAATCATGGCGGCATACCCGCTTTCGAAGAAGAATTTAAAAGGCGGAACAATCATTATGACCCTGTTTGTATTGACGATGTATTTGGATCCGGGAATCATCCCAAAATATTTGAATGTGAAAGATTTTAAGTTGATTGATACCGTATGGGCTCTGATTATCCCGGAGGCACTCAGCGCGTATAATATGATTATTATGTGTACCGCTTTCAAAGGATTAGACTCCTCACTTTATGAAGCGGCAAAGATTGATGGCTGCAATGAGATTCAGACCTTATTCAGAATTGCGATTCCTTTGGTTTACCCCACATTGGCTACACTTGCTCTGTTTTATGCAGTCGGCAGATGGAACCGTTTGAGTGACGTTCTTTACTATGTAAATACTTCTAAGCTTTACACAGTTCAGATGGTATTAAAACAGCTGATTGAATCGGTTAAGATATCCCAGGAAGAAGGAATTGCATCACAGCTGGTTGCTGATAACATTAAATCGGCAAGCATCGCGATTTCTATGACACCAATGATTATTGCCTATCCGTTTATTCAGAAATATTTTACAAAGGGCATTATGCTTGGTGCAGTAAAAGGCTGATTATTATTTAACCTCATCAAGCAGGGTCGATTGTAAATATCCAATTAACTAATAAATATGGGAATAGAAGAGAGGGAGGTTTTTTCATGAGAAAAGCAAGAGGATTGAAAATCTGTATGGCTGTTTTTGCAGCAGCAGTTCTGGCTACCGGATGCGGTTCCAATACTGGCAAGGACGCAGCGAAAGCAGCAGGTGCTGCAGAAACAAAGGCTGGGGCAACGGCAGCGGGAGAGAATGGAGAGGAAGTGACCATCAAAGTTATGGTTTGGGACAGAGGTGATGCAGCTCCTGGTACGACTGTAGAAAACAACACCCAGACGGAATGGATCAAACAGCAGATGAAGGAAACGTATAATATCAATGTGGAATATGTTTCTGTTCCAAGATCATCTTCGGATGATAAGCTGAACATCATGATGTCCGGTGGAAGCGCTCCTGATATCGTATTTACATACAATCAGAGCATTTACTATAACTTTGCACAGAATGGCGGTCTGGCTGACTTATCACAGGCGTATGAAACCTATGGCTCAGATATTAAGAAGTTTGTTTCTGATGCTCAGAATATGGGACAGATTGACGGAAAACAGTTTGCAATTATGAAGCAAAGAGGTGTGGAAGCCCCCCGCCATACTGCGTATATCCGTCAGGACTGGCTGGATAAGCTGGGAATGGAAATTCCGAAGACAAAAGAGGAATTGACTGCGTACTTACAAGCAGTAAAGGATAAGAATCCAGGCGGTGTTGACAATGTAGTTCCGTGGGCAATGAGCGGTCGCAATGATACGGAGAAGGGTTATTTAAATTTCTTGGGTTCTTATGTAAACCTTGAAAGCGACAAGGATGCTTATGTTTACAGCGAGTCTTATATGACAGTTGCTCCAGGCACTGTAACAGGTCTGAAAAAATTAAATGAACTGTACAACAAGGGACTTATTGCAAAGGATTTTGCTACTGATACGGCTGAAGATATCTACAAAGCCCAGGTAACTGCAGGCAATGCAGGATTCTTCTTAGATGACACAGAGCGTCCATGGGATTACATCACGATCTTAAACCAGAGTACAGGTGGAAGAACGTTTGTACCGGTACAGTGCTTTGAATTGGCCGACGGTTCCTACCGAACTCCGTTTGAACCGAGATATGGTATGTTTGTAATGGTTCCAAAGTCAAGTGAGAAAAAGGTTGATGCCTGCATGAAATATCTAAACTGGCAGGCAGATCCGGAAGTTGCCGAGAATATTGTATACACGATAGAGCATAAGAGAGACGAAAACGGAGTCCCGATTAAATTATCCAGCGAAGAACTTTCCAGTAAAGGGTATCCGGGAACCTGTGATGACTTAAATATTGTAAATCTTGCTATGGAATGGACGAAGAGTAAAGATGCTATCGTATCCAAATGGGCAAATGATCAGTCCGTTGATTGGGAAACTCCGGATTGGTTCTCCAATTACTATGATGTACGCTCTGAAGGCAAATTCCGCTACCCGGTATACTCTAATATTTCACAGGCAGAGGCGGATTACGGACAGAATGTAGTAAACATGATGATTGAATATGTTTACAAACTGATAAGCTGCTCACCGGATCAGTTCGACAGTATGCAGCAGACAGAATACAACAACCTTGTAAATGCAGGGCTGCAGAAGATTCTTGATGCAAGAGCAGAATATTATGACAGCATAAAGTAATTCCTTTTACGGGGCGGAAGGCTATAAGAAGCTCGTTACAGCTCTTTTTCATCGGAATAATGATGATGCCGGGAAGCTGTAACGGGCTTTTTCTGTCCATATGGTATTTTAAAGAATGGTTGGAAGACTGTTTCCGCCACCATCTTTTCGAAATTCAGATGGAGACTGGCTGCAATATTTTTGAAAGATACGGTTAAATTGAGAGAAGCTTGTAAAACCGCACTCTTCCGCCAGTTCAGAAATCTTCTTTTTGGTGTTTAACAGCAGGTATTGTACATTTCGGATCCGTGTCATCTGTATGTACTGGGTGAGGGTGTACCCTGTCACATCTTTAAACTGATGGGACAAATAGTAAGGACTGATATAAAACTCCCTGGAAAGGGAGTCCAGAGTCAATTCTTCCGAATAATGATTATGAATGTAGTTGGCAATGGTATATATTTTTTTTGAGGCTTCATTCATCAATGGTTCATTGATGTAGATGTTAGAAGGTGCCAGCTGCCTAATCGTATAAAGAAACTCTACAAACATTCCGTGAATAATTAGGGATTTTAATTCCGGTTCCTCATTCTGAAAGGAGTAGCGGTAGATCCGGTTTAACTTTTCGTTGATCAGCTGCTGTTGTTTGGAGGGGAAGCGGTATATGGGAAGAGGAGAATAAAATGGTTCGAAAAGCTTTTGATAAGTTTCCGGCATACCCCAGAGCTCGGGAGGGTACAAAAATCCGATGATAAGCCGTTTGCTGGGGGCTCCTTTCAGATATTCCGTCTGGTGAAGAACCGATGGGCGCAGAAGAACCAGGTCACCTGCACGGATAGAATAAGGGAGACCCTCTATCAGATGGCATGCCTGAGGACTGATTAATATCATGATTTCAAAAAAGGAATGAAAATGTTGGAATGGCATGTTGATATCGAAGGAACGTTCATCATAGTCAAAGTAATAATAAAGGGAATGCTGGATATCGTTGATGGTAATATTATGTTTTTTCTTATAAAGCAGTGTATCACCTTGATTTGTCATAGGAGCCGCCTTTATTCTTTCTGGGAAATGGTCATGTTTCGGATATGTATTATAACAGAGAGGTCACAAGATATGCAATACATTAGCTGAAAAAAAGGAAAAATATGGTAGAGATTGCAAAGTGCACCGACCGATAAGTTGGCTGGCAGCAGAAAGGGATTGACAAAGGAATGGAAAAATTAAAAGAAAAAATAGATTTACTGGTTTCAAGCTTTGAAAAGATTCTTTATGATGAAGATGATATCTTCTTAAAAAATATGGAAAAAAATAACTTATCCGGGGACAATACAGAGCTCTACCGGTATTGGGAATGGACGCAGGGAGTAGGACTGTACGGTTTATGGAAAATATATGAAGAAACCGGTGAGAAAGAGCTTTTAGAGAAACTGGAAAAGTATTATGAAAGACAGCTTTCCATTGGTTTGCCTTCACGCAACATTAATACAACAGCTCCTCTTCTGGCCTTATCCTATCTTGCAGAAAAAAGTAGAAATGAGACCTATATGGAAATCTGCAGGGACTGGGCGCAGTGGCTTGTGGAAGAGCTGCCCATGACAGAGGAAGGCGGATTCCAGCATCTGACCTCCGATACTTTAAACGAGCAGGAGCTGTGGGATGACACGTTGTTTATGGCTGTTTTATTTCTGGCCCGTATGGGAGTTCTGCTTGATAATAAAAAATGGATTAATGAAGCGGAATACCAGTTTCTCCTTCATGCGAAATATCTGGCTGACAGAAAAAGCGGTCTCTGGTATCATGGCTGGACATTTCATGGCCGGCATAATTTCTCAAATGCATTCTGGGGAAGAGGAAACAGCTGGATCACTATGGCGATTCCGGAGCTATTCGGCATCATTCCATGCAGCGGAGCTGTGAAGCATTATTTGACAGAAGTGTTGAAAAATCAGATTGAGGCGCTGGTCTCCTACCAGAATGAAAGCGGTATGTGGCATACGGTAATCAATGACAGTACGTCTTATGTGGAGGCAAGTGCAACTTGCGGGTTTGCTTATGGAATATTGAAAGCGGTCCATCTGGGACTTATTGATCCGTCATATGAAGAAAATGCCAGAAAGGCTCTTTTGCCGGTTCTTCAATGCATTGATGCAGAAGGCGTGGTGCATCAGGTATCTTATGGAACGCCCATGGGTAGAGAAAGTGTACAGTTTTATAAGGATGTTGAACTTCGCCCAATGCCATATGGACAGGCAATGGCAATCCTGTTCCTGTTAGAAGCGTCAAAATAACCGAAATTAAAAAATCAACTATAAAAGATGGTGATCCGGCAGCATAATTATACCGGTGTTCCTGAAGCGGTCAATATAGAATAAACAAGTAAATCAGTAAAGCAAAATATGATGGAGGAAGACTATGAAGCGATATATAGCACATCTGCTAAAGGGTGCAGAATATAGGACGAGGCAGTTTATGGACGGGCAGGTAAAAGATCCGGAAAACCTGCAGTACGGAGGAATCCGGGGAGATATCTGGGAGGCAAAGCCAACTATTTATGCGTTGACCACGGCAGTGGCTGTATATCTAAACGGAAATAGCAGCTTTTACCGTCATGAGGCTCTTTATGATTCTATTGATTTGGCACTGGATTTTGCGGAAAGAACCCAGAGAGAGGATGGGAGCTTTGATTATCCATCCTGTAATTTCAAATCCGCTGCAGATACCTCTTTCTGTTTCAAGCGTCTGATCGCAGCCTACCGGCTGCTGGTAAAATATGATGTGGAGAGGGATTCGAAGCTCCTAATCCTTCGGAAAAAATATCTGACCATCATGCACCGTGCACTGGAGGCGATCCTGACAGGAGGCTTCCATACGCCAAACCACCGCTGGGCCATAGTGGCGGCCTTGCTTCAGGGAGCCAATCTGTTTGCTGAAGAGAAGGAATTCTCTAGGAAGCTTAAGGCCCGGGCCCAGCAGTATCTGTCTGAGGGGATTGATGGGGATGAAGACGGTGAATATGCAGAACGTTCCACTGGTAATTACAATGCGGTGGTGAATAGCGCAATGATGGCTATGTATGAGGAGAGCAAAGATGAGGACTTCTTAGGTTATATGGAGCGGAATCTGGCCATGATGTTGACTTATATCGATCCGGACGATACCATATTTACCCAGAATTCCACCAGACAGGACAAGGGAAAGCTTGAATATTTGGATAAATATTTTTATCAGTACCTGTTTCTATGTAGTTATGCCGAGAATCCAGTGTTTGACGGAGCGGCCCATAAGATCATCCGAGACAATATGGAGCGGGGAAACCTGGCTCCGGACTGTCTGCATGTTGTCATGAACCATGATGAAATGCTTGAGCATTGCTTTAAAGAATGCGGCTTTTTAGAGGAGTACAGGAAATTTTTCCGTCATGCCGGAGTATTACGCGTAAAGAAAAAGACCTACACCTATACGGTGCTGAACGGAAAGAGTGCATTTTTGTATTTTAAATGCGAAAGTACCATGGTTTATGTAAAGATTGGAGAGAGCTATTGTGACATTCGCAATTTTATTCCTCAGAAGATAGAGGAGCTGAAGAACGGATGCAGGGTAGAAGCCGTGGCAAATGGCTGGTATTACCTGCCGTTTAAAGAGAAGCAGGACACCTCCGACTGGTGGAACATGGATCATACAAAAAGGGAAAAGCAGATAAGCAGCCAGCTGAAAACCACGGTTGAGATCCGTGAGTTGGAACATGGCCTGGAGCTTTCCGTTAAGACGGAGGGGCTGGACCGTCTTCCCATGCGGCTGGAGGTTTGCATCCCCGCAGGAACTACCCTGGAGCATCCGGCCTTCAGTCTTAAGGCGGGAGTGGGTGAAGGTCTGATTCTGAGAGATGGCTTTCTGACGGTACGTGATGAACAAAAGGTACTGGTACTTGGTCCGGGCTTTGGTGAGCATGAATTCCAGGGGCATTATTCAGGCGAGGAGATAAACTGTGATGGGTATACGGTCTATGCCAATGGGTATACGCCGTTGGAAAGAACTTTTCAGATTACAGTAAATGGTTAAAAGAGAAGAAAAAGACTATGTATCAAATAGAAACCGGCCCGGTGGAAGGATAAAGATTGCAGCAGAAGTTAGCTTCAAGCTTGAAATATTATGCTTGAAGCTATTTGTTATCCTCCCCCTGGATTTGTCTATGATTTTAATCCGGCTGGAACCAGCCGGATTTTTTATGCTTCATGGCCAGGACGGCATAAGCTCCGGATCTCTTAAGGTAAGCGCAAAGTGAAGCTTTTCATCGTAGGATTCAAATTGAGGCAGAGTTTCATATTCTTTTCTCAGCTTTTCATAAATGCTTAATATGGGCTGGCACCGGATGGAGGTGGTATCAAGGATATCATAAAGATGTTCCGTTGCCAGATCAACGATGGATTCATCCAGGAGGCCGTCATTCTTCATCCGGGTGAGGATGGACAGGATGTCATCTGTTGGAAAGGAAGCCTTATAGCTCCTGGCACCAGTTAAGGCGCTGATGATATCGGCAATGGCCACGAGGCGTTCTTCCGTAGTTAAATCCTCAGCTTTCAGCTTTTTCGGATATCCGGATCCATTTAGCTTTTCATGATGACGCAGTGCGATGCGCTCAATGGTTTTATCAATGCTGCCTCCGAATATTTTCTCCGTGAAGTTTACATGGGTCCGCATGATTCCCATGGCCTTTTGGCTTAATTTTCCCGGATACTCAAGAATTTCTACAGGAATGGCGATTTTACCCAGATCGTGCAGCAGCGAGCCGCAAAGTACCAGGTTTAATTGATTCTCATTTAAGGACAGGAGTTTACCAAGCTCATAGCTGATGCTGGTGGTGGTTATGGTATGGGTTACGGTGTAATGGCTTCTGAAATCAATGATAAAGACCAGCATTTTCAAATATTCCGTAGTCTCTTCTTCGGAAAGTGGAATGCTGGTTAAAAAATCGAAGTATTCTGAATCTTTTCTCCATTCATTTTCAATGGAATCTTTAAAGTTAAGCCTGGCAGCAAGATCTACAATGTGAGGGGCAAATACGTTATTCGCTCCCTGGATGATCAGTTGGAGGGTTTCCTCCCAGGAACGCTTTTCCAGTGACATGGAGACATCAATGCGATCTGCAACGTGAAGGATTTGTGATAGATCTTTTAATTTCGTGCTTGGTTCATCTCCCTGCTCCAGAAAATTCCAGGTGATGTGGTGTAAGAGTACTGCAGGAGCTAATTCCTTAAGGGGAGAAAAATATCGTATGAAAAGATATCCGTAGAAGGAATGATCCCAAATATCGTCGGTTTCAAATTGAAGCATCCTGGAGATTTCCTCTGTCTTGTATGCTCCGATATCATGAAGCTGGGCCAGAAAGCAGATATCCCGAAGCTCCTGCTTGGAATACTGCCCGGTATCCTGCAGCATACGGGAAATGATGTACGCCACGTGGGAACCGTGTTCCGTCAGCCGTGGATCAATATAATTACAGAAGCGCCGGATTATGCCTAAGACGCCTTTGTTATTTAAATTTTTTGTATATTGTATTTGCATACTTGAGTCCTCCTGTGTTGTCGTTGCTCTCAAATCAGTTTACCATATCAATCCATATATGGAAAGAAAAGAAAGAGGGCCATTACATAATTAATTCTACTTATTATAGGAAAAGGTGTATGTGAAAAAAATAAATGGATGTATGCTCATTTTTTGTATGAATCCGAATTATTTGACTAAGGTATACGTATATGTTAAAATAAAAACTGATATGTAAATCAATGGAAAAGACAGGTAAAGTGAGGATATTGGCCTATGGAAAGTAAATACAGGCGTCTTTATAAGGAGCTGCTAGAAAAAATAGAAAAGCGGGAATACCGTCCGGGAGACAAGCTTCCGGCGGAAGGAGAGCTGATGGAGATATACGGTGCATCCCGTGATACTGTCCGCAAAGCCCTGGGGCTTTTGGAGGAAGATGGCTGCATCCGCAAAGCCAGGGGAAAGGCCGCTGAGGTGTTGGATAAGAGCAAGTTTAATTTCCCGGTATCGGAGATAGCAAGCTTTAAGGAAATCTACCGTTATTCAGATTCCAGGCCCAGAACCTTTGTGGAGAATTTAGAAATTGTAAAAAATGATAAAAAGCTGATGGAAGCCCTTCAGATCGGCCCGGAGGATGAGGCCTTTGTATTGGAACGGGTCCGGGAAATCGATGGGGAAAAGATCATTATTGATAAGGATTATTTTTCAAGGAAAGTCGTGGAGAATCTGCCTTTGCGCGCTGCTCAGGATTCTGTTTATGAATATCTGGAGAATGAACAGGGGCTTAAAATCGGCTTTGCCATGAAGGAGATCACAGTCCATACGGCAACGGATGAGGATTACCGGCTCCTTGATATGGGACGTTATGATATGGTGGTGGTGGTGAAGAGTTATACGTATCTGGAAGACTCTACTTTGTTCCAGTACACGGAATCGCGCCACAGGCCGGACAAGTTTAAGTTCGTGGATTTTGCCCGTCGGAAGTTGTAATAAAAAGAAGAGAAGAACGCGCTTCTCACATACTCCAGACATAACGGTTTAACTCTATCTTATCAGGTCCGTACAAATACCGCATGGGGCGTCGCCTGTCTGCAGACGGACAAGTTAATTTATCTTTTCTGTATATTGACAAAGATATACGTATATGTTATAGTGTAATCACAAAATAAACGTATAAGTTTGGGAGCGCCAAAAACATGTATGAAGGGAGTATGAATATGGGTAAGTATGAGAGCGATGCCAGGAAACTATTAGAGTATGTGGGGGGAAAGGAAAATATAGGGGCGGTGACCCACTGTATGACGAGAATGCGTTTTGCCCTGGTTGATCCGGCAAAAGCGGATACCAAGCAGATTGAAGCGCTTTCAAGTGTCAAAGGTACCTTTACACAGGCCGGACAGTTTCAGGTAATCATTGGAAATGATGTACAGTCCTTTTACAATGACTTTGTATCCGTATCCGGTGTGGAAGGAGTATCCAAGGACGAAGTAAAGAAAGAGGCTAAAGGGAATTTAAACCTTTTGCAGCGTGCGGTGGCAGATATCGCGGAGATTTTTGCACCATTGATTCCGGCGATCATCGTAGGCGGTCTGATTCTTGGATTCCGTAACATAATAGGAGAGATCAACCTCATGAATGGGGGAACCCAGACTCTCATTCAGGTGTCACAGTTCTGGGCAGGTGTTCATAGCTTTCTTTGGCTCCTCGGAGAGGCGATCTTCCATTTCCTGCCGGTTGGCATCACCTGGTCTGTTACAAGAAAAATGGGAACCACCCAGATCCTTGGAATTGTTCTGGGGCTTACCCTTGTATCTCCCCAGCTTTTAAATGCCTATGCCATGGCATCAGGCGCTGAGGTACCGGTCTGGGACTTTGGTTTTGTAAAAATGGAGATGATCGGCTACCAGGCTCAGGTCATTCCGGCCATTTTAGCTGGCTTTGTATTAGTCTATCTGGAGAGGTTCTTTAAGAAAATTACGCCTCAGACAATCTCTATGATCGTGGTTCCATTCTGTTCCCTGCTTCTGGCGGTAATTGCTGCTCACGCAGTGGTAGGTCCGATTGGCTGGGCGATTGGATCCTGGATATCAAAAGTCGTTTATGCAGGGCTCACTTCCAGCTTCCGCTGGCTGTTTGCAACCTTATTTGGCTTTATATATGCTCCACTTGTTATTACCGGCCTTCATCATATGACCAATGCCATTGACTTACAGCTCATGGCAGAGTTTGGAGGAACGATGCTGTGGCCTATGATTGCATTATCCAATATTGCCCAGGGCTCAGCTGTTCTTGGCATGATGTACCTCCAGAAAAAGGATGAGGAAGCAAAGCAGATCTCCATTCCTGCCTGTATTTCCTGCTATCTGGGAGTTACGGAGCCGGCAATGTTTGGTGTGAACTTAAAGAGGGGCTTTCCGTTTCTTTCTGCCATGATCGGTTCCGCCATAGCCGCTACGGTTTCTGTGGGAATGAATGTTATGGCAAATTCCATCGGCGTGGGGGGTATTCCAGGTATCCTGTCTATCCAGCCTCAGTATATGGGAATCTTTGGCTTGTGCATGCTCATTGCCATTGCAGTGCCCTTTGCACTGACGGTTATGGTTGGAAAAAAGAAAGGAATTGTATAAATGGAGAGCTTTAAGAAATCATGTGTTTATCAGATCTATCCCAAGTCCTTCCGGGATAGCAATGGTGACGGGATCGGAGATTTAAAGGGAGTGATGGAAAAACTGGATTACTTAAAAACGCTGGGAGTGGATTACCTCTGGCTGACCCCGTTTTTCCTGTCTCCTCAGAATGACAATGGGTATGATATCCAGGATTACTGCCAGATCGATCCTCTGTTTGGAACCATGGAGGATTTGGATCGGCTGACCACAAAGGCCGGAGAGCTGGGTATGGGGCTGATGTTTGATATGGTTTTTAACCATACCTCCACAAGTCATGAATGGTTTCAAAAGGCTCTTAACGGCGATAAGAAATTTCAGGACTACTATTTCTTTAAGGAAGGGACTCCGGGTAATCCGCCGACTAACTGGCAGTCAAAGTTTGGCGGCAGTGCATGGGAATATTCGGAGGAAGTGGGGAAATATTACCTTCATTTATATGACAAGACCCAGGCAGATCTAAACTGGGAAAATCCCATGGTACGGGAAGAGATAAAAAAGGTAATCCGGTTCTGGAAGGAAAAAGGGATCAAGGGATTCCGGTTTGATGTGATTAATCTGGTTTCAAAGCCTTCCGCCTGGGAGGATGATGAGGAGGGAGACGGCCGCCGGTTTTACACGGACGGCCCCCGGATTCATGAGTATCTGAGGGAAATTGTGGTGGATACTGGGTTAGATGCCGATGATATCATTACGGTGGGAGAGATGTCCTCAACCACCATTGATCACTGCATCCGATATACCAATCCCGATGAAAAGCAGTTTAAGATGTGTTTTAATTTTCATCATTTAAAGGTGGATTATAAGGACGGAGATAAATGGTCTTTGATGCCCTTTGATTTTAAAAAACTGAAAAAGATTTTCCACACATGGCAGACTTCCATGGCCGAAGAGAACGGTTGGAATGCGGTGTTCTGGTGCAATCATGACCAGCCAAGGGCTGTGTCCAGGTTTGGCGATGATGGAATATACAGAAAGCGCACCGCAAAGATGCTTGCCACTGTCATACACGGGATGCGGGGCACGCCCTACATTTACCAGGGAGAAGAAATCGGCATGACCAATGCGAATTTCACCCATATTTCCCAGTACCGTGATGTGGAAAGCCTTCATTACTTTGAAATTTTAAAGGAACAGGGAAGAAAAGAAGAAGAAATTTACCGGGTA
This sequence comes from Lacrimispora sphenoides JCM 1415, assembly GCF_900105615.1. NCBI lineage: Bacteria > Bacillati > Bacillota > Clostridia > Lachnospirales > Lachnospiraceae > Lacrimispora > Lacrimispora sphenoides. The sequence goes on along the minus strand of NZ_LT630003.1, from coordinate 3,307,592 downwards.
TTAAGAGAGCGGTCCAGAGATAACAGCAGGACCCCCATGCAGTGGGAAGCAGGAGAGCAGGCCGGATTTACTACAGGCACCCCATGGATCGGTGTCAATGAAAATTGTGAGGAGATCAATGTGAGGGAAAGTCTTGCTGATCCTGATTCCGTCTTTTGTTACTATCAGAAGCTGATTGAACTGAGGAAACGCTGCAACGTGATCAGTGAAGGAAGCTATGAGCCTGTTCCACTTAAGCAGGAAGGAATTTTTGCCTATCAGAGAAGCTGGCAGAAAGAAAAACTGCTGGTCTTTGCAAATTTTACCGGAAAGCACCAGGAAATAGAAGGAAGGGAAGCCTTGGACAACTGGGAGATCCTGTTATCCAATGACTGCACTCCAAAGGTCAATGGGAAAAAGTTAGTACTGGACCCCTTCGGCGCAGTCATGCTGCATTCCTGTGGAAAGGCTTAAACCTCCGTCAGATGCTGCACCAGAATTTTGAATCCCATAAGGATCAGGATCAGTCCGCCGGCAAATTCTGCTTTTGATTTATAGCGTGTACCAAAAACATTTCCTACTTTAATTCCCAGGACAGACAGGGTAAAGGTGGTGGCTCCGATAAAGGAAACAGCCGGAACGATCTGTACCTGCAGGAAAGCAAAGGTAACCCCCACTGCCAGGGCATCAATGCTGGTTGCTATCGCCAGCGGGATCATGTTTTGGGGAGACATGGGGGAAACCTCACATTCTTCCATTTCATTGCTATAGGATTCCTTTATCATGCTGATGCCAATGGCTCCAAGCAAAATAAAAGCGATCCAGTGGTCAATGGAAGTGATGGCCTCCTTAAACTGCGATCCCAGAAGGTAGCCCAAAAGCGGCATCCCGGATTGGAATCCACCGAAATACAGGCCTGCGATGACTGCATTGTTCCAGTTCATCTTTGGCATGCATAATCCTTTGCAGATGGAGACGGCAAAGGCATCCATGGATAAGGCTACCGCGATGATGAACAATTCTAGTAATGACATGTGATATTCCTCCTAAGTATAGGCTTAATAAATATATGCCCCGGAAAAAAAGGATAGAATTAATCCTTTTTATTCAACCGTATTTTCTCCAGATATTCAAACAGCTCCGGGTCTACATTATCGAAGAGGCGGTTTTTCTTTGAGGGAATCCTCTCCAGATGTTCCTTTTTAATCTCAGTATTCGTTTCTTCGATTTCTTTTTTTAAATCCCTGGCAGAGAGGCGTGTGCTGCCTGTTCCCAGGATGATGATCTGTTCTAACTTGTCCGAGGTGGCTACCCGCACCTGATACTGCCTGCCGATCTGTTGGGAGACCTTTTCGATGTACTGGTCTGCGGTTTCCGCTTCCTTGGTAAAAATCACATGAATGTTGTGGTATTTTATGATTGTGCCTGGGTTTCCCTTGACCTTGTAGCCGTCAAAAACCAGAATGACGTTGCATTTTTTATAACCCTGGTAATTGCATAGAATATCCTGAAGTTTCGTTCTGGCGGAGTCCATATTGGTCTCCGCCAGTTCCTTTAGCTCAGGCCAGGCAAATATGATGTTGTAGCCGTCTATTAAAAGATATTCGGAACTCATTGTTTGCCTCCTAGTGAAGCAAGCAGATTGCTTGCATATTCAGTTGCGCGGAAAACCTATAGTTTCTTGATGCAGTTTTCATAAATTCGTTTAAACAGTATGGTGGTTAAAACAAGAGACATGATTTCAGCCAGAGGGAAGGCAAACCAAATTGCATGAAGACCAAAGACTTTCGCGAATATATATGCAATTGGCAAAATACAAACAAGCTGCCTTGCGATGGATACGATCAGGCTGTAGATGCCGTTTCCAAGAGCCTGGAAAACAGAACCGATAATGATGCTGTAGCCGGCAAAGAGGAACCCTAAGCTGATGGTGCGAAGAGCGGGTACCCCAATGGAAATCATGTGCTCGGAGGCATCAAACAGGAGTAAAAGCTGCTTCGGGAACACCTGGAAGATGATAACTCCCAGGAACATAATGGAGACAGATCCTATGACGCTGGAGCGTATGGTTTTCATGATACGGTCCCTGTTTTTTGCACCCCAGTTATAAGCAACAATGGGCACCATACCGTTATTAAGTCCGAACACGGGCATAAAGATGAAACTTTGCAGCTTAAAGAAAATGCCGAATACGGAGACTGCGGTTTCGGAGAACAAAAGGAGGATCTTATTGACACCAAAGGTCATGACAGAACCGATGGACTGCATGATAATGGAGGGAAGTCCTACCTTATAAATATCAATGATCGTTTCTTTATGCGGGCGAAAACTCCGCATGTTTAAATTTACATCAGGATTCCTGGTTAAATTAAAATACAGCAGGAGCATCATGGCAATGATCTGGCCGATAATAGTTGCAATAGCGGCTCCGGCAATGCCAAGGCGTGGAAATCCAAAGAGCCCGAATATGAGGATTGGGTCCAGAATGATATTGATGATGGCTCCCAGTCCCTGGGTGATCATATTATAGATGGTGCGTCCGGTGGACTGCATGATCCGTTCAAAAGCAATTTGCAGATAAACGCCAAAGGAAAAGATGGTGCAGATAGAAAGATAGATGGTTCCCTGGTTGATGATCTCTTCATTGCCTGTCTGCACCGTAAAATAAAACCGGGAAAAGAAAATTCCAAACAGGGCGGAGACAAGATAGCTGAGAATAAAAACAAAAATTCCATTAACTGCGGCCAGATTTGCCTTTTCCGGATTCTTTTCCCCTAAGGAGCGGGAAAGGAGAGCATTGACTCCCACACCGGTTCCTACGGCGATGGCGATGATTAAATTTTGAATGGGAAATGCCAGGGAGACAGCAGTAAGAGCTGTTTCGCTGATCTGTGCCACGAAAATACTGTCGACTACGTTATAAAGTGCCTGTATCAGCATGGAAATAACCATGGGAAGAGACATGGTCAGTAAAAGCTTGTTCACCGGCATGGTTCCCATTTTATTTTCTTCAGGTCTTATAGCATCCATTGTTCCAGACATAAAAAAAGGCCCTCCTGATTCTTTAGTAAGCGTGTTCATAATTGTAACTGTTACGACAGGAAAAGTCAATATTGTATGATTTATTAGGTTCTTTTTCCCAATGCTGGGGATAATTTGTGAAAAATAAATATTGCAGGTTAAAATGGATTATGATATTATAAGTGAAATTCATTGTAGTGAAGTGATGAACTGTTATAAAACAGGCCTGTGCAGGGAATCATGAACCAACAGGAGTTTAAATACATTCGGTGAGCCAAAGGCAAACCGGACTTCCGTTATATCGAAAAAGGCAGAGAAGGAGACTCTGGCCTATGGACCTCAACAGGAAGAGGGCGTCACCGACTGAGAGCGCCGTCACGTGGGACTTGGCTAAGGGAACACTCCGGAGCCGATATGCCGAAGCGGCAGTCAATTCTTAAAAGTGATTGACTGTGACATGAGTAGGCGTATCCGTACACATGCGTTAAATGTTTGAGTGGGGACATTTGCTTATCCGGCTGTCATATCTGCGGCCGGAGGAAGAAGCAGCTGTCTCAATGCGGGTGGTACCGCGGGAACTTATAGCCATATAAATCCCGTCCCGGAATATGTAACTGTATTCCGGGACGGGATATTTTTATGCTTAGCACGGCTAAACGATCAAATACCCTTTGCCGGAATCAAAACAATTACATTCAGGTAAGGAGAATGCAGATATGGAATTTATCAGTGGTGTTAAAGAAAAGGAGACGGTCCCTGTGGACCGCATCAAATCCGGCGGTTATGAAGGCCGGACCGTAAAAATGGAAGGAAGCGTCCATACCATAAGGGATATGGGAGAGGTTGCTTTTGTGATCCTTCGGAAAGCAGAAGGACTGGTACAGTGTGTGTACGAGGAAGGGAAAACGGATTTTGACTTAAGTCTTTTAAAAGAAGAGTCAACGGTCCGGGTCACTGGAATCGTATCAAAGGAAGAGAGGGCTCCCCATGGGTTTGAAATCCGCCTTTTGGAGATTGAACGTTTGTCCCAGCCGGCAGAGGCCCTTCCTGTGGCAATCAGCAAGTGGAAATTAAACACTTCCCTTGAGACAAAGCTGACGCTGCGCCCCATTACCCTTCGCAATCCCATGGAGAGGGCAAAGTTCCGTATTCAGGAAGGCATTGTAAGAGGCTTCAGGGACTTCCTTCACAGCCAGGGTTTTACGGAGATCCGTACACCAAAGATCGTAGCCCGCGGAGCAGAAGGCGGCTCCAACGTATTTAAACTGGATTATTTTAATAAAAAAGCAGAACTGGGTCAAAGTCCCCAGTTTTATAAGCAGACCATGGTAGGCGTATACGACCGGGTATTTGAGGTCGCTCCCGTCTTCCGTGCGGAAAAGCATAATACAACAAGACATTTAAATGAATATACCAGTATGGACTTTGAAATGGGATACATTGACAGCTTTGAGGAGATCATGGAAATGGAGACAGCCATGCTCCAGTATACCTTTGGACTTCTATGCGAGGAATATGAAACAGAGCTTAAGATGCTTAAGGTCACACTCCCCGATGTGACTAGTATCCCAACAGTCCGTTTTGCAGAAGCAAAGGAGCTGGTTTCGGGGAAATACAACCGCAAGATCAGAAACCCCTATGATCTGGAACCGGAGGAGGAAGTGCTTATCGGCCGGTACTTTAAGGAAGAGTATGGCAGTGATTTTGTATTTGTTACCCATTATCCGTCAAAGAAGCGTCCTTTCTATGCCATGGACGATCCGGCAGACCCTAAGTTTACCTTAAGCTTTGATTTGTTATTTAAGGGACTGGAAGTGACTACCGGTGGCCAGAGAATCCATGATTATGCAGCGATCCTCAAGAAAATGGAGGCCAGAGGCATGAATCCGGAGGATATTTCTTCCTATTTAATGATATTCCAATATGGTATGCCGCCTCACGGAGGCCTTGGAATCGGTCTGGAGCGCCTTACCATGCGTCTTCTTGATGAAGGAAATATTAGGGAGACCACCCTTTTTCCAAGAGATGTAACGAGACTGGAACCATAATAAAGAGGAATCACCCTGCGGGTATCCCTTTACGCCCGGGAAAATGGGTGGGTCCTGCCCAGAAAACGTGGGCTGGAAATATGAAAGGAGGAAGAAAAAGATGGCACACATGATCGATGATGCTACAATCGAATATGTAGGAATCCTGGCACAGCTTGAACTTGACCAGACAGAAAGGGAAGCTGCAAAGAATGATATGGGCCGTATGCTGGATTATATTGATAAATTAAATGAACTGAATACCGACGGCGTGGAACCCATGTCCCATGTATTCCCGGTACACAACATTTTCCGTGAGGATGTGGTGGAAAACGGTGACGACAGAGAGAACATCTTAAAAAATGCTCCGGAAAGTAAGGATGGAGCCTTTAAGGTGCCAAAAACAGTGGAATAGGGGGGAGACTCGTATGACAGCGAAAGAAATATTATCCCTCACGGCGGTACAGTTGGGGAAAAAAATAAAAGACGGAGAGGTTACTTCCGTAGAAGCAGTAAAAGCAGTACTGGGTCAGATAAAGGCCATGGAGCCGGTGCTTAACAGCTTTGTGACCATAGAGGAAGAACGTGCACTGAAACAGGCAGAGGAGGTGCAGAAGCAGATCGCAGCCGGTGAACTGACCGGTCCTCTGGCAGGTGTACCGGTAGCGGTAAAGGATAACATCTGCATCGATGGAATGAAGACCACCTGCAGCTCCAAAATCCTCTGGGACTTCGTTCCTGCTTATACAGCCACAGCAGTGGAGAATTTAAAAAAGGCCGGAGCAGTAATTCTTGGAAAAACCAATATGGATGAGTTTGCCATGGGAAGCACCACGGAAACTTCGGCATACGGAGTTACAAGAAACCCATGGAACCCGGACCACGTTCCCGGCGGTTCCTCCGGCGGTTCCTGTGCGGCAGTAGCGGCGGCGGAATGCTTTTATGCCTTGGGCTCGGATACAGGAGGTTCCATAAGACAGCCGGCTTCTTTTTGCGGAGTTACCGGGTTAAAGCCTACTTACGGAACCATTTCCAGGTACGGGCTGATTGCCTATGGGTCTTCCTTAGACCAGATCGGCCCTGTTGCAAAGGACGTGACGGACTGCGCCGCGGTTCTTGAGGTTCTGGCTTCCCATGATGAAAAGGACAGCACATCCGTGGAGCGGAAAGACTGTGACTTTACTGAGGCTTTAAGAGATGATGTGAAGGGAATGAGGATCGGCATACCGGCGGATTATCTGGGGGAAGGCCTTGATCCGGAGGTAAAGGAGGCGGTTTTAAAAGCCGCAGGAGTCCTGGAGGAAAAAGGAGCTATTCTGGAGACTTTTGATCTGGGTATGGTGGAATATGCGATTCCGGCATATTATGTGATCGCTTCCGCAGAGGCCAGCTCCAACTTATCCAGGTTTGACGGGGTGAAATATGGCTATCGTGCAAAAGAATACAATGGACTTCACGGCATGTATAAAAAGAGCCGTTCCCAGGGCTTTGGCCCGGAGGTAAAACGGCGCATCATGCTTGGTTCCTTTGTCTTAAGCTCCGGTTATTATGACGCCTATTATCTGAAGGCATTAAAGACAAAGGCTTTGATCAAGAAAGCATTTGACGAGGCATTTTCAAAATACGATGTGATTTTAGGGCCTGCTTCCCCGTCCACGGCACCAAAGCTTGGAGAGAGCTTAAGCGACCCCTTAAAGATGTATCTGGGCGATATCTATACCATTTCCGTAAACCTTGCCGGACTTCCAGGTCTTACGGTTCCCTGTGGCAAGGATTCTAAAGGACTGCCCATTGGAGTTCAGTTTATTGGGGATTGTTTTAAGGAAAAGGACATCATCCGGGCAGGCTTTGCTTTTGAGCAGAGCAGAAGCTATGAGATGCCCCCTATGGCGGCAGATGCTATTATAAGACCCGCGGGAAGGGAGGAGAGGTAAATGAGCAAACAGTATGAGACAGTTATAGGACTGGAGGTCCATGTGGAACTTGCCACAAACACGAAAATCTTCTGTGCCTGCTCTACGGAATTCGGCGGAGCACCCAATACCCACACCTGCCCGGTATGCTCTGGTATGCCCGGTTCCCTTCCAGTCCTTAATAAGCAGGTAGTGGAATATGCCCTTGCAGTAGGCCTTGCGGTAAACTGTCAGATCAACCAGTACTGCAAGTTTGACCGGAAGAATTACTTTTATCCCGATAATCCACAGAACTATCAGATATCCCAGCTTTATCTCCCCATCTGCCACGATGGCTGCGTGGAGATTGACACACCTGCAGGAAAGAAAAAAATCGGAATCCATGAGATCCATATGGAAGAAGATGCTGGGAAGCTTATCCATGACGAATGGGAGGATTGTTCCCTGGTAGATTTTAACCGGAGCGGGGTTCCCCTCATTGAAATCGTTTCAGAACCTGATATGAGAAGCGGGGATGAGGTGATCGCCTATCTGGAAAAGCTGAGACTCATCATTCAGTATCTGGGTGCCTCCGACTGTAAGCTTCAGGAAGGCTCCATGAGAGCCGATGTGAACTTATCTGTCCGTGAGGCCGGTTCCTCCGAACTGGGAACCAGAACGGAGATGAAAAATTTAAACTCCTTTAAGGCCATTGCCCGTGCCATTGAAGGAGAGCGGAAGCGCCAGATCGAATTGCTTGAAGAAGGGAAACCGGTGGTTCAGGAAACAAGGCGGTGGGATGACAACAAGGAATCCTCCTATGCCATGCGCTCCAAAGAGGATGCCAGGGATTACCGTTATTTCCCGGACCCGGATCTGCCTCCAGTGGCCATAAGTGATGAATGGATCAGGAGCATAAGGGCCAGACAGCCGGAGCTTCGGACCGAGAAGATGGCCCGCTATCAGGAGGAGTTTAAGCTTTCTGAATATGATGCGGATATCATCACCGGCTCTAAGCATATGGCAGATATTTTTGAAGCGGTCACCGTAATCTGCGGTAAGCCGAAAGAGGCTGCAAACTGGCTGATGGTAGAGGCCATGCGGCTTTTAAAAGAGCATGACACGGATCCTGAAAAAATGACATTTTCCGCGGAAAACCTTGCAAAATTAATTCTTTTAGTAGATAATGGTACCATTAACCGTACCGTGGGCAAGGAAGTCTTTGAAAAGATCTTCTCAGAAAACATTGATCCGGAACAGTATGTGGAAGAAAAAGGATTAAGGGTAGTAAATGACGAAGAGGAGCTGCACAGGGTAATTGAGGGAATCGTTTCCGCTAATCCACAGTCCGTGGAGGATTATCATAGTGGGAAAGAGAAAGCTTTTGGATTTTTGGTAGGCCAGACCATGCGGTCTATGAAGGGAAAAGCCGATCCGGGAGCGGTCAACAGGATTCTTAAGGAACTATTAGGTTAAAGGAGTCTATATGAGGAGGAAAAAGAAATCTATGAAGCCATATGTTGAGATGACAAAGGAAGAGTTACAGGAACTGAGAAAACAGCTTCACGTGCAGTATAAGGAGTTTCAGGGCAAGGACTTAAGGCTTGATATGTCCAGAGGAAAGCCCAGCACAGAACAGCTGGATATATCCATGGGAATGATGGATGTATTGAGCAGCAACGACGATTTAACCTGTGATGACGGTACCGACTGCCGTAACTATGGGGTGCTTGACGGAATCAAGGAGGCAAAGGAGCTTCTTGCCGATATGATGGAGGTTGCGCCTGACCATATCATTATTTACGGAAACTCCAGCTTAAATGTCATGTATGATACGGTTTCACGCTCCATGACTCACGGCGTTATGGGAAGTACTCCCTGGAGCAAGCTGGATAAAGTGAAATTCTTATGCCCTGTTCCTGGATACGACAGACATTTCTCCATAACCGAATACTTTGGGATTGAGATGGTGAATGTTCCCATGACCCCAACCGGTCCGGATATGGATATGGTGGAAGAGCTGGTGGCAAACGATGACTCCATTAAAGGGATCTGGTGTGTTCCGAAGTATTCCAATCCTCAGGGAATTTCCTATTCCGATGATACGGTACGCCGTTTTGCCCGGTTAAAACCGGCTGCAAAAGACTTCCGTATCTACTGGGACAATGCGTATACCATTCATCATTTATACGACAGGGACCAGGATCATCTCATTGAAATCCTTGCAGAGTGCAAGAGAGCCGGTAATCCGGATATGGTTTATAAATTCGCCTCCACTTCAAAAGTCAGCTTCCCAGGTTCCGGTATCGCAACCATCGCGGCCAGCCAGAACAACCTGGTTGACATAATGAAACAGTTAAAGATTCAGACCATCGGCCATGATAAGGTAAACCAGCTGCGCCATGTACGCTTCTTTGGAGATATTCACGGCATGGTAGAGCATATGAGAAAGCATGCAGATATCATGAGACCGAAATTCGAAGCAGTGAACCAGATCCTGGAAAGAGAGCTTGGCGGACTTGGAATCGGAGAATGGACCAGTCCCAAAGGCGGCTATTTCATTTCCTTTGATTCTCTTGACGGATGTGCAAAGGCCATTGTGGCAAGGTGCAAGAAATCAGGTCTCGTCATGACCGGAGCAGGAGCCACTTACCCATATGGTAAAGATCCAAGGGATAACAATATCCGTATTGCGCCTTCTTATCCTCCCTTATCTGATCTGATCCTTGCGATGGAATTATTCGCCCTTTGTGTGAAGATCGTAAGCATTGATAAGATTCTAAAGGAATCATAAAACAAAAACGCCGGAAAATAACAGCAGTTTCATCATTTTCCGGCGCTTTCTTTTATTTTTCTGGATCAGGCTCCTCTTTTTTTGGTAAAGCCCATCAGGTCCATTTGCATGGTAAATATATCCCTTGCCTTAAGGCTTTGTAAGGCTCCTTCCATAAAAAAGGTTTCTCCCGCCTTTTCTGTCTTATCCCGTCTTACGTCCCAACCCCAGAGAATGGTGGGGACACCGTCTCCTGTATGGTCTCTTGCTTCACAGGGGGTGGAATGGTCTGCTGTGAAAGCGATGTAACATTGTTCTCCGTTAATGTGATCCATGATATAGCCTGCCATGCCGTCGATCTCTTCTATGATCCGGACCTTTTCCAGAGGCTGGTTGTCATGACCTGCCAGATCGGTGCCCTTTATATGGACGATGACCCAGTCGTAGCCTTCCTTTATCGATTCCACAGCCTTCCTGGCTTTTCCCATGATGTCTGTGCGAAATCCCCCGGTAAAGGAATCCTGTATGTAATAATCGAATCCAACCAGCCGGGCGATCCCTCCTACTGTGATATCGCCTGCAATGCAGAGGGCGCGGATGCCCAGCTGCCGGGCCGTACTCGGTATGGTGCTTAGCTGCCCCGGCCCCCTGGTTATGATTACGTTAGCCGGCAGCAGGCCCTTCCTGATCCGTTCCTGGTTGACAGGATGGTTTTTTAGGATCTCTATAGCATTCCTGGTGAATTCCCACAGGTTTTCAGCAGTTTTTGCAGCCTCTTTACAGGCCGGATCCTCTGGACAGGGGATTACCAGCTTTGCTCCTTCGTTTGCAGTACCTACATCTGTGGGTACAATAGCCGCAGACAGTCCCTTCCCTCGAAGTACCACTGCGACCCTGTGCTGGGTCAGCTCTTTCACGAGAACTGTTGTGCCGTCTCTAAGCTTCATTCCGGATAAGGCTTCGGCAAGTTCCCTGGTCCCCTCCTGAATCCGTCCGGCTCTCCGGTCGATCACTGTATATTCCTCGTCAATGGTTCCAAAATTCCCCCGAAAGGCAACATCTCCTTCCAGGATTTCGATTCCTCCGCTTAAAGCTTCCAGAGGGCCTCTGCCGGGGTAGTACTTATCGGAATCGCAGCCAAAGATCTCCATATGGCCCACATCGGTGCCAACGGGTATCCCTGGGGCGATAGGATAGACGTTCCCTGTGCAGCCTTCCCTTGCCAGGCGGTCCAGGTTTGGCGTATTTGCATATTCTAACGGGGTTAAACCGCCCAGCGCTTTTATTGGCCGGTCTCCCAGCCCATCTGAAATAATCAGTATTCCCTGTCTTTTCCTCATATGATCACTCATCCTTTTTTCGATTTATTCATTGACCGGCTTTTTAAGCAGGTCTAAATTGCGGTACATGAATCCGGCTGACAGCAGGATAATGATGATCCATAGGAAAACAGAGGAACCGCTTTTCTTGTCAAACACGTTAATGGCAAGCTTTGATTCTTTTCCCGGGGAAACCTTTCCGAAATCAAATCCTCCGAACGTATATCCGTCCTCGCTGGTGATGGTGAAAGGCTTTTTATCGGAATAATCCACGATATTAAGAAGCTCTTTTCCCTTTGGGACGGCAATTTTCATCTGGTAAGAACCGATGGATATTGGGGTGGTGTTTTTGGCCTTAAATGAGAGTTCCTTTGCATTGCCGGGATAGGTATCGCCCAAATCCGCAGCTTCTCCTGCGTAAAATCCTTTTCCCCGTAAAACCACCTGAAAGGAAACCTCCTTTTCATTTTCAGCAAACACCGCCAGATAATAAGACAGGTCGCCATCTGTTTTTTCAGTAACTTCATCTGCTGTCAGAGTACCGGAGATAGCTTTCATGGATTCTATGGCAGCATCCTTCCAAATGGGAAAGATGACTTCCCCGGATTCATTGGTTTTGGCATTTATGGTCTGGGTAATGATTCCATCTTGCCCATCAGGCGTTATCCGGTCTTCCATGGATACTACTTTACCGGCATCTCCTGCGTAGGAGGTCTGTACCGCCGCCAATGAGACAAACAGGCAGAGGCATGAGATATATGATAATTTTTTTATTCTGTTCATATAGTTTTTTCCTTTCTGTTATACCAGTCCAATGAATCGGAACCAGGTCAGGGAGGCGATGATCATTAAGCCCCATTTGGCAAGCAGCACCAGTGTGCCGTAAAGCATTTGTTCAAGGACATTGAAAAAGCCGGTATTGTAATAGATTAAATTGACTTTGCTGTGAGGCGGCAAAGTAATGGTATCGGAAATGCAAAATGCAGCCGGAAGGGCCAGGGCAACAGGATTGATCCCGGTTGCATTGGCGATGCCGATGATTGTGGGAATAAGAATAATGGTCCGCACTGTCTTGGAGGTGAAGATAAAGTGGCTAAAGCTGGCGATCAGCATGATGACAGCAAATATTACAGTAAAGCTCATATTCTCAATGCCTAAGTGGGCGAACAGAGCGTTAAGCCCCCATGCAGCCACACCGGTTTCATCCAAAGCCACTCCTGCAGCATAAGCCCCGCAGGCGAAAATCAGAAGATTCCAGGAAATTTTGGCCTCTTTCCATTTCAGTATGCCAAGATAGGGCATGAAGAATAATGCCGCTGATAAAATAGCTACCATTACAAGGCTGAGCTGGAATCCGAATAAATGAATCTGCCTGGTATCAATGGCCCATAAGGCAATGGTGATGCCAAAGATGACCAATGCTTTCTTTTCCACCAGACTCATTTTACCAAGATTTTTGCGTTCCTCTTCCAGAAGGCTTAAGTTAATCTTTGCATTGGAAGCAGGAATTTTAAACAATAGTTTTCCTATGAAAAATGATGCCAGCAATGTGAGTATGGTGACCGGGGCGGATGCAATGAACCAGTAGGTCCATGAAATGTTCTGCCCGGTTAAATCCTTAATAAAGCCGATGGCCATGATCTGGGCGCTGGTTGCGGTTACGATGGCTCCTGTGGACAGGTTATTGGACTGAATTCCCTGTAAGGCAAGAAGTTTTCCCAGATTATTCTTAGGGTCGTTCATAGTAGTTCCGAATGCTTCGATTACCAGCAGAACAATGGGAAACATCATTGCCGCCCGGGCCGTGGTGGAGGGTACGACAAAAGCAATCAGGAAGTTGGTTGCCATCAGTAGAAGCAGAATGCTGTTTGCGCTTTTTCCGAACCTGGTTATGAGATTTAAGGCAAGCCGTTTAGCAAGGCCGCTTTTTTCCATGCCTGAGGCGATGATAAAGGCTGCAAATGTCAGCCAGATAACCTCATAGCCCAACACGCCCATGGCTTTTTCTTCTTCCCAGACGCCAAGGATGGGAAGGGCCACAATGACAAGAAGGGAGACCGTGTAATTAGGAATGCTTTCCGAGACCCATAAAATAAGGGCAGTTAAGAATACCCCCAGAGCCATCTTTCCTGCATAGGACAGTCCTACAGGGACCGGGGTGGAATAGAATAGGCCGAATACAATCAGTGCGGCCGGAAGCCCGAAGAATTGCATTTTCAGTTCAAAAGGGCTTTTGACTTTTTTTACTTTGATTTCTGGTGCTGACAATGTTGCTTTTGCTTCATTCATGGCAGCATCTCCTTTCTTACAATATCTTATTGTAGCCTAAGTGTAATTTTTTTGTAAAGAAAAGTACAACGATAGATTTTTATATTTATTTCGTTCTTAGGGGAGAATTCCATGACTTTATAAATTAATCTTATAGGGTTGGGGAAAATGTTTATTAAGAATAGAATATTTGACATGATTTTGTGAATTTGCTATAATCTCCATAAATATATTTTATGCAAAAGACGTTAAGGAGAATGATCATGAATCTGGAAACCTTGGAAACCTTTATAAAAGTTGCCGGAAACCATAGTTTTACCCAGACTGCTTCAGAGATGTTCTGCTCCCAGGCGGCTGTTTCCATACGCATGAAAAGCCTGGAAAAACATTTTGATACTACATTATTTGAAAGGGATAATAACAGGATAGGATTGACAAAGGAAGGGAAGCTGCTTCTGCCTTACGTGGAGACGGTCATGGAAACCATGAGAGGGGCGGAAAAGGAGATATACGCCTCCCAGAATCTGAAAAACAGGGAAATACGCTTCGCATGCTCCGGTACGCCCGGAACTTATATCTTTCCGCCGATCATTCATGCCTTTTCCGCCAAATATCCGTCTGTGACCGTGGTAAACCACGTAGAATACACTCAGAATGTTTTTGAGGATATTGAAGCCAAGGTTTTTCCTCTGGGTTTTGTGAGCCAGCCTTTCCCACCGCAAAGAGAGTCACTGCTGTATGAGGAGCTGATGGACGATCCGCTGGTTTTTTTTGCATCCGTAGAAAATCCATTATGCCGGAAAGATGAGGTTACGCTGGAAGATCTGGTAGGAGAAACCCTAATGACCACCAATCACCGTTCATCCATTGTGAAATACTTAGAATCAGCTGGAAGCCTAAATTTCCCGAAGAGGAACATCCAGGCCATTGGAAACATTGAAGCGGTAAAAAAATGCGTGGTAGATAATAAGGGAATCGGCATATTATCGGTCCTTGCTATTGAGACAGAACGTAAATACGGAGTAATAAAAGAATTAAAGCTTAAGGATCCCATAAATCTTACCAGAAAAATATATGCGCTGTATCATAAGGATCAGCCATTATCACTTCCTGATGAAGTGTTTCTGGATTTTGTGAAGAATTATATATGATGCTCCATAGAGGGAAATCCCCTATGGAGCGCCTTCTATTCGAACAGCACCAGGTTGATAAATGCCTGGAATGCTTCTGTCTGAAATTTGTCTTTATGAAACACCACATGATTCATACAGCTGATATCCAAGTTTTTCACCTCTATTTCAGTGACTTCCCCTCTTTTTATAGACTCATCGGCTAAAATCCTGGGAACAATGCCGATTCCGATATTTTCCTTCACCGCCTGCAGGATCACATCCGAGTTGGTGCTTACCCATTGCGGCTCGGCCGATAAATTGTTTAATGCCAGGGCACAGTCAAAGGTATCCCGGATGGTACAGCCCTGTTCTCTCAAAAGCAGGGGCTCTTCCATAAGCCGGTCCAGAGCCACCGGCTGTGCAAGGCGTTCTGCAAAAGGATGGCCGGGAGCGCAGATAACTGCCATAGGATAGGAGGAAAAAGGAATCTTCTCCAACTGTTCATCCGCTATAACACCCTCGATCAGACCGATATCCAATTCGTTTTTTAAAAGCTTACTTGTGACTTCAAGAGAATTGTTAACGGTCACCTTTAGCTGGGTATCTGGGTTTGTCAGGGTAAAGCGGGATACCACTTTGGGAAGTAAGTAGCTGGCAAGGGTTACACAGGAGCCGATCCGTAAAGGAGCCTGCAGATGCAGGGAGCCGGAGTAGTTTTCCAGATCCTGATACAATTCCAGGAGAGGAATGACCTTAGACAAATAAAATTTTCCGTTTTCATTGATGACCACTCTTCGGGACACACGGTTAAACAGAGGAGAACCGACGGATTCTTCCAGTTCGTTGATGGCGTGAGAGATGGCAGGCTGGGTCATGGACAGCGCTTTGGCCGCTCCGGTGATGCTGCCTTCTTCACACACCGTTTTAAAGATAGTAAGATGTCTTAAGTTCATATCAGGGATCCTTCCATTACCAAGATGTTATATAACAATCTTCATTATATCATTTTGATAATGGTATGAACAGAGATTTAGAAAAAAATGTCAAAAATATTTAAAGCCTCACCATCATCAGATGGGCGGCCGCATAACTTCCATCCCGGTATTTAAAGCAATACTCCCTGGTGCCGTAAATCTCAAAACCGTACTTTTTATAAAGAGCCAGACCCCGTTCATTTTCACTTACCACTTCCAGCTCCAACTGCTCATAGCCCATTTCCCGAGCTCCCCTTATGATGGCTCCAAGGAGATGGGAACCGATCCCAAGCCCCCAGTATGGCTTGCATATGGAGATGCCAAAGGTGGCCCGGTGGGCATAACGGTCAAATAATGCAATGGGGTTGATTCCGGCATTTGCAATAATCTTCCCGTTAACTACGGCGCAGATCATCAAATCCTTCTGGCTTTTAAGGAGGGAAGAAAGAAAATCCTGTTCATGGTGGAGAGAAATGTTGATCTCATCTGCGTACCGGGACATATACCTGGTCTCCTCTGAAGTCTGGCTCATGAGTCTTAAGATAGCGGCTGCGTCACCAGGGCCGGGACTTTTTAAGAGGCATGGGGTCCCGTTTTTTAACAGGACTTCTTTTGGTTTGTATTCCATAATTGAATTACCTCCTGAAAGGAAAAAGAAAGCAGCTGATTTTGCGGCTTTCTTTTTCTGTCTTAGTTTATTTGGAACCAGGTATCTTTACAGCCGTTTTGCAATGGCCTTTATAAATTCCTCACTGTTTAAAGTTGTTGGATTAGGAATGGTAGTAATGAGTGCCAGATCTTTTGTCATTTCACCGGCTTCGATGGTATCAATGGTCGCCTGCTCCAGTTTATCAGCAAATGCGGCCAGTTCTGCGTTTCCATCCAGTTCTCCCCGCTTTCTCAGTGCACCGGTCCATGCAAAGATGGTGGCAACGGAGTTCGTGGAGGTTTCCTCCCCCTTTAAGTGCTTGTAGTAATGGCGCTGTACGGTTCCGTGGGCGGCCTCGTATTCATAATCCCCATCCGGAGATACCAGGACAGAGGTCATCATAGCCAGAGATCCGAAAGCAGATGATATCATATCGCTCATTACATCGCCGTCATAGTTTTTGCAGGCCCAGATATAGCCCCCTTCTGATTTCATGACGCGGGCGACTGCATCATCGATCAGGGTGTAGAAATAGGTGATGCCGGCCTCTTTAAATTTGTCCTCGTAATCAGCCTCAAAGATATCCTGGAAAATATCCTTGAAGGTATGGTCGTATTTCTTTGAAATGGTATCCTTGGTGGCAAACCATACATCCTGACGGGTGTCAAGAGCGTAATTAAAACAGCTTCTTGCAAAGCTTTCAATGGAATCGTTTAAGTTGTGCATTCCCTGTACGATTCCAGGACCGTTAAAGGAATGGACCAGCTCCCGTGTTTCGCTTCCATCCTCTGCGGTATAGACAAGTTCTACTTTACCGGTTCCGGGGATCTTCATTTCAGATCCTTTATAAACATCACCGTAAGCATGCCTTGCTATGGTAATAGGTTTTTTCCAGTTCATCACACATGGTTCGATTCCCTTTACAACAATGGGAGCGCGGAACACGGTTCCGTCTAAGATTGCCCGAATGGTGCCGTTTGGACTTTTCCACATCTCTTTTAGGCTATATTCCTTTACACGGTCTGCGTTGGGAGTGATGGTGGCACACTTGACAGCGACCTTATATTTTTTGGTGGCATTGGCGGAGTCAATGGTCACCTGGTCGTTTGTCTTGTCACGGTATTCCAGGCCCAGGTCGTAGTATTCTGTATTTAAATCAATATATGGCAGCAGAAGGTGGTCTTTGATCATCTGCCAGAGAATCCTGGTCATTTCATCGCCATCCATTTCGACGATAGGGGTTGTCATCTTAATCTTATCCATGTGTTTGTCCTCCTTAGAAATGTTCGTGTTATGCTATAGTATACGATGAATTATAAAATCACACAAGCGTTTCTATGTAAACTTATCCAGCCATTTTTCAATATTATACACAGTTTTCGGCTCGATGAAATGTTCCACCTTTTCCACCTGCTCTAACTCATCAGAATTTTGATTGATGTAGCAGAAAAAACGGTGGAGGACCTCATGGCGGAATAATAAATATTCTCCCAGCTCTAAGCCGTCCTCTGTCAGGGATACGGTGCCGTATTTCTCAAAGCATACCAGTCCCTGTTTCCTTAAATTTCCCACCATTTTTGATGCGGAAGAAGGCTTTACATGCAGGCATTCCGCCAGCTCCTTGATGCGGACAGGCTGGCCGTCACGATGAATCCTGCATATCATTTCCAGATAATCTTCCATGGAGGAAGTGATTTGCGTATGCTCCAAGAGGGAGTAACCCTTCAGGGTATAGAAATTATCGGTTTGGGCCATGGTTCGATCCTTTCTTTTAACCTTTGAATATTACTTATATTTATTCTCACATAGGGAGATCTATGAGTGGGGAGGGTAAAAGGAGGGATGATTCGTTTCACGCTAGCCTAATAGCATTTTGAACAGGGAGTTCTGCCCAGGGCTTCTGCATCTGATTGTGTCATGTGAGCTGGGCCTTTCATATTACTGCAGTTTGGATTTGAATGATATTTTGTGCCGGTTCTTGACACCCATACCATTCTTTCCTTATTATTGCTTACAGCAGTACTTTGAGAGGTATCCCGGGCCGGCTGCGGGGCAGTTTCTGTATTACTGTTTGACGCTGTGGTGTTTGTCGGAGAATTGGCGGCGGTTTTTATCTGTACTGTGCCGGATATGACCAATGCTCCGTTAGCATCCACCGTTTTTCCGTCGGGAGTCGTGGTATCGGTCAGGCAATAGCCGCTTTCATTGAAATAATAGCATTCTGATACGCCGTCTGAATTTCCATCAATCCATTGCCAACTGCTTACCGGATAGGTACCATCATCATTTTGGTACCACCAGCCTTTGGCATCCTGGTTCCATTGTCCGGCAAACGCGGAAAAACTCATTGTAATAGAAAGAACGGCTGCGGCAAATAAAAGTTTCACTTTTTTCATGATTCTACCCCCATTTTAAACTTTAATAAGATGTCTGTGGATTTAATCCATTTAGATTATTTATCAATTAAATTCTAACAAAATACTTAAAAATTCTCAATACAATTCTATGATAATTGTATCGAAACTGCATAGTATCCATGTTGCTTCGCTTATTAAAGCATGTACGGATTAAGGAGCGGACCTTGAGATGTTTCCTGATAAATTATCAGATGTGATTTTATAAAAAAAAGTTTACATCAGAACCAAATCCGTGTATAATGAAGTCTTACAAGTGTAAGATTAAAGGAGAACTATTTTGCGCAATCATAAATTATGGAAAAAAGAGAATCTTTCCGGACTTCAATTACTGGACCGGATTCCAAGGCTGGCAATCCTGGGTGTTTTATTCGGATTTCTGTTTCTGGCTCTTATTTCACGGCTGTACCGTCTTCAGATCCTGGAGGGGGCAGCTAATCAGGAAGAATTTATGAGTTCCATAATGAAGACTCAGAGACTAGCCGGAAGCCGGGGAAACATCTATGACAGGAATGGGAATTTACTGGCTTCAAACCGGCTTTCCTATGATATAACCCTGGAAGACTCCCAGAATTACAGATCCAACAAAGAACGTCAGCGGTCCTTGAACGGAATTGCCTATCAGCTGATCCGCCTGGTTCAGGATGAGAACAAGCTGAATACAGTTTTGCCTATATCTGTGGACGAACAGGGAAACTATGGGTATACAGAAGAAGGGTGGAAGCTCAGCCGTTTCAAAGCCGATTTTTATGGAAAAAGTACGGTAGATGAGCTGACGGAAGAACAAAAATCTGTAACAGCAGAAGAACTCATGAAAAAATTATGCGGCAAGGAAAAGTTCCTGATTGAGGATGCTTACACAGAGGAAGAACAGGATCAATACGGACTGCCTCATACCCTTACTGCTAAGGATATTTTGCAGATAGCAAACATCCGTTACGGCCTTTCCTTAAATTCATACAGAAAGTACCTTCCATATCTGGTCGCATCAGATGTTTCGGAGGAAGCGATGGTGGCGGTGTTGGAAATGAAACGCAGCCTGCCTGGGGCGGATATCCAGGAAGGCAGCATCCGTGTTTACGACGGAGGAGAAAGCCTTTCATCCATATTGGGGTATACCGGACCTATTTCCGCCGATGAACTGGAAGCAGGGAATCGGGAAGGTACCGTGTACACGAACCAGTCCACGATAGGAAAAGGCGGAATTGAGAAATCGATGGAAGACCGGCTTCGTGGCCAGGATGGCATGGAACAGTTTTATACGGACGTTGTAGGAAACCGGAAATCGGATCCCGAAATTACCAGGGTACCCCAGTCTGGAAACGATATTTACTTAACCATTGACAAGGATTTACAGAATGCGGTTTATCAGATGCTGGAACAGCAGATTGCCGGAATCCTCCTTGCCAACATGTCAGAGAGCAAAAGGGCGGACATGCCAAAAGCAGCCGACGCCTCCCAGATCCGGATTTCATCGGATGAAGTGTATTTTGCATTAATAAAGAATCATGTCATTGATACCGGACGGCTGCAGGAAGCGGATGCAACGGATCTTGAGAAGGCTGTCTATGAAAGGTTTACAAATAAGAAAGAGCAGGTTTTTAGGGAGTTTTCTGATTCCTTTGATGTTTCAGACTCCGGGTATGACTCTTTAAGCGGTGAGGTGAAAGGTTATTATGATTATCTTCTGGATGTAGTAAAGAAGAAAAAAATACTTTCGGATAAAAGCGGGGATTGGGACCGGAAGGAAAAAAGTTTCCGCCAGTATCTTTCCGATTGTATTGCAAATGGCTGGATTGATTTAGGCCAGGTGGAATCCTCTGAAAAATATATGACACTTGAAAACAGCAGACGCCTGACGGAAGAAATGATCCTGGACAGTTTAAAGAAAGATTCCGGTTTTGATTTACTGATATTTCAGACAATGTTAACAGAAGGTACTTTAACTGGGGAGGATGTAGAAAAACTCCTTTATGATCAGGGAATCCTATCAAAAGAGGACCCGGATTATGCCCTTCTTACCAATGGGCAGCTGAATGCCTGGCAGTTTATACGTAAGAAAATAAAAAATCTGGAGATTACCCCGGCCCAGCTGGCGTTAAACCCCTGTTCCGGATCGGCTGTAGTGGTTAGCCCCAAGGACGGACAGGTGCTCGCCTGCGTAAGCTACCCGGGCTATGATAATAACCGGCTGGCAAATCAGATGGATACGGAATACTATCAGAGGCTTGCAGCAGATTTATCCCTGCCCCTGTTTAACCGGGCTACCAGCCAGCTGACGGCTCCTGGTTCCACCTTTAAGCCGGTAACGGTAATTGCAGGATTGAATGAAGGGGCCATCAGTACAGATACCAGTATCGTATGTACCGGCGTATTTGATAAGATAGAGCCTCCTCTGCGCTGCTGGAAACGGTCAGGACACGGTCCGATTCTCTCCAGTGCTGATGCCCTTAAAAATTCCTGTAATGTTTATCTGTCCGAAATCACATACCGGCTGGGAACGGTCGAGGATGGGTTGTTTTCGGAAGAGAAAGGACTCAATAAGCTTCGGGAATATGCCGGCTTGCTTGACCTGGATAAAAAAACAGGCATTGAAATCGGGGAAGCGGAACCTCATGTAACGGATCGGTTTGCCATACCTTCTTCCATTGGACAGGGAACCCATAACTATACGACGACACAGATTGCGCGTTATACCTCAACACTAGCTAACCATGGGAATAGCTATGACCTTTCCCTGATTTATAAAGTGACAGATTCAGATGGCAATACGATCCAGTCCTTTACGCCTGTGCTTCAGTCCAATGTTTCAATTCCGGACTACATATGGAATGACGTGGCAAAGGGTATGAATGAACTGGCAAAAACCAATGCAACCTTAAAAGACTTAAAAGTGAATGCAGCCGGAAAGACCGGAACGGCAGAGGAATCCAAAAGCCGGCCAAACCACGGGCTTTTCATAGGATATGCTCCGTTTGAGGACCCGCAGATAGCCGTAACTGTGCGGGTCGCCAACGGCTACAGTTCCGGCAATGTGGTCGGGGTAGGAAAAGAGATATTCAACTATTACTTTCATCTGGAAGATCCCGCTGATATCCTTACCGGGACTGCTTCCGGCGTTTCCAATAATCTGCGGACGGATTAACAGGAGGTATGCGATGAGGCATAGGAAAAGGAGATTTTTATTCAGTACTGTTTGCACACTTGGTATTTTGCTGACCGGTTTGGCAGGGGCTGCTCTGTTCTTTTGGATTCAGGAGAAAATCGAAGCGTCAAGGAAAAAGCCTGATGAGTTGTTTCTGGAATATGTGGAATGCCTTTCTAAGGCAGACTATACGGATATGTATCGGATGTTAGATGATCAGAGTCATTTAAATATCAGTGAAGAGGATTTTATCACAAGGCATAAAAATATCTACGAGGGAATCGAGGCTTCCGGAATAACCGCCCAGATCGGTCAGGTAGTGGAAAAAGACGGGGTAGCGGCGGTCAGCTACAATATGAGCCTTGACAGTATAGCAGGAGAAATAAATTTCAGCAATCAGGTAAAGTTCCGGAAGGAAAAGAAAAAAGGCTATCAGATGGCGTGGGACGACAGTGTGATCTTTCCGGAGCTGGGTCGTTCCGATAAGGTGAGAGTATCAACAGACAAGGCAAAGAGAGGAAGTGTTTTTGATAGGAACGGACTGCTTCTGGCAGGAAAAGGTACCGCTTCTTCCGTAGGCCTGGTTCCCGGAAAAATGAGTGAGGATTCTGCCGGAAATCTGGAGACCCTTGAGAACCTTCTTGGGATATCTGCGGATGCAATCGGGAAGAAACTATCAGCCAAATGGGTGAAAGAAGATTCTTTTGTACCGCTGAAGACCATTAAAAAAGTAGATGAATTAAATTTGAATTCCATGGAGCCCCGGGAGGACAATGTTAAAAATAAGGAATTCCAGGATGAACTTCTGGCTGTTCCAGGAGTCTTGATCACAGACACGGAAGTACGCTATTACCCGTTGGGAGAGAGTGGAGCCCATCTGGTGGGATATGTCCAGAATGTGACAGCTGAGGATCTAGAAAAGCATCCGGGTGAGGATTATCTTTCGGACAGCGTGATTGGAAGGAACGGGATGGAGGCCTTGTTTGAGAAGGAACTGAAAGGAACCAATGGACGGACAATTACCATTACTGACTCCGGCGGGACCGTTAAGAAAACCCTGGCTGCAAAGCCGAGGGTAGATGGAAAGGATATCACCCTGACCATTGACAGTAACCTTCAGGATGAGATTTATCAAGCATTCAAAGAGGATAAGAGCTGTACGGTCGCCATGAATCCTTTTACCGGCGAAGTGCTGGCCCTTGTCAGCACGCCATCCTACGATGACAATGATTTTATCCTTGGAATGTCTGAAGAAAAATGGGCTTCTTTAAATGAAGACGAAAGAAAGCCCATGTTCAACCGGTTCCGCCAGAGATTTGCTCCGGGATCTTCCTTTAAGCCCATAACCGGTGCTATCGGGCTTACCACCGGAGCGATTGATCCTAACGAGGATTTTGGTAGAGAAGGGTTAAGCTGGAGAAAGGATGAAAGCTGGGGGAATTACTATGTCACCACCCTTCATGATTACAGCCCAGCGATACTGGAAAATGCATTTATTTATTCGGATAACATTTATTTTGCAAAGGCTGCCTTAAAAATCGGTTATGATGATTTCATGTCCGGTCTTGATAAGCTGGGATTTAATCAGGAGATTCCTTTTGATATTTCTGTAACAAAGTCTCAATACTCCAATACGGAACGGATCGAAACAGAGGTTCAGCTGGCTGACAGCGGATACGGACAGGGTCAGATGTTAGTGAATCCCATACACTTGGCGTCGCTTTATACCATGTTTGCCAATCATGGAAACGTCATAAAGCCGTATCTACAGTACAAAGCGGAACCAAAGCCGGAAGTCTGGCTGCCGGGTGCTAGTTCCCCGGAGATTGCAGACAGGATTCAGACTGCTCTCGGCAAGGTGATCAGTTCCGAACACGGGACCGGGCATGCGGCTTACCGAAATGATATTGAGCTTGCGGGAAAGACGGGAACGGCTGAGATTAAGGCATCAAAAGACGATAGAACGGGTACGGAGCTTGGCTGGTTTGCTATTTATACAACAGATCCAAATCTGGAAACTCCTATTCTTCTTGTCAGTATGACGGAAGATGTGAAGGACCGGGGAGGGAGTGGGTATGTGGTGAGAAAGGACAAAGCTATAATGAAGTCTTATATTCCAGGGGGGCAGTAAATAGAGGGCTGCCGATATGGTTTGAATTTAATATGCTATTTCTTTTCTTTAATTAAAAAACGTTTTTATTATAAATATGATATTAAGAAATTATGCATAGATATACACAAAAAATCCCTAAGAACAAAATTAGGGATTTTTTTGTGTATGTTTATGCAGTTTTTCTGTCAGGTTGGGGAGGAAATGTAATCTTAAATTTATAACAATAGAACATATGTTCGAAAAAGGTATTGACAACTGGATTCGATGGTATTATAATCCAGATGTCGGCAAAATAGAACATGTGTTCGAAAAAGTAAGAAGAATAACGTAAGATCAGAGATTGGTTCGTGGCAATGTTTGAAACAGTTTAATGATCAGAGTTAACGTGATTAGCGGTAAAATAGCTAAAGAAATCAAAGAAAAAAAATTCAAATTAAAAAAGGAGAAATAATATGTCAAGTACAAATAAAACATCATTAGGATTAAATATGTGGGAAGCATCGGATAAACCGGTAAGACAGGATTTTGTCAATGATAATGTTATTATTGATGAGAAGATTACTAAGTTAAATAGTGATTTAATACACAGCAAATAATCAATAGGTAATGATAAAAATTTATAGTACAATGTGTTAGCCGATTGATTGTACATACTTCATTGGTACAAGCCCATTTCTTTTTCGGAACTGTTTATATTCATGCGTGAAGAATCGACATGAGCATAAAATATATGTTATGGACAATATGCTAATACAATTTTAAATGGAATGTGATTAATATCAAGAGGCCAGAAATACAGTATTTTGGATATAGTGCTTATTTGTATAATGATCATTTAAGTAAACTTGCTATATCAACATAACTATTCTGGCACCTATATTAACCAACTTATCAGCTTAGATACCATTCTTATCAGATATTTAGCCACCATTTCCAGAATATATTAACTATTTCCGGAAATTCCGGAGCAGCTGCCTGACATTTTTCGAATTTCCCTTATCAGATCTATACATATTTCAAAGTGGAACATCTTTGATTCAGATACCTGTCAATTAAGCTTATTTTGTTATAGTAAATCACTATATTATTGAGTAGTGGACCAAAACGGCCCTATCTTTTACAATAATGTGGAAGGAGGGCTTAACAAATGATAGAGCAGATTTTGGAAAAAGTGATCAATACTATGCTGCCGCACCTGGATAGTGGACAGATGGAGCAGTTGCATAATGCACTGTATATTAATTTTCATGGCGTGGAAGTAAGGGAAGAATGTTACGAGGTAGCAGAAACGGGCATTGACGGCGATGCCTTAAAGGTCAAGATGTTCGTGGCAAGCAAAAAGGCGGTTAACCGACAGGAAAATACCTTAAAGCAATATACAATGGAGATCTGCAAGATGCTGGATTTCCTGGGGAAACGGATTGAGGACATTACCGCCATGGATCTCCGATATTATTATGGGGTCATGAGGGAGCAGCACGGCATTAAAATGACCACCATGCAGACAAGGCTGCATTATTTATCCAGCTTCTGGGATTTCCTCACTACAGAGGAGCTAGTGACCAGTAACCCGGTTAAACGGGTAGGGATCCTGAAGCTGGCCAAGACCATCAAAAAGCCGTTTTCCCAGGAAGAAATGGAAGCACTTAGGGTTAATTGTACGGTACTGAGGGACCGTGCCTTAATGGAGTTTTTATACAGTACAGGTGTCAGGGTGTCAGAGCTGGCGTTACTGAATGTTTGTGATATAGAAATGGGGCGGCAGGAGTTGATTGTATTTGGTAAGGGAAGTAAGGAAAGAAAGGTGTATTTGACGGATAATGCTAGGTTTTACTTAAAGAGATACCTTAAAGAGCGCATGAAGGAGGAGGGGATAACCGAGGAAGAATTGGTAAATAAGCCTTTATTTGCAACACTAGATCAGCCTCATGCTCGCCTGACTGTTGCCGGAATCCAATATATGTTTAGGCAGCTTGGGCGGCGTGCAGGTGTGAAGAAGGTCCATCCGCATCGTTTCCGGAGGACTATAGCTACTGATCTACTGAATAGAGGGATGCCGGTGGAGCAGGTGTCAAAACTTCTGGGACATGAAAAATTAGATACGACAATGATCTACTGCACTGTTCAGGAGGAAAATGTGAAAGAGTCTCACCGAAAGTTTGCATAAATAGCTGGAATGGATTGATTTTAAGCAGCTGGAAACGGTTGCTTTATTAAGTTTACCCTTTTTCCATACAAAAGCTGGGAATGAAGTAATAAGGAGATATGAGAGATGGCTTAATAATATAGTGATTTACTACTAAGCAAAATTTAATATGGGTACTGGAATATCTGAATTGTATGGTGATGCACTTTATCATTATATGATGTGGTAATAACTTCTTTATGTGTCCGGCAATTTTGCCTTGGCTGCGATATTTCACAGACGGAACAATAATATTAAATAATCTCATAGGACCAATAAGAGATGGTACATTACACAATATGAGTAAGGACAGACATATCATGCACATATCAATAGTAAGGTACCACGTTGACCTTAATACATTACTGCGGAAACTACAGTTTATCGTTTGGATATCAGCGAGCGTATGGTTTAGCATATAAATGATCATTTAATTTAAATCGTTAAGATATAATCAATACTGTAGCTAGTTATGGCCGTCGTCATACTTAAAAATATATGCCATATACTCCAAAAAAGCTTAACCACCATATTTTCCATCAGCATATTTAAAGCCCTCAACCAGACCAGACCATGTATATTAACTAATTCACGAAAATGTCCTGGAGCAGTACCATAGAATATGTTTACAAGCTTTTCCTTATCGTTATCCATACGTTATTTCAAGTGAAAATCTTTGAATTAAAGTGTAAATCACTATTTAGTTAAGTCAATTGCCAAAAAACGAAATACAGCAAAAAATCGCATGATACAAATATCATAATCACGACAAAATACAAGTGCGGAGTACTAGACGAAAAACTCCAAATGCAATCAATTATGAAACAAAACTAAAATAACAAATAGAAAATGAAAGGAGAAACCTATTAATTATGAACCGACCAGAATGTTTACATATCCCTACCCTCCACGAGGGAGAACAAGCACAAATCAGCTGGGGAACGGTGGAAGCAGATAAAAATTATATTGTAGAACGGGTATTTAATGAATCTTTTTTACAGGCCCTGTCCGGATACACCTGGGATAATATTGACAGCACCAATGATCCATGGAGCATGTATGATGAGGATGCCCTCACCTGGCACAAAATCGAAACCAGAACAGGCAAAGGTCAGCACTGGGAACGCCTGGATTATGAGCAGTTAAGCTGGTCGCAGCTTGAGAACCATTCGCATACCTGGCAGCAGTTAGAAAGTCAGGAAATCAGTTTTGAAATATTTAAAGGTCCCGGCGATGAACGGCCCGGCATTGAGCAGGGATGTACCTGGCTGGAACTGGACGAGCTTAATAAAACCTGGACTAGCCTGGAAAGCTACGGAAATTCATGGGAGGAAGGAGAGAAGATGACGCTGCCTGGCCTCTCATGGGAGAGTATTGACTCCAGATGGCTGACGTTTAACGAATGGGAAGGAAAAGAATTGACCTTCCGTGAACTGGATACACAGAAACAGATTGAAGAACACCGGGGAATGACAGATTTCATCTCAATTGGGGCATTAAACGCAATGTACCGGATCAAAGCATATGATTCAAACGGTGATGAGTCTGATTATTTAGCAACAGTACAATTGCCGGTTATTCCTATATTTTACCGCAACAGCAACATGGAATACCCGGTAAAGACCGGCAAGCGTTACGCAGTCCTGCTGAAAGCCCAGGAGGTCAGCGGTCTGGACAAGATCCGCATGAACCTCCGGTATGATCCATACTTACTGGAATTAACCAGTCTCGCAGCCGGCAGCCTAAGAAGCATAGCAGAACCAGGAAATTATCCGGAAGAAAATTTAAGAATATATTCCAGTACTCCGGGAAAGCTGTGGTTTCAATCAACCAGACAGTTAAGTCAGAATAAGTGCTTTAGCGGTTCCATTGCATTGGTAGAATTTATCGCCAAGGGAACTGGAAGCGCAGCAGTATCATTAATTTAAGATGAAGAAGGGATTAGATGAACGATAATAAAAATATAGAAGATTACATTGATAAAAATGAATGGGAAGAGACTGATACAAAGGCAGCGGAGGATGTATCAGGCGGAGTAGAGAATGAAGCAAAAGGCCGGGAAACCCTGTTTAGTCGGGCAGCGCTGCCTGCGGAGGAGGAAGAATTTTCTGATATAAAAGAGTATCCGGAATCCCCATTTACCTACTTCGAAACAAACCAGGTAAATGTTAAGTTGAACACTGGCACTGTTCAATATGAAACAACCGATTTTGTACTGCCCGGCAGGGATGGCTTTGACGTTTCCATTGCCAGACGTTATGATTCTGGATGTGCAAATTTGGTGGATATGGATCCATATGTCAAAAGTGAAAAACTAAAAACAGGTTCGAAAGATAACAGTTTTTATACTTCGACATATGGACTGGGATACGGCTGGTCCTTTATCCTGCCGTCCATTGAGACTGTGCCGTATCTTAAATGTTCTAAACTGATAATATCTTATGATCCTCCAATTTCAACTTTAATGGGAACTCCCGGTTTTGATTATGTTCTGCATCTGGAAGACGGTAGAAGTTTAAAAATAAGCCGATCTTCAGACAGATTTCTTGGTTATGGCCTAAAAGATGTCAGTATCCTTACCAGCTCAGGAACCATTAAACACCCCTATGCCAATATTGCAAAAAGTTATGATATCATCATTGAATACAAGAATGGAAACAAGGACTATTTTAAAAATTTATGTGAAACTGTTGACGATCGAAATGGGCTGTTGCCGCAAAAGTTTACACTAACCGCTCGGCAGGATAAGTTTGGAAATACTATTTTCTACGATCTAAGGAGTTACGGCGGTATGAAGATTGTGGACACCTGGGGGCGTTCAATCAACCTGGAGAAGACCGATGATGGACTTATCTGGAAATTGCCGGAAAGTACGGCTGGAAAAGCATGCGAACTTTCCTACCATATCGATCAGGCACAGCCGCTTAAGCTCACCGCAGTCACAGATCCTGAGGGACGTAAGACCAATTATAACTACTATAATCAGGAAGAGTTCAGTGGCAGTATGAGTTATGCCTCCAAGGAGGTGGCAGGAAACACTACCGCAAATATGCCGCGTAAATATTTGCTACTAAAGAGTGTCACATACCCAAATCATGCATCCACGCAGTTTACATATGGCAGGAAAATTGGTATTGAAAGTGAAGCCGGTGGAATAATCACCCATTTTGTTTTGACAATGAAAGTTGATATCTTTAATGGAGCCGAATACAACCGAGGAGAATATAAATACACGCTTGATTCCGGAGTCGATAGCAGCAAAGGCAAGTATATTAAATTTGCAGAAGTAACAAATCACCAGGACATTGAGGAAACCCATCAGTTTAATTCGGAAGGACAACTAAAGAAAAAGGAAATCCGGCATCAGGAATCCCTTATATCAACGAGCGATTATACATATAGCAATAAGCTAATCGTGTTAGCCACTGACAAGATATTTGACAGAAACGATCAATCAAAATTTCTGCAAAAGGAAACCACTTGGGAATATTCCGAAGATAAAAAAGCAAATGTCATTAAGCATAAGGAAACCTATATGGATGACCCTTCCAGTGATCAGGAAATCATTACAGAGTATGGAGACTACAGTACTATTCTTAAAACAGAAAGAATAGACGGCACTGACCAGATCATAGAAAAAAATAAACTTCATAAGGATTTGGGAAATAGGGTAATAAAATATCATAAGGTCTATGAAAATGGAGTCTTAAAAGAAAAGACAGAATATGATTATAAGGATAATGTAATAAATCCCTATTGTGTGACCAACGAAAGAAAATATTTCCTGGCAGACAGTGGGAACCTGGAACAGTCCGGTGAGTATGCGGAAACCATTTATAAATACAGCTCTCCCGCCAGTACTTCCAGCAGATATACACATAAGGCTATATCAAAAGAACAGACCGACATCCGCGATGCAGACGGCAAGCTCTACGATCCAATCAAGGAAGAATTCCAATATGACAATTGGGGACGGCTCATTTACAAAAAAGATTCCAGGAATCAGGTAACTACCTACTGCTATGACCAGCTGGGACGGATGGTTGAAGAGAAGCTCCCTCCGATAGACGGTAAGCAGACAGTAAATGAAACCGATTATAATGACAACTTAAACTATATCACGACAACCGATGGAAACCACCAGAAAAAGCGGATTCAATACACCCCCTTTGGACAGATTCAGCAGGTTTGCCTGGCCGTATCCAAGGAACCGGCCTCCGGTGATGTAGTGCTCCAGGATTTCCGATATAATTCATGGGGAGAGCTTACAGAAGCGATTACATATGATGGTAACGGCACAGCACCGGCTAATATAAGAAAGACCGAGCGTTATACTTACGATTCTTTTGGCCGGGTACTGTCTCGCAGGATTCCCCAGGTGGGCTATGAAGAAACGTATGAATACAATGAGGTATTTACCGATCCGCGGGATAGCAGTAAGATGAAGTACCACCGCGAGGTAAAAAAAGTCATAGGAGACGCTTCCTCTCCGGATATCGTGACAGAATGTTATAAAGACCAAAAAGACCAGGTCAGGAAGGAATTTTTAGCCGGAGAAAGGTTGTTTACCTACGAATATGACAATGCAGGAAACAATATCAGTAAAATTGATGCCAGGAACAAAACAGAACGCTTTGAGTACGATTATGCAGGTCGTGTAGTAAAATCCATACGGACAGACTTCGGTCAAAATAGAATTACCAGCATTCAATATGATGCATTAGGCAATAAACGGTTCCAATGGGATGAAGCTGGAAAGAAGACCGAATTCCAATACGATAAAGCAGGCCGTCTGGTTAAAACCATAGCGCCGTTTGATAACCGCAGTCAGACTGTAAAATATTACTATGATGGAGCCGGTAATATCATATGGGAAAAGAAAGCTCAAAAGGATGCCTGGCAGGAGACTCAGTATGTGTATGATGCCAGGAACCGTTTGACTGATACCTACCAGTACTTAAGCCCCGGCAACTGGATTAAGACCACCTGCCGGTATGATGCGATGAATCAGGTCATTCTGAGGAGAACCGGGGACACCCCATCCGGCGAAGGGCGGGAGGTGACAAAATACATCTATGACTGCTTTGGAAATGTCACGGCAATGACGGATGCCCGAGGCTGTAAGGAATACTATGAGTATGACAAAGTCGGAAGACTGCAGAAAAAAACGGACAGGAACAAGGATCAGACCGTTTATCAGCATGATGCTCTGGGCCGTCTGATAAAAGAAACCGTGCAAAAGAAAACTCCTGATGGAATGGCAGTCAGTGAGCGGGAGTACGCCTATGGAAAGAATGGCAAGCGGATTCGAGAAGTCAGCCGGGAATCCGTGGGAGGAAAACAAACTGTCTTATTGGAGGCGAAGTACCGCTACAATCCTAAAGGACAGCTGATCCGCCAGGACGATCCAGGAAATATAAAGAAAGAATATACTTATGATATATATGGAAACCGCCAGTCCTTTCAACTAACCCGTGAAGGAAATGCAAGCGCGGATCTCAGTCTGTATTACGCGTATGATGATTTATACCGATTGAAGCAGGTAAGAAAAAACAATGCTGCCGGGGTGATACTGGCCGAGTACGAATACGATGAAAAGGGCAACCGTAAAACCCTCCGCTATCCGCAGTCCGGTATGGAAACCATCTATCAGTATAATGATGGCAACAGGGTTATATCTCTAGAGAATAAACGGCAGGGAACCGTGATTTCTGCATGGGAATACGGCTATGATGTGGATGGGAACATTCTAAACAAGATTAACAAAGCCGGTTCTGCTCCAGTCGCCATATCCTATCAATATGACCGACTGGGTCGTCTGACTGAAGAAGATTATTCCGACTGGAAGCGGACATTTTATACCTATGATGTCTATTCCAACCGTGTGAAAATGATGGTGGAAGGAAGAACAAAGGATGAACTGGTCAGTGTTACCAATTATGAGTATGGTTTGAACAATCGGCTGGAAAAAGAAACAAAAAAGCAAGGGAAAACAACGGAAACGTATCGATACCGTTATGATGATAATGGGAATGAAATCTTCCGGATTTGGGAAAAAACATCTCCTACGCCAGATTATCCGGGAAATGTCAAGTTATCGGGTTATTACCAATTAGAGACTCCGACTGTTTATGAGTGGAGACATTATAATGGATTCAACCAACTGAGTCTGATCAATCAGGATGAGAAAGAGATTCTATATCAGTACCGTGGAGATGGCCTGCGCCACAGCACCCTGGTAAGGAAACTGAACGAAAGCCAGGGGAAAACGAATTTGTATTGCTGGGATAGAAGCGATATCGTAGCGGAACAGACTGACGGCGAAAAGATTAAAACCTATATAAGAGGAATCAATTTGATTGCCAGAGAAATCGATCGTGTGGTATACTACTATATATTGAATGAGCATGGGGATGTAACCCAGCTTTGGAGTCAAAGCGGAACGTGCAAAGCCTTATATGAGTATGATGCTTTTGGAGTTGAGAGAACCCCCGATAAGGAGGATGAGAATCCTTTCCGATATTGTGGGGAGTATTTCGATCTAAGCAGTAGTACATATTATCTTCGTGCCAGAGATTATAGATCTTCGACAGGCCGATTCCTCGCTGAGGACAGTATTGAAAAAACGACAAGGAAGATGCCGAATGATCAAGAGATTACAGACCCACTCAGTCTGAATAAGTATACTTATTGTCACAATAATCCGATTGTATATAATGATCCAACTGGACATCTTCCATTTTTGGTTCTTGCAGGACTAGCCGGTTTAGCAGCTGGAGCGATTGCAGGGGGAATATCATCGGCCATTCAGGGTAAATTTTCCTTGGAAGCAACAGTTCAAGGTGCTGCAATCGGAAGTACGGTCGGTCTAACCGGAGGAGCGGGCCTTGCATATGGTGTTACTGGCAGTGCTCTTGCATCAACTGGTGCAGTTGCGTCAGGTCTTGGATTTGGTGTAGCAACTGGTTTTGAGCAGGCTCGACAATTATTGCAGTCACAACAAATGAGAGCTATTGAGGGCGCTGGGACTGCAAAAGGGCTTATTGGAAAAGACTTTGAAGACTTTTTAACGAAAAAGATAGGTGGTTATGGTTCATTTAGTATAGGTGGACGAGATTTTGACGGCGGCCTTGGAAATAGATGGTGGGAAGCTAAATCAGGACAATATTGGAATATGTTAGAAAGCAATCCTAATAATGTACTTAAATTCAAAAGTGACATGGGAGATAGACTTAAAATTGCTATCGATAATGGTGCTACTTATGAACTGTTCTCGAATACCTCCATACCACAAACAATCAAAGACTGGTTAACTAAAAAAGGAATACCGTTTACAGAAATTCTCAAATAAATTTGGAGGTGCATTAATGTCCATATCAGCTTCGTTAAGTATTACACTTGCCAATAGATGTAATCAATCTTTATCTTCTATAAAAATAATTAATAGTCTTTTAAATAACGGTTGGTACTTAGAAAAGAATAACAAAATTTATTATCTACCACTAGGGGATGATGATGATTTTGACTGGCAAGAAAACCAAATAAACAAGGATGCTTTTGCTGAAATAGTAGAGCAAAAAGAACAGGCTGGCGAAATAATAGGCGTAGGGCTAACATGGGGAAATACCGACATAGGTGTTATTTTATTAATCTATACGAACTATCAATTATCGTTTAGCCTTACAATTAACAGAAAAAAATTACAAAGCAATATTACTGATTTCAATTGGTATTTAGAGAAAATTTTGCCTTGTCTTGAGACAGATTTTATGACTGTCTCAAACTTTTCTTTTAGTCAAGATTAGTAATTGAGCAACAAGAAACAGCACAAAAAGCCCAATGCTATGGGCTTTTTTGCTGTTAGTCTAGTATTGTTTTTCAATGACCTCGATGGCAATCCTCATTCACAAATAGAATTCAAATTAAGTTGTTATAAAATTCGACTTTTCTTTTAAAATAAAAGGAGTTTATATTATGGAATTTTTTAATAGTGGTTTTAGGAATATCTTTATGTTTCGGGTATGTCTTAAAGAACTGGATTAAAGATGTAGATAATAAATATATCCCAACTATTTGTGCTTGTCTAGGTATTATTTTATCCTCATGGTTAAATAACTGGGCTGTCACACCACAGATTATGCTAAGCGGAATGATAAGCGGTCTGGCAAGTACGGGACTTCATCAGGCCATGAAACAGTGGATTGAAAAGAAATAAAAGATTGGAGGAAATACATGGCTGGAGTTTTACTCAATATAGGTGGTAGAGCAAATATGATCTTTTGCGAATATTTTGTAGATGATGAAAGTGAAATTCAATATTTACCCACTACAACAGAAAAAGGAACAGGGTCCTTTAAGGATAATCCTTCTTTTTGCAGTTGCGTCAGGTCTTGGATTAACCGTGGGGCCTGCTGGAGCAACTGGTTTTGAGCATGTGTTAAAAATCAATTACCAAATAAGCAAGAAGTGTTTGACCCATTATCACTTAACCTGTATACTTATTGTCACAACAATCCAGTATTTTACTCTGATCCAACCGGGCATATTGCACATCCTTTCTTGGTTGTTGCAGGGCTAGTTGGTTTCGCGGCTGGAGCGATTGCAGGCGGAATATCATCGGCCATTCAGGGCAAATTATCCTGGGAAGCAATAGTTCAAGGTGCTGCAATCGGAAGTACGGTCGGTCTAACTGGAGGAGCTGGCCTTGCATATGGTGTTACTGGCAGTGCTCTTGCATCAACTGGTGCAGTTACGTCAGGTCTTGGATTTGGTGCAGCAACTGTGGGGCCTTCTGGAGCAACTGGTTTTGAGCAGGCTCGGCAGTTACTGCAGTCACAACAAATGAGAGCTGTCGAGGGCGCTGGAAAAGTAATGAACCCTTCTGATGTTGCGAGTAAGATAGTGAATGCGGAGCGAATGGGGACAGCATTGACCAAGACAGACGTATATCATACATCTGCAAGCTATTTGTCAGAGAGTCAACTTGCTGCTGGAAAAACCTTTAACATTACAGGTGGAGATAGTATTCAGCGAACATTGTTACAAGTTGAGGGTGGGCTTAACGGTAAAACAGGTATATTTGAGTATATCATTGAACCCAATGGGACAGTTTCCCATCAACTATTTAAACCAGGAGGCATTATTAATGGAATATCAAATTAGCAAAATAACTAATGCACAATTGGATAAATTAGCCATTGAAAGTGGTTTGCCAATGAATTCATTACGGATCTCAATGCCATATCCATATATCTCAAAACTTATTAACTTAAATTGGCATGATGTTCTGTTTGCAGTTGAAAATGGCTTTTTATCGCATCAGGCTACTGTTGAACACGCTATGATTGAACTTGAAAATAACGAAAATTACCCTCAGGCAGTTCTTGATTTGGTGTGCTTATCACCAGAAGAGGCGATGTATCCGCATTCTATTCATCCCTATATTGATGATTTAGCAAACATTGAGTCGGAAGATAAAAAAAGTGCAACAAATGACAAAATAATGTATGCCGTACTAAATTGGGTGTTTGAACATAAAGAATGTTACGAAGATCCATTAAAAGTAGTCGAATTCATTTATGATGATTTTGACTTTCCAAAATCAATAGATAGTTTTGTTAGATATAAGCCCTCTGCTCAACCTTTGCTTGGCACTGTGGAGGCTAATATAGAACGACTGTTTAACAATTGGAAAGACTTCTTAAACGAACAAAAAGCAAAATATTCTGTATAGCATCATGAAAAACAAGCCCTCAATCTTTTGGATTTTGGGCTTGTTCTCCTAATATCGCTTCTGCATGACTTCGATGGCAATCCTCATTCCCAAACAGAATCCATCAACAAACCCGTCAGCAGTGGCAATCCGGCTCATGTTACCATGGGCATCTGAAAAACATTGGAACAGTTCTTTTTCAACTTCATTTAAGAGAATTACCGGTACGCTGGTTTTTAGGTGGAAGATAAGAAAAAAGAGGAGAGTGCTATGCAAAGAAGAGAGAATTACCTTTATGTTTGTATGGATTTGCACAAGGAATCCCATACAGCTTTTTGGTGAATTGCTGGAATGAAAAGTTAGACGTTATTACGATTGAAAATAAACCCAGTGAGTTCAATATAATAAAAAGGCAAATGGATTGGGGATATCCCCTATTTATAGTTTGGAAAATGCCTATTCTCATGGCAGAAGCCTTGCAGTATGGCTGATAGAAAAAGGTTATGCGGTTAAGGATATTAACCCGGCGTTAGCCTATGACCAGCGTAAAAGTGCGCCAACATTTCAGAAAAATGATGAATACGATGCGTATGCTGTTGCTACGGTTTTGATAAACCAGTTAAATACTCTGCCTGACGCAAAGCCTGAGGATAGCCATTGGACGCTGTCACAGCTTGTGAACCGCCGTGATATTCTTGTGAAAGATGGCATCCGTTTAAAAAATGGCTTGCATGATCAAATATCAATTGCGTACCCAAAATCTTCGTCTATGATCGAATTGATAAAATCCCATCTTGGGCTGCGAATCCATCTTCATGAATCATAAAAAAAATTATCTTTGATGTGATATGATGATAGGAGTTAGGCATCTACAGTTAGCGTCCTGTCCGCCCGCCTTTCTATGGTGATTGGACATAAATTTCTTCATCATTTAAAATATCCAATGTAATTTTTCCTGCCATACTTCCATTCGCCTGAGCCCCACCCTGAATATTTGTCGCAAACACATAGGTTTCCTCTCCGTTCTCCACAAAGCCGATAAACCATCCATTTACATTCTCCCCTTCCACAGTCCCGGTC
The DNA here is from genome assembly GCF_900105615.1 of Lacrimispora sphenoides JCM 1415. Taxonomy (NCBI): domain Bacteria; kingdom Bacillati; phylum Bacillota; class Clostridia; order Lachnospirales; family Lachnospiraceae; genus Lacrimispora; species Lacrimispora sphenoides. The sequence goes on along the minus strand of NZ_LT630003.1, from coordinate 3,270,929 downwards.
CCGGTTTTCCCATATAGTGAAGCACCATTGGAAGAAGAAAGGAGTAAGGACTTTTTTACCGCCTTTATATTTTCCGACCGGAATGGAAGCTCATCCTGATAGAACCGGGCTAAAAGCTCCACCTGCTCAACCGGTGAAATCTTTAACGAGGATTGGATCCAGTAACGCCCTATTCCACCGGATAAGTCCCTGTTACCATATCCGATGGTATCTAAGTATTGCCTTAACCTAGGCAGCCCGGTCTTTTCATCCAGGGAAGTGAAATACCAGTTAACCGAACGCTTCATGGCAGTATCAAGAGTCTGGTCCTGGTTCCAGGCTTCAAAAGGGTAACTGGTCCCATCCCAGGAAAGCAGGGAGGCTTCCGGCGTTATGGTTCCAATTTCCAGAGCGGCTAAGGCGCTGTAAATCTTATAAGTGGAATCCGGGGAAACCCTTCTTGTTCCGGCTTCCCGGTTATAGATGCAGTACTGTCCCGAATCTAAGCAATACAGAACAAAGCAGCCATCGTATCCTTTGAAATAAGAGGATAAATCCAGAGTGGTTACATTTTCAGCCGTAAAGTCGTATTCTGTACCAGTGTAGGCATCTGCAGACAATACCGGAATACAGCCCAGCACCAGTGCTGCAATCACAGTAAAAAGAATTCTGCCTTTCACCACACGCCACCTGGATTCTTTGCGGTAACCGGCAATGTTCAGAATGCGCCTTTTTATCTCTTTCCTTGAGCCGCTGATACTGGCGGCGGAATAGGAAAATAGGGATATCTTTTCCGCAAAATTTATCAGCGTGCTTCCATAATCCAGATAGCTGTCCGAATCCAGCAGGGACAGGACTGATGAATCGCAGGCAATCTCCCGGTCGCTTCTCATTTCCTTAAAAGCAAACCAGACAATGGGATGGAACCAGTAAATGATCTGTACCAGAGCCATAAGCCTGTTTACTAGAAGGTCCTTGTGTTTGCAGTGTAAAAGCTCATGGAGAAGAATATACCGGATTTCCTTTTTGGAAAGCTCAGAAAGCATATTAATAGGAACAATGATACAAGGATTCCATAATCCGGCCGCAATAGGAGAGGAAATATAAGCGCTGCTATAAATCGGTATTTCTTTTTTTACACCAGATTCTTCCATACATGTTGCAAATAGTTCCCGTATCTCCTTATTCTGAAGTGGAAGAGAAGACCTTTTCAGCTGCCTGATTTTCCTACTGGAATGGATATGAAAACCAGCCATTAATACCATGCCGGTGATCCAGATACCAGTTAAAACAGTAGGAAGGCCCGGATGCGCTGCACGGCTTACGGAAACAGAAAAATCCTGGAGAAAATATTCGGTGGCTGCCGCGGTTTTATAAGCAGCCCCTAAAGTACCTGCATGCTCAGGCGAAAAGGAGCCACCCAAAAACCGCAGCAGCTTAAACGCATATCCAGGAAAAAGAAAAGAGCATGGCATAAAAGGGACAGCCAGCACAAACAGAAACAGGAACCAAAGATTGTACCGGATTCTTGCAGTCAGCTGTTGGTTTAATAATTTTCTGACCAGCAGGATTGCGGCAAGCAAAATGACCAGAACCACGCTGTTAAGACAAAGGCGTGTGATAAAAGAATCGGGCATAATCAGCGTTCCTCCTCTTGTCCGCCCAGAAGAAGCTTTCTCAGCTCTGCCAGGTCTTCGCTTGATACATAATCACTATTTAAATAGTTGGTCACCATGCTTGATATCTTTCCGTTGTAGAAGCGGTTTAAAAAATGATCATTTTCTTTCGTTAAATATTCCTTTTTTTCCACGAGCGGGGTATAGACGAAAACACGGCCTTCCTTCCGATAGGTGGCAGCACCCTTTTGGACCAGTCTTTTTAAGAGTGTGTGAATGGTCTTTGGGTTCCAGTTGGTGGTATTCACCAGTTTGTCCGTCACTTCGTTGGTACTGATGGGGGCATCATTCCATAGCACCTTCATTACCTCATATTCTGCTTCGGATATTTGCGGCAGTTGATTCATATGCGGTCTCCTGTTCTTACATTTGTAATAATACTATTATAAGAGCACGATACCGGCATGTCAATGAGTTCTATGACTCTGTCAGTTTGCAATCAGCGTAATATTAAAATATAAACAGATTTTAAACATGGGACCGTCGGATATTGCATTTACTTAACAGCCATTTTTCCGTAAAATGAAACCATAAACAAACAAGGGAGGTTTAAGGGATGAAATTAAGGAGATTAAGCGGCATACTTTTGGCAGGGCTGATGGCGGCTGGAACGCTGGCCGGGTGTTCAGGGTCCAAGACAGATACCACAACAGCGGCAGCAGGCGGACAGACAGCTGCACAGACAGAAGCGGAAAAGACTCAGCCAGCGAGTGGGGAAAAAACCGTCATTAAGGTCTGGTCCAAAGACCGGCACGACGCTACATATGTTCAGAAAAAGGTAGACGAATACAATGCAAGTAACACGGATAACATTCAGGTAGATTATCAGCTTTACACGGATAATTATGTGCAGGCCATTGATATGGCGGTACAAAGCGGCGAGCTCCCTGATATTTTGGTACAGCAGGACCAGATGTTTGATAAATATGTAAACGAGGGGCAGTGGGCAGATTTTTATGATTACATGGATTCTGATATGAAAGAATATTTTAAATCTGTGGTTTATCCCGGTTACAACGAACTGGATGGAAAGCTGTATTTTATCCCAACCACCGGAACAACCTGCCGTCTTTTCTATAACAAAGAAATCTTTGACCGTGTAGGGATTTCGGAACCGCCTAAAACTCTGGAAGAAGTGGTGGAGTATGCTAAAAAAATCAATACGGAATTATCCAAAGAAGGAATTTATGGATTTGCAGAAAATATGAAAAGTGCCAGCTCCGGCTTGCAGCGTTCCATATTGGTCGGCCTGGATCGAGAGACCGGTCTGGTACGTGGATATGACTTCGTAAAGGGAGAATACGACTTTTCACAGTGGGCAGATACTTTGAAGCTTTGGAAGGAACTGTTATCTGATGAATGTGCGTTTCCTGGATGTGAATCACTGGATATCGATCCCTTAAGAACTCAGTTTGCAGCCGGCAAGATTGGTATGTATATGTCTTACAGCCATGCAGAGCCAGGGGTATACCAGAATCAGTTCCCTATGGATTCCTCTAAATGGGACTGCGTACCCATTCCAACCGTTGGCGGAAAAGCCACCGGAAAACAGTATTTTACCGGTACAGGAAGTTATGTTTTAAATGCAAAAAGTCCTAACGTGGATAAAGCATTTAAGGTTTATAAGGATATCTTTGCAAATGAAGATTATTTAATCGGATACTACGAAGGCGGATTTGGCGTAAGCATTCTTCCAAGCGTTATTGAAAAGGCAAAGCCAGGCAAAGATTTCCAGGATAAAAAATGGCTGCTCATCAGTGATATTGATGCCCTCCTTCCTAAGCCTCCTCACACTGCCTTCGCATCTGGTATGGTGGTGGAAGGTGAAGATATGTTTAAAACCTGCGAATCTATTTATTATGGAGACGCGGATATAGATTCTACCTTAAAGGATCTGACAGACCGTTACAATAAAGCGTATCAGGAAGCAGTGAAAAATGGAAGCGGTCATGAAGTAAAGATTGAAAACTATGACCCGATGAATCCAACTTTACAGTAATATTGAAAGAGGGGCGCAAAATCAGCGAGGCCCCTCTTTCTTTGAAAAGAAAGGAGTATGCAGATGAAAGACTGGAATAGCAAAAGTGCCTTGCGGGGTAGCAAGATTGTGAAAAAAAACCTGCAGGCCTATACATTTATGCTTCCCAACTTGATTTTGTTCACCGTCTGTTCCTTATATCCGGTGGTGTGGACTTTGAAATATGTATTTTTCCAGTATGGGGGATATGGAACAGGAGTACCGAGATTTGTCGGCCTTGCAAATTTTGCCCGGGTGTTCCGGGATAAAGTTTATTGGGAAAGTGTGATCCATACTTTTACATACGGTTTCGGGAAGGTGGTTTTTATCATTCCTCTGGCCTTTTTTCTGGCATTTCTCTTAAATCAGCAAAAACGGGGGAATGGCGCGGCCCAGAGCATTGTATTTTTGCCTACCATTATGAGCTCTGCGGTCATGGGTCTGGTGTTTTATCTGCTGTTCAATGCCTACAATGGTGAGGTCAACAAGTATTTAATGACGGCAGGTCTGATACAAAAACCCATAAACTGGCTGGGGAAAGAACATGCCATGAAAACTCTGATTCTGACAGCGGTCTGGGGCGGTGTGGGGAATTACATGGTATATTTTATAGCCGGAATCCAGCAGGTATCCGGGGAAGCAATCGAAAGTGCCAGGATCGATGGGGCCGGCAGGCTCCAGACCATCTGGTACATCATCATTCCAATGCTGGGACCCATATTAAAGATTATACTTATGCTGGCGATTACCTCTGCGTTTCACGACATTACCAATGTGATGGTATTAACTGAGGGCGGCCCTACCAATGCTACCATGGTCATGTCCCTGTACGGATACCGATACTTCTTCCCCATTTCAGCGGCTGAAGCCACGGTTCCCCAATATGGCTACGGTGCTGCGGTCAGCGTCATATCCGCAGTAATTGCTGGTATGGTAACCGTAGGTTATCTGCGAATATCTAAAAAACTGGATGAAATTTATTAAGGAGGCGGCAGCATGAAAAACTGGAATGGAAAACATCTATCAAAAGCCGCCTGGCTTTCTCTGGCCGCAAAATGGGTATTTCTGGGCATTATGATTTTATTTACACTTTATCCGGTCATTTATACAGTGCTGGGATCTTTGAAAACCAATGCTGAGCTGACCCAGGGCGGCGGTTTTTTTCCGGAGAAATGGCATTTTGAGAATTATTACCAGGCCTTTGTCCAGGCAGACTTTACAAAATATACGCTCAACAGCATCGTGGTCAGCGTTTCCGTTACACTTCTCGCTGTGGTTACCTGCTCGCTGGCCGGTTTTATTCTGGCCAGAAGAGAGTTTGCCGGGAAAAAGGTGCTCTTAGCACTTTACTTATCCATGATGTTCGTTTCCTTAGGGTCAGTTACCCTGTATCCAATCTACGAATTACTTCGGGCATTAAAATTAAATAAGTCCATAATTGCCCTTATTGTGGCTCTTACGGGAGGGCAGGCCACCAATGTTTTTCTGGTCATGGGTTTTACCAAGGGGATTCCAAAAGAGCTTGATGAAGCTGCCATCATTGACGGCTGCAGCATTTATGGAGTTTATTCCCGTGTCATTTTGCCCTTAAGTAAGCCAATCCTGGCGGTAGTAGCCCTATTTTCTTTCCGGAATGCCTGGAATGATTATATCACTAGTCTGATCATGACGATTTCCATGCCGAAGCTTCAGACTCTTACTGTAGCGGTCGTCCAGCTAAAATATTCTGTCAATGCCGCGGCCGAGTGGCACATCATGCTGGCGGGAGCGTCCATCGCTATCATCCCGATCCTGATTGTCTATTTGTTTGCCAACAAGCAGTTCATTGCAGGCCTTACGGCAGGTGCAGTAAAAGGATAGGAAAAAGGGCGGGTCCTGTGATATACTGGTAAAAAACTTAAGAGCAGGAAAACGGGGGGAAAACATGAAGAAGTTTATAAACAATTTAAGATTCCGTAGTAAAATCATCTGGCTGTTCGGAATCATGTTTTTCTTTACTACCGCCATCAGTGGATTATCCTATTACCAGTACGCCTCCAATGATATTGAAGAGAATTTCAAGGTGGGGTCAGAGGACGTCCTGGCTCAGATTGTGAATACCTTAGGCCAGCGGCTGGGTGTCATCAATCAGAGGGCCAAGGGAATGCTTGCTAATTATACCTTTATGGTAACCCTTTCCGATTATTTGAATAATCCTAATGACATCAATCTGGTAAAGGCCTTAGGGACCATTCCGGATTTCATGAGAGACTTTGAGACCGGGGAGGGGCTGATCCACTCCACCTATATTTATACGGATAAAGGGAGCTTCGATAATTTTGTCCGAATGAGAAATTGGGAGTTTGATTTTAAAGAGTCTGTTTTTTACAAAAGCTATCAGGCAGGCGGAGGCGATGCCATCCGCTGGTTCCCGATGTGGAAAGATGAGATATTTCAGGACAATGACCAGGTGATTCCCTGTGTCTGGCAGTTCAGCGTTCAGGGCTATGTGGGAAAGGAATATCTGGTAATCCAGTTAAAGAAAACCGAATTGGAGCGTCTTTTAGAAGGAAAATATGAATTTTTTGACAAAATACTCATACTGGATGGGGCAGGAAATGTAATGATAGGTTCCCATGATATGGATCCGGGAGAACTTAGGAAGCTTTCGGAATCCAGGGAAGGGAGAAGCAATGTCATCACCAGCGACTTTCAGTACGAGGGAGATTCCTATCTGGTCACCTATGAACGTCTTAAGGAAAATGGCTGGCAGATCTATGGGCTGAAATCAAGGCAGAGCCTGCTTGGAAGTCTGAAAATCCTTAGAAATACGATATTTGAGATCATGGGCGTTGTTTTCTTACTGGGAGTAGCGGTGATCCTGTGGTTGTCCCACCAGCTGACCAATTCTTTAAGACGGTTGGAAAAGCGTATGAGCTGCGTGGAAAAAGGTGACCTGGGAGTTCGGTTTTTCTACCCCTATAAGGATGAAGTAGGAAGCCTTGCAAAATCTTTTAACTATATGATCGGAGAGATCCAGAGCCTGGTCCGGAAACAGGAGGAGACCATTGAAGAACTGAAACGGGAACGGGATTATGTGGCTGAGGTTCAGAAGCAGAAGCGGAAAGCGGAATTAAAGGCCCTGCAGGCTCAGATCAATCCTCATTTTCTCTATAATACCTTAAATGCCATCACCTGGCAGGCCGCCGATCAGGGAGCAGAAGAAATCAGCATCCTTTCTAATTCTCTTGGTAAGTTTTTCAGGATCGGCCTAAGTAAGGGAGCAGAGGTGATCACCCTTCGGGAAGAACTGGAACATGTGTCAAGCTATTTAGATATCCAGAGCATCCGCTATCATTCCCGTTTAAGCTATGAAATTCATGCGGATGACAAATGCCTGGATTTCCGGATGATCAAACTGATCCTGCAGCCTCTAGCTGAAAATTCCATTTATCATGGAATCAAAGAGAAACAGGGGGCCGGTATCATAAAGATCTCCGTCAGTGAAGACAGATCCGGCAAAGAGACGGTCACGGAGCTTGTAGTATGGGATAATGGGGCAGGGATTCCGGAAGAAAAGCTTGCATTCATCAATGAAACCTTAAAAAAGGGCGGAACGGACTGTGAAGCAGGCTATGGCATTTACAATGTCAATGAAAGGATCCGGCTGTTTTACGGAAAAGAATATGGGCTGTATTATGAAAGCAGCTTCGGCCATTGGACAAAAGCGGTTCTTAGGATTCCGGCAATGACAGAGGAGGTGGAATGATGTACCGCATATTGATCGTAGATGACGAAGACTATGTAAGAGACTTACTGGTCAGAAACATCCAAAATTCCGCCCTGGAAGTGGATGTGGTTGCGGTGGCAGGTGACGGAGAGGAAGGGCTTAGAGAAGCTCTGTTAAATAAGCCTGATATTATCATTACGGACATAGCCATGCCTTTTATGAATGGCCTGGAATTGATCCGCAGGATTCAGGAAGCCGGGCTTTACAGTAAAAATGTGGTCATAAGCGGTTACGATGAATTTGACTATGCAAAGCAGGCCATTTCACTTGGAGTCAAGGATTATTTACTAAAGCCCTTTTTGCCAAGGGAAATGATTGATGTTTTAACAAAGGTGATACAGGAGCTGGACAGCCAGAAGGCGCTTTTGCAAAATATGAGCCTGTTAAAGGAACAGGCCGTGAGCCGGGCCGGACTTGCCAGGGAAAAGGCGCTGAAGGCTCTCATAAGAGGGAAGGAGTGGGGAGAGGAACCGGACTTCATACTGGAAGGCAGTTTTTACGCGGCAGGAGTGATCCGCATGGAAGGCGGAGCATGGGATTTTGGCAAGCAAGAGCATGTGGAGGAATTTCTGATGCTGATACGGAACGGTTACCTTTCTGCCGGGATCTGCCTGTATGCGGTCAGCTTTGACGGGATCCAGCTGGCGTCCATCTGGTGCGGTGACGGGGAAAACGAGGAGCACTTCCTTAAAAAGATTGGGGAAAGTCTGGAAAAAGTAAGTATGAGCCTGGAGAAATATTACCATATTCAGATGAACAGCGCCCTTGGCCGTGCTTACCGGAGTCAGACAAAGCTGGTGGATTCCTACCGGGAAGCTATGGCTGTGTGGAGGGGAAACTTAGACGCAGAAAAGCGATTCCTGTTTTATGGTGAGGAAAGCAGCCGGAAAGAGGAAATCAGCAGCAGCCAGATCCGGGAGTGGAAAAACCAGATCCGGCTTTCTGTACGTGCAGGACAGGAGGCAGGGGCTCTTGCTGGGCTGTCGGGCCTGATGAAGTGTTATGCCTCCATGTCCAACAGGAAGAATGATTATGTGGGCGTATCTGTGGGAGAACTGGTTTATGCCATTCAGAATGATATGGAGCAGGATGGATATGACCGGGCGGATACGGAGCCTCTATCCTCCATGCAGGATCGGATCAATTACGGAAGCCTGATGGATATGAACCATATGCTGGCCACCTATATTGAAAAGTGCTGCCGGGTGGTACGGGAAAATTCAGAGGAAACCAGGGCAGATGCAGTGGTGAAGCAAATGAAGCAGATCATTGAAAATGATCTGCATAAGACGGAGCTGGACCTGGAGGGAGTGGCTTTAAAGGTGCATTTCAGCTCCAGCTATGTCAGGCAGATTTTCAAACAGTACGCAGGAGAGTGTTTTGGTGAATATTTAATCCGAAAGCGCATGGAACGAGCCGGGAGTCTGCTCCAGAAGACAAGCATGAAAATCCAGGAGGTGGCAGACCAATGCGGGTATGAAAACCAGCGGTACTTTGCCAGCAGCTTTAAGAAATTTTATGGCTGCACTCCCACGGAATTTAAAAAATTAGTGGAAGAAGAGAATTTATATTAGGAGGGGTAGGATAATGATTCAATTTACAGAACAGGAAATCCGGCACTTAAGAGAAAAGTACCTAAAGCAGCGGTCAGCTGTTAATCGTATCATAGAAGATGTAAAGGAAATCATGGCAGAGCCAGTTTTGGTTCCCAAAACAGGGATCGCCAACTGGACCCTTTATTATTACTGCCCGGATTGTTCTGTGCGGCTGACGTTTGACAGGGACGATAAGTATCATCACAGCTGCCCCTCCTGCGGGAGGGTGTATTCCGGTGAGCCCTATGACAGCACCTGGTGGGGAATTATTAACAGCAGGAATTACACGGCGGTATTTCAGATGGGACTGATCCATCTGATCACAGGGGAAGCTGACTATGCCAGAAAGGCCGTAGAAATCATGATGGAATATTCCAGATACTATAAGGACTATGAGGTCCACGGCAATATTCCTTATAATGGGCCCGGTAAGTCAGGCGCTCAGACTCTTGATGAGGCTAATTTCCTCAGAAGCTTTGCCATGAGCTATGATCTTCTGTCTGATTTCATGACGGAGGAGGAAAAAGAGTTTATTGGAAAGGAAATGCTCATCCCTGGAGCTGAATTTTTGATGGAACACCGCCATAACCAACTGCACAATCATGAAGTGATCATAAGCTCAGCCATTGCGGTCATTGGACTGATCTTTGGTATTGACCGGTATATCCAGTTTGCCGTTTATGAGCCTTATGGGATTCTATATCAGCTGGAGAATGGGGTACTCCCGGATCACATGTGGTTCGAAGGAGCACTGGGCTATCACTTTTATGCCCTTACCAGTTTCTTTGCCTATGAAAAGTTTGCCCTTCATACGCCTCACAGCCATATCGGTCATCCAAATTATAAAGCCATGATGGAGCTGCTGGCATCCTATCTGGAACCGGGATTCCGTATTCCCATGCTAAACGATACCAATTACGGACATACCTCCTCGAGCCTTTATTTATATGAATTTGCATACCGGGAACTGGGAGGAGAAAAGCTTCTATTTATACTGAACCAGTTGTATGAAGAAGAAAAGAGAGATAATCTGGAAGCCTTTATTTATGGGGCAGAGGAACTGCCTAAGTGCAGTATGGAGCCAGGGAATTACCATGTGGAAGCAGGGCAGTCTGGGAGCACGATTTTAAGAGGGAAGGATGAAAGATATCTTCTGATAAAGCATGACCGCTATGGCGGGGAGCATGATCATTATGATCGTCTTGGCATCAGTTATCTGGCTCATGGAAAGAGGATATCTCCTGATCTTGGGACTACCGGATACGGTGCGGTTATGCACTATGATTTTTATAAGAATACAGGTTCCCACAATACAGTAAACATTGACGGAGATAATCAGGCGCCGGTCAATGCAAGGCTAACCCGTTATGAAGAAAAAGATGGGGGCATATATGTGGAAGCAGAAGCGGACTGGACCAAACCCTATGAAATGCCGGACAGCTTTACCATCGTTCAGTGGAAGGAAGAAACTTACCGGCCAGTGAAAATGGTTAGGAAAATCGCATGGGAGGAAGATTATTTTGCGGAAGTATTCCAGGTAAAGGGGGCAGGGAAGGATCTGCCTGTGGACTGGGTCATGCATTTTTCAGGAAACCGGATCAAGCAGCCTGAGGGAATGGAAATAGAAAAGTTTTCTGACAGGAAGCCATATAGTTATCTTCATCACATGAAAAAGGCCAAACTGTCAGAAGATCAAACCAGTGTGATCCATGATTATGAGGATGGAGGCATACATACCCGGGTATTTACCTGGAACCAGGGGTTGGAATTGTATGATGGGATGGGGCCGGATAACCCCTCCATATCCGATATCAATTACCAGATCGAACGCGGGTATGGACCGGATCTTGTATTTGCCCATGTGATTACCAGCAGCAATGGGCCTTGTCTGATCAGGAATGTAAACTTTTCTGTAGATGGGGACTGTATCGTGATTGAAGTGGAAGGAGAAAAGGACGAAAGGAAATGGAGCAAGATACATAAGATGTTAGGATAGAAACAGGGAGGCCCAAAAGTTGGTAATCGACTTTTGGGCCTCCTTATTTAAGAAGAGAAAAAGCAGTGTAAATAAAATGGAACCTGTTTTTTATTTACTGCATATGTTAGGATATGGAAACTTTTTTTAGATGTATGGAGGCAGAAGGATGTCTGAAAATATATGCTTAACAGATTTAAAAAGAGGTCAGAAAGCAGTGATTGCAAAGCTGGCCGCCTATGATGATATGAGAAGACGCTTACAGGATATTGGCATTATAGAGGGTACTACTGTGGAGTGCCTGGGAAAGAGCCCTTTGGGAGATCCTACGGCATTTTTAATACGGGGTGCGGTGATCGCTCTTAGAAGCGAGGATTCCGGCCGCGTCTTGGTGCAGTCAAATATAGAGGAAAAAGCAAACCGCCACTATGGGGAAGAAATGGTGGCTGCGAACCTTTCGCTGGAGGATTAGGTATGGGATTAAGCAGGGAATCGATGGGAATAAAGTCTGTGGACTGCGGTCTGGAAATTAAGAAACGGAAGGAAGAGGATAAGGTCATTGCACTGGCCGGAAATCCCAATGTAGGTAAGAGTACAGTATTTAATCAGCTTACTGGGATGAATCAGCATACAGGAAATTGGCCGGGAAAGACCGTTGCCAATGCCCAGGGCTGGTGCTCGGATGGTCAGCAGGGATATGTTATGGTGGATATTCCCGGCTGCTATTCCCTGATGGCCCATTCCACGGAAGAAGAGGTTGCCAGAGATTTTATTTGCTTTGAAAACCCGGATGCAGTAGTCGTAGTCTGTGATGCCACATGCCTGGAGAGAAACTTAAACCTGGTGCTGCAGATCATGGAGGCCACGACCAATGTGGTGGTATGTGTAAACCTTATGGATGAGGCTAAAAAGAAGAAAATTTTCTTAAACCTTGATATCTTGGAACAGCGCCTGGGGGTCCCGGTTGCCGGAACTGCAGCCAGGAGCAATAAGGGACTGGATCAGATCTACACCGGTTTAAAACGCTGCCTGGAACAAAAAGAGGAGGTAGAGGAAAAGCCTGCTCTCATCCAATATCCCCAATATATTGAAGATGCCATTGCCAGGCTCCTGCCCGCAGTGGAACAATTGGCCAAGGGAAAGGCAGAGGCCCGATGGCTTTGTGCCAGACTGTTGGATGCCAATGAGAATCTGATGGAAGCCGTAAGAAGATACCGAAAGCCGGTAGCTGATTCCGAAGAAGTGGCTTCCTGTCTTGCTGAAATCTGGGAAGAATGGAAGGCAGCCGGGATCAGCCAGGAGCAGGTAAGCGACGACATGGCTACTGTTTTCATAAATAAGGCAGAAAATTTATGCATGGATATCGTGGAATATGAAAACCAGACCTATAACCGGAAGGACCGGAAGCTGGATTGGATTTTTACCAGTAAGGCTACGGGCTTTCCCATTATGTTCCTGGTTTTACTTGGAATCTTCTGGATTACCATAACAGGAGCCAATTATCCGTCAGAGTTAATAAGCACCGTGCTGTTTAAGATAGAAGCTTGGCTGATCGGGCTGGCTGACGCTGCCGGTGTGCCGGTGATTATCACTGAACTGCTGTTTCATGGCGTTTACCGGGTTCTGGCCTGGGTAGTAGCAGTTATGCTGCCTCCTATGGCAATATTTTTCCCATTATTTACTCTTCTGGAGGATTTTGGATACCTTCCCAGAGTGGCTTTTAATTTAGACAGATGCTTTAAAAAATGTTCTGCCTGCGGAAAGCAGGCGCTTACCATGTGACAAAGGAAATCTATGCTTTTTTTAGATTCTCCCATGTTTAACTTGACACTTTTTCTTAGAAATGGTATATTTATTTACACGCAAACTGTAACTGAAAATAATACAGAATCACAACTAAAAACGCCGGAAATCAGTAACATATGGCACAACCAAAAAGGAGGTACAGTATTTGGGCTTTTCTATCGACGTAAGTATTCCAGTTATGACCGTGTTTCTTCAGGGGATTATCAGCTTCTTTTCTCCCTGTGTGCTGCCACTCATCCCGCTTTACATAGGGTATCTGTCGGGAGGGACGGGAGTCCGCGGGGAGGACGGGCGTATTTATTATAAACGCAGCAAGGTTATGGTTCACACTGTCTGCTTTGTTATCGGGGTCAGCTTCGCATTCTTCCTGTTGGGGCTGGGCTTCTCAGCTCTTGGAAGCTTTTTTAAAACAAACCAGCTTCTTTTTGCAAGAGTGGGAGGTATCCTGGTAGTTTTATTCGGTTTATACCAACTGGGAGTTTTTGGGACCTCTACAGTATTGGGAAGGGAACGCAGACTGCCATTTTCCCTTAATACCCTGGCTATGTCTCCATTAACTGCGCTAATCATGGGCTTCACCTTCAGCTTTGCCTGGACCCCTTGTGTGGGACCGGCCCTTGCCAGTGTCCTGCTTATGGCCGCCTCAGCCTCCACAAAGGCAATGGGTTTTGTCCTGATCGGAGTATATACCCTGGGGTTTGTTCTGCCGTTTCTGGCAGTGGGATTCTTTACCACCACAGTGCTTGAATTTTTTAAGACTCATGGCAATATTGCAAAGAACGGGGTAAAGGTCGGAGGAGTTCTCATGGTATTTATGGGAATTTTAATGTTCACCGGAAAGATGAATGCGGTGACCGGATACCTTTCATCCATTCCGTCACCTACGGTCACAGAATCAAGAGAGACGCCGCAGCCGGAAACGACTGCAGAAGCATCGGAAGAAGAGTCTGCATCAGAAGAAGAATTTGCATCAGAATCGGGGAATACTGGTGAGTCAGATGAAGCCAATCAGCCTCTTCCGGCAGTTGACTTTACGTTAACCGATCAGTATGGCAATACCCATTCTCTTTCTGATTATAAAGGAAAGACGATCTTTTTAAACTTCTGGGCGACCTGGTGTCCACCATGCAGGGCGGAGATGCCGGACATACAGAAAATATATGAAACCGCCGATACAGAAGGGGATAATGCACTGATCATTCTTGGTGTGGCAGCACCTAATTATGGAAGTGAAAAAGACGAAGAGGGAATTAAACAATTCCTGAATGAAAACGGATATACCTATCCGGTTCTGATGGACACGAATGCGGAACTGTTTGAGGCTTATGGAGTATTCTCTTATCCGACCACATTTATGATTGATAAGGATGGCAATGTATTTGGTTATGCAAGCGGCCAGCTTTCGGAAGATACAATGCGCAGTATTATAGAACAGACTATGAAGGGGCAGCGGAAATAATCTGCCGATATCGTTAAAACAGAGCAATTATGGCATTCCAAAGGGGAAAAGAATCTTTGGAATGCCATTTTTATTGGTTGAAATTACTGGAGGATTTTTCTTCATGAGCCTTGCGCAAACGGTCCCGGTTGTAAATGAGATGAAGAGTCATGGCATCCTGTGCGGCAATGGCATCGTTTTTTCGTATGGCATTTACAATTGACATATGTGTTCTTATGGTTTCTTCTTTTAACTCGGAATGGGTAATGTCAATAAGCATATCAATGGCATGCATAATAAGAGGCTCAAGCTGCGGTACGATGACATTTCCGCTGATCTCTGCAATCTTAGCATGGAAAATGGCATCGGCTTCTGAGTGGGATTTTCCTAAAACGTAACATTCCGCCACCCGTTCCGCCAGGTGGAGAAGCTCCTCGGCCTGCTCCGGTGTGGCCTTTGAGGCAGCCATAGCGGCGACCCTTGGCTCGATCATCATGCGGAATTCTAAAAGATCAGTCACCAGCTTTTCCTTATTTTCTATAAAGGTGAATCCAAGTGGATCATCAGCCACACCTGTATTGTGGCAGACGTAGATACCGGACCCTTGCTGAACAGTCAGAATATTGCGTGAAACAAGAGCCCGTATGGCTTCCCGCAGAGTGCTACGCCCAACTCCCATAAGAGAGGAGAGGGTGGTTTCGTTGGGGAGCTGTGCACCTTCTTTTAATTTATTATCAATGATATATTTGATGATTCCTTCCGCTGTTGTATCGGCAAGAGATTTATGTGATGGTGTCATGGCAAATTCCTTTCAGGTGAACAATAGTCTTATCTGATTATAAATGTAATTTCTGATTCCTTCAAGTACAAATGAATCAGATGAGTCAAGAGCATATGAAATATTGGTCTGATGAATACATAAAAGAAATAGATGGTATATGATAGTATGTATGAAAAATATAGGAAAATTCATGAAATAATGAAATGAATCATGAAGAATAGTTGACAATCATATGATGAATTATTATAATCAAGATATAAATGTAAAATGAAAAATTCAAGATAGACAGGAAAGGAGCATTATTATGGTTAGTCAGGATATACGGAAACTAGCTCCGGAAATAGACCCGCTTCGGATGGGTATGGGCTGGAAGGTAGAGGATCTTTCCAAAATGCAGATCATGGTGGAGAGTACCTTCGGAGACAGCCATCCGGGAAGCGCCCATCTGATGGAACTGGTAAATAAGACAGTGGATGGGGTAAAAGATAATGGAGGAAAGGCTGCCAGATATTTTACAACGGATATCTGTGATGGAATGGCTCAGGGACATGACGGCATTAACTATTCTCTGGTCTCCCGTGATACGATCTGCAATATGATTGAAATTCATGCGGGCGCGACTCCATTTGACGGCGGAGTATATATTTCAAGCTGTGATAAGGGGGTGCCTGCTCATCTTATGGCAATCGGCCGGGTGAATATGCCTTCCATTCTGGTTACCGGCGGTGTTATGGATGCCGGCCCGGATCTTCTTACCCTGGAACAGATCGGTAAGTACAGCGCCATGTGCCAGAGAGGGGAGCTGGAGCCGGAAAAGCTGGAATATTATAAGCAGCATGCATGTCCTTCCTGCGGAGCCTGCTCTTTTATGGGAACGGCATCAACCATGCAGGTCATGGGAGAGGCCCTTGGCCTTATGCTTCCAGGATCCGCTCTTATGCCGGCAACCTGCCCGGATTTAAAGGATATGGCTGAAAGAGCCGGACATCAGATCATGGAGCTTGCAAAAAAGGGAATAAAACCAAGAGATATAGTTACCATGGAATCCTTCGAAAATGCGATCATGGTACATGCCGCCATATCCGGATCAACCAATTCCCTGATCCATCTGCCGGCGATTGCCCATGAATTTGGTTTGGAAATAGATTCTGAGATATTTGACCGACTGCATAGAGGCGCCCATTATCTTCTTGATATCCGGCCAGCCGGAAAATGGCCGGCCCAGTACTTCTACTATGCAGGCGGAGTGCCCAGGATCATGGAAGAGATCAAATCAGTGCTTCACCTGGATGCAATGACTGTGACAGGAAAGACTCTGGGTGAAAATCTCGAAATACTGAAACAAAATGGCTTTTATGATAAATGTGATGAATATTGTGCAAATGTCGGTGTGAAAAAAGAAGAAATAATCCGGCCGTTTCATGATGCCATCGGAACAGATGGGGCAATTGCCATCTTAAAAGGAAATTTGGCACCGGAAGGTGCGGTCATTAAGCATACGGCATGTCCAAAGGAGATGTTTGAGGCGGTGTTAAATGCACGCCCCTTTGACAGCGAGGAAGAGGCGATTGATGAAGTTTTGAAACACCGTGTAAAACCTGGAGATGCTGTATTCATCCGGTATGAAGGTCCAAAGGGAAGCGGAATGCCGGAAATGTTCTACACCTCTGAGGCAATCTCATCGGACAAAGAGCTTGGACGCACCATTGCCCTGATCACAGACGGGCGTTTTTCCGGAGCTTCCACCGGTCCTTCCATCGGGCATGTTTCTCCGGAAGCAGCGGATGGCGGTCCAATTGCGCTGGTGGAGGAAGGGGATATGATCCAAATTGATATTCCTAACCGGATCCTTGCAATTGTAGGCGTAAAGGGCCAGCGAAAGACCGAAGATGAGATGGAAAAGATTCTTAAGGAACGGCGGGAGCAATGGCAGCCAAGACCTTCAAAATACCAGTCGGGAGTATTGAAAATATTCAGTGAACGTGCAGTATCGCCAATGAAGGGCGGATATATGGAGTAATAAAAGGAAGAGAAAATGGGTATGGCAGGGGAGCTGCCATGCCTTTTTCTATTTCTCAGGATATAGTATGAGATTAACCTATGTTGGAGGGGCGCGGTATATGGTACAAACCTGCCTGAATAGGATTTCTCAGGAGGTGGATGAAATGGATTCATCAGATCAGGTGACTTATGAGGAAAAAAACATGACCATAAAGGTGGAGCGGGTTTTTATTGGTGAAAAAACAGCTAAGGAGCGGGTTTTGGAATTATTGAAAAAACGCCGGGATGCCGGAGAGATACGGACATGATCAGAGTCAGTTATGATCGTTCCGTAGCCCGGCTCAGGATGCATTGCACTTCTGTATAGGGAAGTCGCTTTGAATATTGCTGGAAGTATGTGTATAATGGTGTTAAAACAGGACTTAATCAGCCCCTTAATAGAGGAGGGGGACTGGAAAGCCCTGTTTTTTTATACCCATTGTTAGGTTTTCAGGTAAGGAAGAGTAAATTTAAAATTAAATGGTGCAAAATAGGAGGACACGCGAACTGATTTCGGATATATTAGTAATAGAAAAGGAGGCAAATCTTATGAAACATACAGCATATATTAAAACTGTCTTGGGTCCGATTAAAATATCCGAAGTGGATGGTTTTATTACTGAGTTGCTTTTTGTAAAAGATACCCATGATATTCCTGGAGAGCAGAAGACCCCTTTGTTGGAGAAAGCAGAAGAGCAGATTAAGGAATATCTGGACGGGACAAGCAGGAGATTTGATTTGCCGCTTGCTGCAAAAGGGACGGAGTTTCAAAAGACCGTATGGGAAGCCCTGTATAAGATTCCGTATGGAGAGACGCGAAGCTATAAGCAGGTTGCGGAAATGATCGGAAGGCCGGACGCATCCCGGGCGGTTGGTATGGCAAATGGTAAAAATCCCATACTGATCCTGACACCGTGTCACCGTGTAGTAGGTTCAGATGGCAAATTGACAGGCTATGCGGCAGGCCTTGAAATCAAGGAACAACTACTGGAATTGGAACTGACATATGGCGGCCGTTGAGACGAAGTTCTTTGATTACGGCAGAAAGGAAATAGAATACCTCTCCAATTCAGACCCGGTGCTTGGTGATGCGATGGCACGGTTCGGACGGGTGGAGAGGGAGGTAATACCTGATCCCTTTGCTGCTCTGATCAATGCAATTATAGGCCAGCTTATATCTGTAAGTTCTGCCAAAACCGTATGGAGTCGAATGCAGGAAAGTCTCGGAGATATTTCCCCGGAAAACTTATCAGCCGTTTCAGCGGATGAAATTCAGCGCTGCGGCATGATCATGAAAAAGGCTATATCCATCTCTGAGCTGTCAAAGGACATTTTACAGGGTAAGGTATGTCTGAATAATTTGCGGCAACTGCCGGACCAGGAGATCATCCGGTACTTAACGACGATAAAAGGGGTTGGGCTTTGGACAGCTGAAATGCTTCTCATTAATTGCCTGGAACGTCCTGATGTGGTTAGCTGGGGTGACATCGCCATTCGCAGGGGAATGGAAAAACTGTATGATTTTCCTAAGCTGACAAAGGACCAATTCGAAGTGTGCAAGAGCCGGTATTCACCCTATGGCTCGGTAGCTTCCATTTATTTGTGGAAGATTTCCATTTTATAAGGTAGGATAACATGGCAATGGAACGGAAGCATATCCATAGTACGGCAAATATATGAAAGGAGGTGTACTGCCATGCTGACAGAGGAAGAAAAATGGAAGGCTGCACTGGAATGTGATGCGTCTTATGACGGCAGATTTTATTACGGAGTAAAAACAACAGGAATTTTCTGCCGTCCTTCCTGTAAATCAAAAAGCCCTAAACGTGAAAACGTTGAATTCTTTGATACAGCGGAGCAGGCGCGTGAAAACGGGCTTCGCCCCTGTAAACGCTGCCGTCCTGATTTGCTGGAATTTCACCCGCAGAGAGAGAATGCGGAAAAAATAAAGGTAGTTTATGACCTTTATTATTCAGACAATGATCGCTTAAGGGAGGAATTGAAAAATCTTGGGCTCAGCAGAAACAGAATCCTCCAGCTGTTTCAGAATCAATATGAAAAGACCCCGACGGAGTATTTAAATGGTTTACGCATAGACAATGCAAAAAAGCTTCTGGCAAATACCCCGGATAATATTCTGCAGATTGCTTTACAAAGCGGCTTTGGGAGTCTTTCATCTTTTTACACACAGTTTAAGCGTGTAACGGGTGTTTCTCCCAATGAATACCGGGAGAACCTCACAGGAAAGAATGCTGATTAGGAGAATGGTGAACTTTAGAAAGCAGTACTTTAGGAAGCAGTACGGTAGGAAGCAGCACCTATAGTATATGGTACAAACCTCCTGGAATAAGATTTTCCAGGAGGTGTAAGAGATGGATCGATTAACTCAGGCAGCTTATGAGAAAAAGAACGTCTTTGCAAGGGCGTCAGCCTGCTACAAGGCGGCACTTTACATGCGCCTGTCAAAAGACGACGATGGTACAGGGGAAAGCTCCAGCATTGGCACTCAGCGGAAAATGCTTCGTTCCTATGCGATAGAAAATGACTTTGAAATTTACGGGGAATATGTGGATGACGGTTACAGCGGAACCAATTTTGACCGCCCGTCCTGGAAACGGCTGTTGAAAGATATAGATGCAAGGAAGGTAAACCTGGTGATTACCAAGGATTTATCCCGCCTTGGAAGGGATTATATCATGACAGGACAGCTTACTGAAATTTATTTCCCTTCCAGAGGGATCCGGTACATAGCGGTCAATGATGGCTATGATTCCGATAGTCCGTGGAGTGATATTGCGCCGTTTAAGAACATTGTAAATGAGATGTATGCCAGAGATACATCAAAAAAGATCCGCAGTGCATTCCAGACCAAAATAAATGAGGGGGCATTTATCGGGAATTTTGCGCCCTACGGCTACCAGAAAGATCCGCAAAATAAAAACCACCTTCTCGTTGATCCAGTGGCAGCTTCCATTGTCCGGGAGATCTTTGAATGGGCGGAGCAGGGAGCGGCTCCATCCCAAATTGCTGAGATTTTAAATAAGAGAAAGGTGTTGACACCGGCCATGTACCGCTGCGCCGAACGGCCTTATTTAAACCTGGATGATTATTCCAGGAGAAAGGAATGGACATCAGGCACGGTCTGTAAGCTGTTAAGCAATCCCGTATACTTAGGCCACATTGTTCAGGGAAAGACTGTAAAGGTTTCCTTTAAAAGCAGTATGACCCTTCGGAAGCCCAGAAACGAGTGGGTGGTTGTTAAGGATAAGCATGAGCCACTCATTTCCGGGGAGACTTATGAACGGGTAAGAAGACGGAGCGTTTCCCGCAAAAGCACAGCGGTAACCGGTTTTACCAATGTTTTTTCCGGACTTGCCAAGTGTGGGGACTGCGGCAGAAACATGTCATCCACAGGAGCCGGTGGAAAAGCGAAATCCCGCAAGCTGGTATGCGGAGGGTATAAGCTTTACGGAAGGAAAGAATGTACAAATCACTTTATGGATTACGAACTTCTTTATTATGTGGTTCTTCAGGAAATCCGCAGCCTGCTATCATTTACAGAAAGTGAAAAAGAAGAAATTGAAGAAACCCTTCGTGAGCCTGTTAGCCCTGGAGAAATGCAGGGGGAAGAAAAGGCAGTGTTTTCACTGAAAAATAGAAAAAAAGAGCTTGGCCACATAATTGAAAAACTCTATGAAGACCGGGTAAATGAAAGGATTAGTGAGGATCGGTTTTATATAATGCTGGATTCCTTTGAAAAAGAGGAAAAGAAGATTGCAGAAAGCCTGGCCATGATGGAAAGACCCTGTTCTTTGGTTCAGGAAAGTGAGCCTGCTTCTGACGGCCTGCTGTCCAGCCTGTTAGAAGATATGAGCCAGGAAAAAGGGCTTTCTTCCGATTTGCTGGGAAAATTTATAGATAGAATTGAGATTTACCAAAGCAGTGAAGGGGGAGAGGGGAAAGCAGGGCGTAAATACCAGACGATACGAATCTATTACAAAGTGGCTCCTATAGAAGATAGGAACGGTTTAGCATAAATTTCCGCTGTCATGTGCATGGGGTTTGGATGCAATGCGGCAGGAATTATCGGCTGCCGGATCATCGATTCTCCGAGAGAGCGGCTGATTGCCATGATTACCAATAATTTTGTGCCGTGCAACGGACGATTCCCCACCATGATCGCCATTATAACCATGTTCTTCGTGGGAGGGGCCACGGGTGCTTTTTCCTCCATATTGTCTGCGGCTATCCTGTCAGGTGTGATTATCCTTGGGATTATCATGACGCTTATCATATCAAAGCTGTTATCGGCTACCATACTAAAGGGGGTTCCCTCCTCCTTTACCTTGGAGCTGCCGCCTTACCGGAGGCCTCAGATCGGCAAGGTCATCGTGCGTTCCATATTTGACCGTACCCTGTTTGTATTAGGCCGTGCTGTTTCCGTAGCGGCTCCGGCCGGGCTG
This sequence comes from Lacrimispora sphenoides JCM 1415, assembly GCF_900105615.1. Classification (NCBI taxonomy): domain Bacteria; kingdom Bacillati; phylum Bacillota; class Clostridia; order Lachnospirales; family Lachnospiraceae; genus Lacrimispora; species Lacrimispora sphenoides. The sequence goes on along the minus strand of NZ_LT630003.1, from coordinate 3,249,390 downwards.
GTCATCTGGCTTCTGGCCAATATTTCGGTTGGTAATGCGACCCTGCTGGCCCACTGTTCCGGCTTTCTGGATCCTTTAGCCAGGCTCATGGGCTTAGACGGAGTTATCCTTCTGGCTTTTATCCTGGGTTTTCCGGCCAATGAAATCGTGGTTCCCATCATCATCATGTCTTATATGGCAGAGGGAAGCATTCGGGATATCAGCGATCTTTCCGTCTTAAAAGATCTTCTTGTAGCCAATGGATGGACCTGGATTACTGCAGTAAGCACCATGCTGTTCTCCCTGATGCACTGGCCTTGCTCCACTACCTGTCTTACCATCCGGAAAGAGACACAGAGCATGAAATGGACGGCTGTTTCCTGGTTGGTCCCAACTGTAACCGGATTTGTGGTATGCTTTTTATTCACAACTATTGCAAAGGTTTTCCTCTGATGTTTAAATTTCCCTGTGATTGTCTACAATAGGAGTAGAATACCGAATGGGAAAGGAGGGTGAAGCGTGAGCAGGATCTATCACGTTTACTCCCTGTCAGACCGGTTGAAAGCCAGAAAAATCGAGGGCGAGATTGCCAAGGTTGACGGGGTGAAAGATATCAGAATCTCGGAAGACTTAAAAGAAATGAAAATTGATATGGACAAAGGAAAAATATCCGCTGTCATGGAGCGGGTGGTAAACATCTGCAGCCGGATATCCAACGGCTGTGAAGTAAAATATAAGTTTATTTAAAATGGACATTGAAAAAGGCGGCCAACGGGGCCGCCCTTTTTCATCGGTAAAAATTAGTGAGCATTCTTTGCATAATCACCAATTTTTTTATCCATGTTAGAAATATGTTTTGTGAGCCAATCCACTACCATTTGATTGGCGTTTAAAATCACCAGAAGATTGCCCCCGGAAGATTTATATTCACTCCTTAATTTCTCCAGCTGCGCAATGAAAGCGGTATGAGCCTGCTTTTGCTCTGCATAACCGGGATAATGAATGCTCATCATGTATTTTTCTTCGTCTGCAAAATGCTTTTTCGTATAATCATCCAAAAAATCAAGAAGCTCTCCAACGTACTCCTTTGCGCGGTTGTTTTTCCCTGCTTCAAACAGCGCTTCTGCTTTTTCAAACCACATTTTATGCTGATCATCAATCATTGATATCCCTACGGATAAATTCGGTGTCCACGGCATAACAATTCCTCCTAATGTTTTTATAAATTTACATCTTCTTCCATTCTATACTAGAATTTCCAAAAGTTCAACCGTAGATATAGGCAGAAAGGAGATTTCAGATAAAATGCGGACATTTTTATTATAAAATACGGATCCAAAGATAGCAGGGGAAAACCACGTTCAAAATAAGCAGATGAATTGACGTAACTTCCCGGTAATGCTATAATTTTTACTTAGTATATAGTAAAAATATAGAAGCCTATGGGGATGCCATTATGCCCAAAAGTATGGGCAGGAAAGAGGAAACATGGAGACAGAAGGAATCCGTCTGAACAAATTTTTAAGTGAAGCCGGGGTATGTTCCCGAAGGGAGGCGGATCGCTTCATTGAGGCTGGGAAAGTCTGTATAAACGGACAGGCGGCTAAGCCCGGCCAGAGAGTTTTACCTGGTCAGTCAGTTACAGTAAACGGACGCACCATTCACGCAGGAAAAGGAGATAATAGCCATAAGGAAGAACCGGTCCTTCTGGCAGTTCATAAACCCAAAGGTATCGTATGCACAACATCGGATAAAGACCGTGCCCCCAACATTGTGGATATGGTGGATTATCCTGTAAGAATTTACCCCATCGGCCGCCTGGACAAGGATTCGGAGGGGCTGATTCTCATGACCAACCAGGGCACTCTGGTGAATAAGATGATGCGCAGCGGAAATGCTCATGAAAAAGAATATTTAGTAAAGGTCAACCGCCCGATAACCGATGAATTTATCCGGAATATGAAAAAGGGAGTATTCTTACCGGAGCTAAATGTGACCACAAGGCCCTGCGTTGTAAAGAAGGCCGGTGAAAAAGCGTTCCGTATCATTTTGACCCAGGGGTTAAACCGCCAGATCCGCCGAATGTGCGGACAGCTTGGCTTTGAAGTACGGATGCTGAAACGATTGCGAATTATGAATGTTGAACTGGGAGAGTTAAAACCCGGAGCTTACCGGGAGCTTTCGAAAAGGGAGTACCACCAGATGAAAGAGGCCTTAAAAGGCTCGACGAATCGTTCCTATAAAGAACAGAAAAAGGAGATATCTGATGGACGCTAACATAAGCAGAATGAAAGAATTGATTGCCGTTTTGACGGCAGCAGGAAAGGCTTACTATCAGGAAAGCCGGGAAATCATGAGCAATTTTGAGTATGACAGGCTTTATGATGAGTTAAAGGAGCTGGAAGAGGAGACTGGAATCATACTTTCTCAAAGCCCCACGCAGTATGTAGGATACCAGGCGTTAAGCGAGCTTCCAAAAGAGGCCCACGAAACTCCCATGCTTTCCCTTGATAAGACCAAGAGCACGGAGAGTCTGCAGGAGTGGCTGGGCGGCCAGACCGGAGTGCTGTCCTGGAAGCTTGACGGTCTGACCGTTGTTCTTTCCTATAACCACGGAACCCTTCAAAAGGCCGTAACCAGAGGAAACGGAGAGATCGGCGAAGTTATCACAAATAATGCAAAAGTATTTTCTAACATTCCTTTAAATATAACCCATCAGGGAGAACTGGTTTTACGCGGAGAGGCAGTGATCAAGTATTCGGATTTTAACCGGATCAATGAAGAGATCGAAGAGGTTGCTGCCAAATACAAGAATCCAAGGAATTTATGCAGCGGATCCGTAAGGCAGTTAAACAACCAGATCACTGCTAAGAGAAATGTGAATTTTAAGGCATTTGGCCTGGTAACGGCGGAGGGCGTTGACTTTAAAAACTCCAGAAAAGAGCAGTTTGAATGGTTAAAGAGACAGGGCTTCGATGTGGTGGATTTTAAAATGGTGACCAGAGATACCCTGCCTGAGGCGGTAGAAGAGTTTTCCAAAGCCATTACCAACTATGATATTCCTTCAGACGGCCTGGTGCTTTTGTTAGATGATATCGCTTACGGAGAATCCCTTGGTCGTACATCCAAATTCCCCCGTAATGCCATTGCCTTTAAATGGGCCGATGAAATCAAGGAAACAAAACTAGACCACATCGAATGGAGCCCATCCAGAACCGGGCTCATTAACCCGGTGGCAATCTTTGATCCGGTGGAACTGGAAGGAACTACGGTGAGCCGGGCCAGCGTTCACAATCTAAGCATTATGGAGGCATTGGAGCTGGGAGAGGGAGATGAAATTACGGTTTATAAGGCTAACATGATCATTCCCCAGATTGCCGATAACCTGACAAGAAGCAAAAAGATACGGATCCCTGAACAATGTCCAGTCTGCGGCGGAAAAACGGAGATCCGCAAGGTGAATGATGTCAAGAGTTTATACTGCACCAACCCGGACTGTCAGGCCAAACGGCTGAAAGGTTTCACCCTTTTTACGAGCAGGGATGCATTAAACATTGACGGTTTATCAGAGGCGACCCTGGAAAAATTTATCGGAGCCGGTTTCATCCGGGAATTTGCGGATATTTTCCACCTGGAGCAGCATGAGGAAGTTATTACCCAGATGGAAGGCTTTGGAAAAAAGTCCTACGACAACCTGATAAAAGCAATAGAGAAAGCTTCCCATACCACCCTTCCAAGGCTGATCTATGGCCTGGGAATCGCAGGTATCGGATTGGCAAATGCCAAGATGCTGTGCCGGGAATTTAAGTTTGATTTTGAGAAGATGCGCGCAGCAGGAGAAGAGGAACTGACCGCAGTTCCAGGAATCGGAAAGGTGTTAGCGGATGCCTGGATCACTTATTTTAAGGAAGAGAAGAATAATGAGATGGTGGACCGCCTGCTGTCTGAGGTAAGCTTTGAGGGTGATATGGAGGTCAGGGGGGACGGAATCTTTGAAGGTATGGTATTTGTTATTACCGGTTCCGTGAACCACTATGAAAACCGTAAGGCCCTCCAGGAGGCCATAGAAGCCCACGGAGGCAAGGCTACCGGTTCGGTGACCTCTAAGACCACCTATTTGATCAACAATGATACTACGTCCAATTCTTCCAAGAATAAAAAGGCAAAGGAACTTGGAGTGCCCATTATTTCAGAAGAGGATTTCATAAAAATGCTGGAGGAATAAAATATGCCGATTAAAGTACAAAAGGATTTACCTGCTAAAGCCATACTGGAAAAAGAGAACATTTTTATGATGGATGAGGACCGTGCCTTAAGCCAGGACATCCGTCCTCTTCAGATCTTGATCATTAATCTCATGCCTGTAAAGGAAGAGACAGAGACTCAGCTTCTCCGGGCCCTATCCAACACTCCGCTGCAGGTAGACTGTACCTTTTTGATGCTGGAAAGCCATACCTCCAAGAATACGTCAGCCAGCCATTTAAATAAATTCTACGTTTATTTTGATGAGGTAAAGAAAAGAAAATTCGATGGCATGATCATCACCGGTGCGCCGGTGGAGAACATGGAATTCGAAGAGGTGAACTACTGGGAAGAATTAAAGAAGATCATGGAATGGAGCAAAACCCATGTGACCAGTACCCTTCATATCTGCTGGGGAGCCCAGGCAGGGCTTTATTACCATTATGGCATACAGAAATACAAGAGAGAGAGTAAACTGTCAGGCATCTACCGGCATAAGGTTCTGGACCGGAAGGTTCCCCTTGTCCGCAGTCTGGATGATTATATGATGGCGCCTCATTCCCGCTTCACAGAAGTAAGGAGAGAGGATATTGAAAAGCAGCCGGAGCTGGTGATTCTTGCGGAATCAAAAGAGGCCGGGATACTTCTGGTAATGAGCCGGGACGGAAAGCAGGTATTTGTCCAGGGACATCCGGAATACGACCGTATGACTTTAGACGGGGAATATCACCGGGATCTGGATAAGGGATTGGAGCCTGAGATTCCATGCAATTATTATGAGAATGATGATCCTGATACGGTGCCGGTTCTTAATTGGAGAAATGGGGCAAACACCATGTATGGGAACTGGCTGAATTTCTATGTATATCAGATCACGCCTTATTTACTTGAGGCGGAGGAATAAGAATCCTTTATTTTACAAGGTTTTTAGCATTTTTAATTAGTTTATTGTAATTTGAAAAATGTCGTAAATTATTGCAGGATAACAGCATTTATCATGAAAATGGGAGTAGAAATAGGGATAGATTCACTTGTAAAATGGGGGTAGATTTTCAAGATCAATTCAGTAATGTTTTATCATATAAATAAGTTCTTTATTAATTGTAATGGCACAATTGATGGAGGGCTTATTTATATGGTAAAACCGTAAAGTCATATTTCATGTATAAGATATTCTAACCATATCCGTGATATTTTGATTGCCTGCGTGGATGGGCTGACAGGATTCCCTCAGGCGATAGAGGCTGTTTATCCAGAAACTGAGATACAGCAATGCATCATTCACCAGATCCGCAATACCACTAAATTTATATCATACAAAGAAATCAACCCTTTAATGGCTGATTTAAAGCGTGTATACGGGGCTCCGACCGAAGAAACGGCTATATTGGAGTTAGATAGCTTTGAAGAAAAATGGGGAGGTAAATATCCGAAAACCGGAAAATCGTGGAGAGAAAACTGTGTAAATCTATCTACCTATTTCAAGTATCCGGAAGCGGTCAGACGCCTGATATATGCAACGAATGCAATGGATATTACTATAATGGGCAAGAGAACATAGGGGAGCGTGCAAAAAGGACAGGGCAAACATGGCAGGAAAAATGGATATATTCACTTGTTATCTCGTATAATAAAATATAATATTTGAATTATTATAATGGAGACCATTACTTATGTATCAAAAATACGAACTTGAAATACGACAAAGAAAATCAGCGCACGAAGAATGCGATAATTTAGCTAATATAGTAGGAAGATTCAAATTGATTTGGATAGTTATGTTAGGGTATACCATTTATAATGCATGGACAAATCATTTCCCATTAAAATTTATTGTATTGTTGTTAGTAGAAGCGGTTATTTTTATTATTGCTTGCATCTATCATAGAAAACTATTTCAACGAATCGCATATGAGGAGGGTCTTATCGCTATTGCAAAAAGGAACTTGTGCCGCATGTCAGGAGAATGGAGAACATTCGATGACATTGGGGAAGAGTTTATTGATTGCAACCATAACTATGCAATGGATTTAGATATTGTGGGCAGGTATTCTTTGTTTCAGTTTTTGAACAGTACAAATACTTATTATGGAAGATTAAGGTTTGCACAAGACTTGTTGAATCCTAATTATTCACAAAAAGATATACAAATGAGGCAAGAGTCTATTTCTGAATTGAGCAATGATTATCCTTGGAGTAGTCACTTAGAATATTACTTTTCAAAAATCGGTATAGATAGGTCATTTCCCACGCTTATTTCAGAATTGCAGTGTAAAAACACTTTCATCAAAAGTAAGCTTTTACAACTCTTGTTGGATATTTTCCGTGTACTCACTTGTGGGTCAATCATTTTTTCTATATTAACAAAGAGTAGATACGGTATACTTGTTGCAAGCTCTTTGATTTTGTTTCAACTTATACTTTGGGGAATTGGCTTTCTTAAAGCAAATAGATATATAGGAATAATGAGGAAAATCCCTTATAAAATATTAAAATATGATGATGTTTTTCAGGAAATTGTGGAAAAAGAATTTTGTTCTTCTCGGTTAAAGAAAATCAAATCAATTTTACACTCGGCTAAAGAGGCAATACAAGATTTATCAAAAATATCAAGTAACATCAGTCAACGACAAAATGGAATTGCTTGCATCTTTTTGAATGCTGTATGGCTATGGGATTATAAAAATGCCGTGGATTTAGATATCTGGAAACGAAAGCATGGTGATTCAGTGGCTATGTGGTTTTCAGCTATAGGAGAATTGGAAAGCTTGCTGAGCTTGGCAAATCTGCCCCGTAATTGCACTGTTACTAGCCTTCCTATAATTTCCGCGCAATCGAATACCATAAGGGCTAAAAATTTAGGACACCCCCTTTTAAACAATAAAAATAGGGTTAGTAATGATTTGGAACTAAACAATAATATTCTAATTATTTCCGGCTCCAATATGTCTGGAAAAACCACATTTATGAGAACTGTGGGAATCAATATGATTTTAGCGAGTACTGGAAGTTATGTATGTGCAGATCAAATGACATTTTCCATGATGAAAGTTATGACTTCTATGCGTATAGCAGATGCGTTAACAGAAGAAATTTCCACATTCTATGCGGAACTAAAGCGAATTAAAGAAATTATAGATACAGCGCAGGTGAATGAGAATCTACTATTCCTGATTGATGAAATATTTCGAGGAACAAACTCTGTTGACAGGTTGAAAGGTGCAGAAGGAGTACTTCAAAAACTTCATATACTTGGAATATGCGGTATCATTACGACACATGATTTAGAGGTTTGTAAATTAGAAAGCACATACCGGCGTATTAAAAATTATTGTTTTAATGAACGATATTCTAATAACGATATTCTCTTTGATTATAAAATGAAAAAAGGAGTGTCGAAAACAACCAACGCACAATATCTTCTTAAAAAAGTTGGTATTATTTAAGCAAACAATATTAATTAGATTGGGAATCATTAAAAGCATTAAACTCAATCATTCCCTTAAATTATTTAGGCAAAATCATTATTATGCCCGATAAAGCGTAGCACGCTGTATGCAAGCAGGGAAGTGGATTGCGAATATCCATATATATGCAATTGAGCCATTTTTTGCGCGTTGTTCAAAGAATAACCAGCATGTTATACTTGTGAAAAACTAAGAGAGAAAAGGATCATGTGATGAACAAAAGTATTATGAAGAAACTATTTCTGTCTGTTTCCGTTTTTATGGTGATCGTACTGAGTTGTTATTTAGGCAGGGGGGCATTTGCTGAAAAACCTAACAGAATTTCCTCAGAACCTACCCAAAACTCCTCAACCGTTGCGGTTGCAGACACGCCGGTACCTCTTTCCCCGAAAACGATTGCAGATAATCCTGAAACGGCTGCTGTCCTTGCCACAGAGGAATCATATACACCACCCGCAACAGAACCGCCTGCTTCGCCTGCAGCGGAATCATCTGCTCTGCCCGCAGCAGAATCCTCTAACCTGCAGATTGGTAAATTAGTTGGTTATTATGCAGCATGGGCGGCCTATTATAATTACTATCCAAACCAGATCGATGCAAGGAAGCTGACCCATATTAATTATGCTTTTGCCAACATTGGTTCTGACTTAAAGATAACCCTGGGATATCCTGACGTGGATGCCTCTAACATAAAGCTTTTAAATTCCTTAAAACAGACCAATCCGGATTTAAAAACAATGATTTCCGTCGGAGGCTGGAATTGGTCCGGGAAGTTCTCGGATGCGGCCCTGACAGAGGAGACCAGAATTGCATTTGCAGACAGCTGCGTTGATTTCATTAAAAAATACGGATTTGACGGAGTTGACTTAGACTGGGAGTATCCGGTCAGCGGAGGTATGGCGGCAAATTCCAGGCGCGGGGAAGATAAACATAATTTTACTCTGCTTCTTAAAAAGATTCGGGAAAAACTGGATGCGAAAGGTGCTGCTGACAATAAGCATTACTTACTGACCATTGCAGGAGGAGCGGATACTTCTTACATAAACAATGTGGAGCTGTCAAAGCTGGCTCAGTATCTGGATTATGCAAATATCATGACCTATGATCTGCATGGATACTGGGATTCTAATACAGATCTCCTTGCTCCTTTATATGACAACGATGATTCTTCTCCCCAGTATAAGGCGAGTGTGGATAGAGCTGTTAATGCCTGGCTTGGAGCCTCTTTTCCGGCAGAAAAGCTGGTAATGGGTATTCCGTTTTACGGATATTTATATTCTTCTGTAAATAATTCAAACAATGGATTGTACCAGACCTTTGGCGGTTCCAATTCCATCGGATATCAGGATATTAAAGAAAACTATTTAAATAAATCAGGCTATACCAGTCATTTCCATACCCAGTCAAAGGTTCCATGGCTATTTAATGGTACGGTCTTTATAAGCTATGAGGATCCGAAGTCCATAGGCTTTAAAACTGATTATATCAAATCAAAGAAGTTAGGCGGCGCTATGGTTTGGGAGCTGAGTCAGGATTCGAAGGGAGAACTTTTAAACGCACTGTATCATGGACTGAAACAATAAAAGAAGGCGTCTGCCCCATATCCCAACAGGGAATATGGGACTGACGCCTTTTTTATTCCAGACGGTCCATATAAGGATTTTATTATTTTTCCAGGGTGCTGAGTCCTGCAACTTCATCTACGGGAAGAGAAAAAGCAATGGCATGTTCTCCGGTTTCCTTCAACACTGTTTCGCAGATGGATTTAAGAACCGCCTGTTTATCCGTGAAGGGAACCAGGATGAGGAGAATTTCCTTCTCACTGGAAAGAGTCAGACCAAAAAGCTTTTTTGAATCATCAGCAAGAGCTTCTCTGGCTTTGACCAGGGTTCCTCCCTTACAACCGGCGTTTCTGGCAGCTTCCATAATAGGAGCGGAAAGGTCGGTATTGATGACAGCAGCAATTAGTTCGTATCTGATCGTATCTGACATAGAGCGATCCTCCTTGTGATAATCTGTGGATGAGGGCATATCCCCAGCTGACGGGGCATTTTCTAATATATTGGAAGCTGCGGCGCTGATCCCTGACAGGGGGATGGTAAATACAATGCCATAGCCTGGTTTTTCAAGCTCTAATTTTTCATGCAGAGCAGATAATAAGCGCTTGGTAGCCGCTTCTTCCACAATTCCGATAACCAGATCTTTTTCCGGCTCATCAAATCCAAGACAATCCCTGATTGCAGAGCTTGCGGTCCCATGTCCTCTGGTAATGAGAAGCAGTTCCTGATGATGCTCTCTAAAAACGGAAGCTGCCTTTTCGCCCTTTCCTCTGGCAACGATAATCGTTATCCAGTTTATTTTACGATTGGAAGTCATCAGCCTCCTCCTTTCCTAAGTCAATAAATTCAAGTTCCATATTAAGAAGCGGCGCATTCGCCGGAACGTTCGCTTTTTTCGTTTTGTAGTTATAAGAGACGCCGATAAGCTGTATGATGATCAGGGGCGTCATAGCGACCATGGCTACGATACCAAAGGCATCGGTCACAATATTTCCACCCAAAGCCTCACAGGCTCCCATAGCGAAGGGAAGGAGGAAGGTAGCCGTCATAGGACCGGAAGCCACACCGCCTGAATCAAAGGCAATGGATGTAAAAATCGGCGGGACTACAAAGGAAAGGCCAAGGGCCAGGGCGTAGCCGGGAAGCAGGAGTGCCAGTAAGGGCAGGCCTGTCATGACCCTTATTATTGATAATCCAAGGGAGATAGCCATGCCGATGGATAATCCGGTCATCATGGTTTTTTCCGAAATGGAGCCTCCCGTAATGTCCTCTACCTGCTTATTTAAAACCTGTACGGCCGGTTCGGCTTTTACGATATAGTATCCAATAAGCATTCCGATGGGAACCATGACCCAATTATAAGGGAGTGAGGCAAGCTGCTGTCCCAGATAATTACCGGCAGGCATAAAGCCTACGTTTACACCGGTAAGGAAAAGCGTCAGTCCGATGTAGGAGTAGATGAGTCCTACCAGGATTTTGATTAACTGTCTTTTTCGAAGCTTCAGAAAGAAGATCTGGAATACGATAAAGAACAGCAAAACGGGGAAAAGAGCCAAGAAGACCTCCCAGGCATAATCAGGAAGTTCATGCTGAAAAGCCAGCCAAAGATCCTGTGAATTGTTTATGGAAGGGATCATCAAGGGTTCATAATCAGTGGCAGAGGATTTATAGACCAGACCCAGTATCATAACGGAAAGAATCGGTCCTATGGAACAAAGGGCGACCAGGCCGAAGCTGTCGCTATCCGAATTCTTACCCCGCCCGATGGTTGAGAGACCTACGCCAAGTGCCATGATAAAGGGCACCGTAATAGGGCCTGTTGTAACTCCGCCGGAGTCAAAGGCCACAGCCAGAAATTCTTTTGGTACAAAAGTAGATGTAATAAAGAGTATGGCATAGCAGATCATAAGGATATGGGATAAGCTCCAGCCAAACAGGGTTCTTAAAAATGCAATTGCCAGGAATACCCCTACTCCTCCGGCCACAGAAAGGATCAGGACCATGTCAGGAACTGCGGGCGTCTGCCCCGCCAGGACCTGAAGATCCGGTTCTGCGATGGTAATGATAAAACCAATGACAAAACAGGCAAAAACAATAAGCGGCAGCTTTTTTGATTTTGCCAGGTGGGCACCCGCTTTTTCCCCGATGATCATCATGGACATGTCGACACCAAGTGTAAAAAAGCCCATTCCAACGGTTAAAAGGGTTGCACCTACCAGAAACAGCATCAGTGGGTCAAGTGGCATGGGAGTGATGGTTATGCACAGGATCAACACGATACATGTAACGGGCAGGACAGATGATAGGGATTCTACTATTTTTTCTTTTAATTTTTGATTCAAAGAGATACCTCCTGTTGTCCGTTTTTAATGATAGGGATTCTTAAGAATGATAATTTGCACAGAATTGTGCATGAGCCTGCAGACTCTTTTTAGATCATGACTAGTTTAACACATAATTAGTTGCGAGTGCAACTAAAATCTTTATGAAAAGTTTATATCCTGGAAAAAGTTGTCAGCGATTCACAAATGTACAATTACCTGTCTTACCAATTTCATATCCCTTAAATGGAAGGAGACTGTTTTTAAATTCCTGGGAACTTATCGTATCGGCAATCCTTTGAAAGGCCGGATGGTTCAGGACTTCTTTAGAAAAGACTAAGTCCATGGAGGCAGAGGACAACGGGATATAATCAAGCTGCGGGTATGCAGCCAGGTGGGAGATATCGCCGATGCCCGCATCAGCGGCTCCCGATGCGACTGCATTTGCGGCTGACATATGGGAGAGGCATTCTTTCTTGTATCCGGGAATATCGGTTTTTTCAATGCTTTGGGCTGAAAGGCTGGAGTCCAGATAGATCCGGTACCCGTTTCCTTTCTCCCTGTTTATGAACCGGATATCCGGCCGGCATATATCCTTTAAGGTGTGTATGCCCTTTGGATTTCCTTTTCTGATATAAAAACCTGCCTGAAGGCTGCAGATATGGATGATTACTGCTTCCTTTCCTGGCAGCAGGCTTTGGATCTGCTGGATTTCCTGTCCTTCCCGGCTGGTGCAGAAAGAGGTGAGGGCCATATGGGTCTTTTCATAGTACAGGGAATACAGGCTGTTATATTCATTCATATAGGAATGCAGGATGGGAAGGCTGTCCGGACGCAGGCTCAGCTGACTGCGAAGCAATTCCACAACTCTGGATTCCTGACTGCTTATGATCAGGCCGCTGGCGTTAAGAAGGTAATCCATCTGCCGGATCGCGGAATCAGCGGTAAACAGAGGGATATCCATGATCCCGGGAAGAGGCTCATCTGCCTGGAAAGAGCTGCAGTTTGGAACCTTTAAGTATTCATCCAGCTGTTCCTGGCTGATCCTTATCTGCTTGCCTACCTTATTTGCCCTTAATTCTCCTCTTTTTATCAATTCATAAACAGTAGATTTTTTGATTTTAAGCTGATCGGCGACTTCCTGGGTGGTATATATTTTTTCCATACGGTTTCCTCTTTATTTCTTTTGGCTTCCATCAGTTATATTTAGTTATAGCATATTTCATTTCAATGTCAATCAAAGCTGTAAAAGCCGGTTTAAATCCCGATGTTATTATATAATTAGATTGGCATTGACATTCCTTAAAATTTCATCTAAAATGAATTGGTAATTACCAAACGGGACAAAACCCAACAAAACATAATTAAAATGAACAACTTGTTGTTCAAAACCAGGAGGAAGTATTATGAAACAAGGAAAGAAATTACTGGCAGTAATGTTGGCAGCAATGTTTGCTGCCGGTACGGTTGCGGGGTGCGGTTCAACCGGTACAAAGGCTACGCAGGCGGATCAGACAACTGCAGCGGAGGATACCAGTAAAGCTGAGGAAACTACGAAGGCAGAAGAAACCACCGAGGCAAAGGCAGAGAAGGAAGACCTTTATGTCTTTATTGCAGCCAGCTTAAAAAACGCAATGGAAAAGATCAAGGAAACTTATGAAAAAGATCATCCAAATGTAAACATAATATACAATGCAGACAGCTCAGGCACTCTTCAGACTCAGATCGAAGAAGGCGCCCAGTGTGACATTTTCTTTTCTGCGGCAACAAAGCAGATGGATGCGTTAAAGGATGGCGGATTTGTAGTAGACGGCTCCATCAGCAACCTTCTTGAGAATAAGATTGTTCTCATTAAGCCAAAGGATGGGAAAACTGAAGTAACCGGCTTTGACAATATTACTAAGGCATCAAGCCTTGCTCTCGCAGGAGAGGATGTGCCTGTAGGCCAGTATGCAAGAAAGCTGTTCACCAATCTGGGAACCCTTGATCAGGTAATGAAGATGGAAATTAACGAAGGCGCCAATGTTACTGCTGTTCTGACAGCTGTTGCAGAAGGAAGCAACGAAGTTGGAGTTGTTTATGCAACTGATGCGGCTTCTATGGCGGACAAGGTTGAAATCATTGCTGAAGCAGATAATACCATGATCGATCCTGCTGTTTATCCGGTAGGCCTGATCATTGACAATGAGGCATCAGAAGGGCAGGCAAAGGCAGCCGCTGATTTTAAAGAGTTTCTGGTAAACGATGAAGGGGTTATGAAGCTGTTTACGGATGCCGGATTCGCAAAATCTTCTAAATAAATAATACATAAAAAAGGGGGTGAAAATCTATGCTTGAACTGATGAAAACAATAGATTGGAGTCCCCTTTTTATTTCTTTTAAAACGGGGATTCTGGCAACGGTGCTGACATTTTTTCTGGGGATAAGCGCCGCAAGGCTGATTATGAAGCTGAACAACACGGCAAAATCCATTGTAGATGGTATCTTAACATTGCCATTGGTACTCCCGCCTACTGTGGCCGGGTTCTTTCTTCTGTTGATCTTCAGCCTTCGGAGACCCTTCGGCAAATTTCTTTTTGAGGAATTTAATATAAAGATGGTACAGACATGGCCAGGCTGTGTCATAGCTGCTTTTGTTATCGCATTTCCCTTGATGTACCGGAATGCGAGGGCAGCTTTTGAGCAGGTGGACGTTGACATGATCCATGCGGGAAGGACCCTGGGGCTGTCGGAGAGGAAGATTTTCTGGAAAATCATCGTTCCCATTGCAGCTCCTGGGCTGGCTTCCGGAACCGTACTCGCCTTTGCCAGAGCCATCGGAGAATACGGGGCGACCGCCATGCTGGCAGGAAACATCCTGGGAAAGACCAGAACGGTTTCCGTTGCAATTGCTTCCGAAGTTGCGGCAGGAAACTGGGATACGGCTGGATTCTGGGTATGTGTCATTGTAATCTTGTCTTTTTTTATTGTTGCTGTTATAAATTATATATCCGGAAAAAATATGAAACATGTGAACAGGTGGATTTAATATGGCATTGCAGGTAAACATCCGAAAAAAGTTTTCAGGATTTGAATTAAATGTGGAATTTGAAACTGAGGCTGGCTGCATGGGGATCTTAGGAGCCTCAGGCTGCGGGAAAAGCATGACTTTAAAATGTGTGGCAGGAATTGAAAAACCGGATCAAGGCCGGATCGTTTTAAACGGGAAGGTATTGTTTGATTCGGAAAAGGGGATCAATCTGCCTGCCAGAGAACGCCGTACCGGCTACCTGTTTCAGAACTATGCCCTGTTTCCCACCATGACGGTAGAAGAAAACTTAAGTATCGTGATTCCGGGAAAAAAACGGGATAAGCTTCCCCTTGTCGCTGAACAGCTAAGGCGCTTTCAGCTGGAAGGCCTGGAAAAAAGATATCCCTCCCAGCTGTCGGGAGGGCAGCAGCAAAGAGTGGCCCTTGCCCGCATGCTTTTATACAAGCCGGATATTATTATGTTAGATGAGCCGTTTTCTGCATTGGATGGCTTTTTAAAGGATACGCTTCAGATGGAAATGCTGGAACTGATCAGGGAATATAACGGCGATGTACTCATGGTATCCCATTCCAGAGATGAAATCTACAAATTCTGTGATCATATGATGCTCCTTTCAGAAGGAAAAACCATATTAAAAGGCTGCACAAAAGATATTTTCCGCAGACCGGAAAGAATGGAAGCAGCAAAGCTGACCGGCTGCAAAAATATATCATCCATAGAGAAAATAAGTGATTATGAGCTTTATGCCTGTGAATGGAAGATAAAGCTTAAAACAGAGGAGAAAATCGGAGATTCCGTCAGGTACGTAGGAATCCGGGGCCATAACCTGATTCCGGTTCAGGAACGGTCGGAGGAAAATGTCATGGGAATTGAATTGGCTGGGTTTGCCGATACGCCTTTCCAAAGGCAGTACCTGTTCCAGAACTCAGACGATAAAACCTCCTCAAAGATCTGGTGGGTCCAGGATAAAATGGACTTTGAGGAAGGAAAGCTTCAAAATATTCCGCCATTTATTAAGTTTCCCAAGGAAGACCTCCTGCTTTTGCTTTAGTGTTTGTGAGAACCGGTTGACAATGAGTATAGAAATGCTTACAATCATTTTATGAAAAAGCAGTATAATCTTCTGGCTTACAATTCATAATTACTTCTATATATTTCCACTTTCCTGCCATGCTTTTTTGGCAGAACACGCCTCGTTTTACCGGGTGTAAAGGTATACCGAAGTATATTTCCACAGGCCAGGATTGGATGAGAGGAGGCATATGAGATGAAACTCAGTGCAAGAAATCAGTTTAAGGGAAAAGTTGTAGGAATTGAAACAGGTGCGGTAAACGCCATTGTAACCATTGATATCGGCGGCGGCAATATCGTATCGTCCACAGTTTCCATGGCGGCGGTGAAGGACTTAGAACTGGAAGTCGGAAAGGATGCCTATGCCATCATTAAAGCGACTTCTGTAATGGTTGGGATTGATTAAAAGTATATTTTCTAAAAAACTGACGGTCCTATATAAGACAGTATAAATTAAAAACTGTTTATGGGCACTGCCAAGTAAGATGTGTAAGAAAGGAAGCGTATCGTTCAATCCGAATGATACGCTTCCTTTCAATTTGTACGATAATTTATTGTTGTTTTAGCTTGATTGGACTTATCTGCTATATGGCCAGGAAAAGATAGGAAGTAATTGAAACACCAATACAATGAGATAGAAATCAAACAAACAGAGAATTTATGAAATGTATTGTAGAACTATTGACTCTAGCATAGTGCTATAGTTTATGATAAATAGATACAGTTGGATTAATTACATGGAGGTGGTATTTATGCTTAAAATTGGAGATTTTTCAGCATTATCAAAGATAAGTATTTTTATGCTCCGGCACTACAATGAAATAGGATTGCTCATTCCGGTATATGTTGATGAGTTTACAGGTTACCGCTATTACAGCGAAGAACAGCTCCCTATTGCCAATCGCATACAGGCGCTAAAAAATATGGGGTTTGGGTTATCCATTATTAAGGATATCCTATCGGAGTACAATAATGAGGATAGCCTAAAACGATATTTGACTCTTCAAGCCGCTCAAAAACAAGAAGAAATTGAGATAATGCAAAAGCAATTACTGTTGCTTCAAACAACTATAAAGGGTCTTAACAAGAGTTCCTCACTTTCCAGATTTAACATAGCAATTAAGGAAATTCCTAAAAGAAATGTCATAAGTTATCGCAGTACAATTGCCGCATACAATCAGGAGGGTATTTTGTGGAAGGAATTGTCGGAGAATATTGAGGAACAAAACATACAGTTTGCTAATCCAAGCTACAACATTGCAATCTTCCATAATGAAGGATTTGTAGAACATGAAATTGATGTAGAAGTTCAGAGAGCTGTTGTTGGAAATTATAGAAGTACAGATATTGTAAAATTCAAAAACGTTCCTGTGATTACCGCCGCGACATTAACTTACAAGGGTGGTTACATTCAACTTGTCGAAGCAAATGAAGCAATTGCAAATTGGATTTCAGAAAATGGTTATGAATTTGATGGTCCAATCTTCAATATCTATCATGTCTCTCCTGAAACTGAACCTGACCCGGCCAATCTGATTACAGAAGTATGTTTCCCAATTAGAAGCAAATAGCGTGTTCATTATTATCGTTGCTGAATAAGCAGCGATTTTTTTGTTACATAAATTTTTTTATGCCTATTGACTCTAGCACCGTACGATACTGTACGCTTAGTACAAAGAGAAAAGGAGGTATAAATTTGGAGGCTATTTCAGTTAGTAATCTATCAAAAGAATACGCAAGCGGTAAAATGGCGCTTGACAATGTAAGCATTACAGTTTCAACAGGAGAAATATTTTCTTTGCTGGGGCCGAATGGAGCGGGTAAAACGACATTAATTAATATCCTGACAACGTTTCTGAAACCTACAAGCGGGCGGGTATCGGTTCTAGGTCATGATGCAATTACAGAGCAGAAATTTGTTAGAGCTGATATTTCCTGCGTTGCTCAAAAGGTATCCATTGACGATCACTTGTCCCTGCGGGAAAACATGCTGTTCCAAAGCCGACTTCACAAGCTGGACAGAATGACTGCAAACAAGCGCATGGACGCTCTTATTGACACATTTAGCTTAAAAGAATATGAAAAGTACAGGGTAACAGCATATTCCGGAGGTGTAAAACGGCGTTTGGATATTGCCATGAGTATGATGTCATATCCCAAGATTCTATTCCTTGACGAACCAACTGTAGGAATGGATATTGAATCACGTA
Organism: Lacrimispora sphenoides JCM 1415; assembly: GCF_900105615.1. NCBI lineage: Bacteria > Bacillati > Bacillota > Clostridia > Lachnospirales > Lachnospiraceae > Lacrimispora > Lacrimispora sphenoides. Next base: position 3,231,510 of record NZ_LT630003.1, on the reverse strand, counting down.
AAGCCATGTGGGAAGTCGTTAAAACAATCAAAACCCAGTTTGGCACAACCGTTTTTCTGACAACTCATTATTTAGAAGAAGCCGATATGTTAAGTGATACGGTATGTATTATGAAGGAAGGGCATGAACTGGTGCAGGATACACCGGAACATTTACGAGAACATACCCGCAAAAATATTGTTCGTATTGATTTGGATGATCCAGAAAGGCAACAGGAATTAGCAGCGCAGATTTCAGCCCTGCCATTTGTGAAAGGAATACGAAAAGAGCAGAATACCATTTATGCAAATACGTATGACGCCAAAAAGGACTTTTACGCTCTGAATCAATTCATGTCAGATAAACGAATTCATTACTCCGCAATTGGAGTTGTAACACCCAGCCTTGATGATATCTTTCTGTCTCTTACACAAAAAAATGATGGGAGCGTTCGAAATGCAAACTTATAATCTTTTTTGGAGAAGCGTAAAATGGCGCTTTCAAAATCCGGTAACTATTATTATGACATTGGTTCAGCCTCTCATTTGGCTTTTATTGTTCAGCACTATATTTAGCGGCGGTAAAGCAGAAGAAAATTACACTGCTTTTATTCTGCCCGGCATACTGGTCATGGGGGTACTGTCCAGCTCCGGGGTAAGCGGAATCGCCAATTATTCATTGAAAACAGGAGGCAGTTTCTACCGGATTATGATTTCCCCCGTGAGAAGGAGCTCTGTTATACTTGCTCATATTTTAGATGCCGCTGTTCTATCATTTATCCAAATTGCAATTTTAATGGGCATCGCTTTTCTAATGTCCGTACGAATTGCTTTAGGAATAAGTGGAATGCTTTCCATGGCTGTATTGCTGTTTCTGTCGGTGGCATTTGTAGCAGCTGTGTCTTATGCCATCAGCCTTACGCTGCCAGATGAAAATTCTTTTATTGCACTTATAAATACGTTCACTTTGCCGTTGTTCTTTGTCAGTTCAGCATTAATACCTTTTGAGCAACTTCATGGTGGATTCCGAATTGCAGCAATGATTAACCCGTTCACCCATGTTGTTAATAGTCTTAGAATGCTGGTACAAGGAACAATGATTGATTGGTTTCAATTTTTTTCCGTAGTGGGACTTCTCCTTGTATTAGGTGCAATTAGTTTTATTGCAGCTGTCTATTCATTAAAGAAAGATAGTTATTGATTTATCTCTAAGACATTGGGAAACGTCAACAGATAAAAATATGGCGTAGCTTTGCGCTACGCCACACTTTCAAAACGGATAAAATACTGTTATACGAAGGACTGCCATTTGACAGTCCGTTTTTACTTTTTAATTATGTACATGTAAATCCTCATAAAAGGAATAATCTAATCCTTAAAGTTCCCTGGATTTATCCCCTTTCATAATATGAGCGCCAAGGAGGAGTACCAGATAGAATATGCTTAATATAGTAATATGGAATGCAGTTTTTATAAATAATGGCATACTCTTAAATGGATCCGCCACGGAAAACAGCGCAAAGTAGATACCGATGGCGAGCACCATCAGGGCCGCCGGCTTTAGGATCATATCCCAAGCGTTCCACACAAAATCCACCTTTTTCCGCAGGGTCAGCACATGCATCATGGCCAGAAGCAGTTCACTGGCCAGCATTCCTACCAGATAGGCTAAGATCCCATATTTGGGAATTCCAAAGAGAACAAATCCTAAGCGCAATAACAATGCAATGGCGTTCTGGACAAAGGTGACAGAGGTTTTTCCCAGGCCGTTTAAAATACTTCCCATAGTAGTTACCAGATAGAGGAAGGGACAAAGCCATGCTAATATGGTCATATAGGTTCCGGCGCTATTATCCTTAAATACGCTGACACCCAAGTCATTACCAAACAGGGTGAAGATACCGATGCAAAGGATTCCCACGTACAGGCAGTAACGAAGTGACATGGAAATGGCATCACCGATCCTCCGGTCATTTCCCTCTGACTGGGCCTCAGCTACCGTTGGAAGCAAAAGGACGGCCAGGGAATTAAATATGGTGGAAGGGAACAGAATAAAGGGCAAAGCCATTCCGGTTAAAACACCGTATACGGAAAATGCTCCTGAATCGGAAAGCCCTGACATCTGCAGTCTGCTGGGAATCAGGATGGCTTCTGCGCTTGCAAGGACATTTAAGACCAGGCGGTTCCCCATAAGAGGCATTGCCAGGTGCATAAGCCCGGGAGCAGTTTCATGGAAGGAAGAGGCAACCGCTGTGACGCCTTCGGGCATTTTTGGTGAAAAAAAGCGATAGGCCGTGATCGTATAAAGAGAAGAAACAATTTCCCCTATCAGATGTCCCATGGCTGCCAGCTGGACAGTGATTTTAATCCCGGATTCTATCATGATATCTGCAATGAGGAACACGGCTCCGATTCTTATGAACTGTTCGATCACCTGAGCAGATGCCGGGACATGAGGGCGCTGCATACCATAATAGTAACCATTGATACAGGCGTGAATGGCCGCACAGGGGACGGATACCGCAATAAAGAGAAGAAGAGGGGCACAGCGGGGTTCCATCAGGATATTGACGGCCAGGAAATCCTTAAACCGGATGATGGCGTATGCCAGGATCAAGGAAATAGCCACTGAAATAATAAGGCCGGTTCGGAAAATGGAACGGCCTTTTCTCACATTAGCGGCTACGGACTGGGATATGGCGGTCTGAATAGAACCGGCGCATAAGGCAAAGCATACGCCAAACACCGGATGGATCAGGTTAAAGATTCCAAGTCCTTCTGCGCCAATGGTCCGTGAGAGAAAAATCCGGTAAAAAAAGCCTAACAACCGGGTGATCAGCCCGGCAGAAGTCAAAAGAAGGGTGCCGGTAAGAAGCGCATATTTTCTTGGCGAAAGTTTTCGGGGAAATTTCAGAGAATCATTCATGCAATCTCCTGAAAATGAGAATTATTATAAATATATGGAATGGGCTTCTTCTTCATGACATCTGTTGCAGTTCAGTTATACCAGCTCCGATTGTATAAATTTTTATGCATGGCTGAACTGTAACTATAATGAGAATCATTCCTATTGAAATTCTAGGAAATGTGTGTATAATAGAATTTGTAGATGAAGCTTTTAACTTTAGGACTACAGAAAGGCGGAACTAACAATATGAAGCAATTGATTTATCTTGACAATGCAGCAACTACCCAAACGCGGCCCGAGGTCGTGGAAGCCATGCTGCCTTATTTTACGGAGTTTTATGGAAATCCATCCTCCGTATACGAGTTTTCCGGCATCTCAAAAAAGGCCGTCTCAGGAGCCAGAGAAACCATTGCGAACACTTTGGGAGCCAAGGCTAATGAGATCTATTTTACGGCAGGTGGTTCAGAGTCTGATAACTGGGCACTGATTGCAACTGCGGAGGCTTATGCTTCAAAAGGAAAACACATCATCACCAGTAATATTGAACACCACGCCGTGCTTCACACCTGTGAGTATTTGGAGAAGCAGGGCTTTGAGGTAACCTATTTAAATGTAGATGAGAATGGGGTTATAAAGCTGGAGGAGCTTAAAAAAGCGATACGCCCAGACACCATCCTTATTTCCATCATGTTTGCTAATAATGAGATAGGAACCATAGAACCGATCAAAGAAATCGGAGAGATTGCAAAAGAACGGGGAATATTATTCCACACAGATGCGGTCCAGGCATTTGGTCATGTTCCCATTAATGTAGATGAATACCATATCGATATGCTCAGTGCCAGCGGCCATAAGATCAACGGACCCAAGGGCATTGGCTTTCTCTATATCAGAAGCGGCATTAAATCCCGTTCCTTCATTCATGGAGGCGCTCAGGAGAGAAAACGCCGTGCAGGTACGGAGAATGTACCGGGTATCGTAGGCTTTGGCAAGGCTGTGGAGCTTGCGGTTGCAGGTATGGCTGATAGAGCAAATAAGGAATGTGAGCTTCGGAATTATCTGATGGACCGGGTTATGGCAGAGGTTCCTTTTACAAGAATTAACGGACATAGGAAAAACAGGCTGTCCAACAACGTAAATTTTGCTTTCCAGTTTATTGAAGGAGAGTCCCTGCTGATCATGCTGGATATGAAAGGTATATGCGGCTCCAGCGGTTCTGCCTGTACTTCAGGCTCCTTGGACCCATCTCATGTGCTGCTTGCCATTGGCCTTCCTCACGAAATCGCCCATGGTTCCCTTCGCCTGACCTTAGATGAGAACAACACAAAGGAAGAGATGGACTATGTTGTGGAATCCATTAAGGAGATCGTGGAAAAACTGCGCAGTATGTCCCCGCTTTATGAGGATTATATTAAGCATCAGGCGAAATAATTCAAAGCGCCGCCTATTAGCGGCTGGAAACAAAGCAGATTGATTACCTTGAAATGGAGAAAGTAAATTATGTATACAGAAAAAGTTATGGATCATTTTGAGCATCCAAGAAATGTAGGGGAAATTGATAACCCCAGCGGTATGGGTACCGTAGGTAATGCCAAGTGCGGCGATATTATGAGAATCTATTTGGATATTGATGAAAATCAGATTATCCGTGATGTGAAATTTAAAACCTTTGGCTGCGGAGCTGCGGTTGCTACCAGCAGCATGGCTACAGAGATGGTTAAGGGAAAATCCGTTCAGGAGGCCATGGCTGTGACGAATATGGCTGTCTGTGAAGCGCTTGATGGATTACCTCCGGTTAAGGTTCACTGTTCCCTGCTGGCAGAGGAAGCAATTCACGCTGCCTTATGGGACTATGCAAAGAAAAACGGACTTGAGATTGAGGGCTTAAAGAAACCCAAGTCTGATATCGGTGAGGAAGAAGTGGAAGAAGAATATTAAGATGCCGGGCTTTTGCTTATCCGGCTAGAAAGTGGAAACATAAAGCTATGAGCAAAGGGAAAGTAGTAGTAGGAATGTCTGGAGGTGTGGATTCTTCTGTGGCGGCATGGCTCTTAAAAGAACAGGGGTATGAAGTCATAGGTGTTACCATGCAGATATGGCAGGATGAGGATACCGGGACCCAGGAGGAAAACGGAGGCTGCTGCGGCTTAAGTGCCGTGGACGATGCCAGACGGGTGGCCTGGGACCTGGAGATTCCTTATTATGTCATGAATTTTAAAGAAGAATTCAAATCCCAGGTCATTGATTATTTTGTAGGAGAATACCAGAAGGGGCGTACGCCCAATCCCTGCATTGCCTGCAACCGTTATGTCAAGTGGGAGTCTCTTTTAAAGCGAAGCCTGGATATCGGGGCGGATTTTATTGCCACAGGCCATTATGCCCAGATCGATAAGCTCCCAAGCGGAAGATATGCATTAAAGAAGTCCGTGACAGCGGCAAAGGATCAGACGTATGCCCTTTACAATCTGACGCAGAACCAGCTGGCCCATACCTTAATGCCGGTAGGAGCTTATTCCAAAGACCAGATCCGTGAGATCGCGGACAGGATCAACTTAATGGTAGCCCATAAGCCGGACAGTCAGGAGATCTGCTTTATTCCGGATAATGATTATGCAGGTTTCATTGAAGAAAGTGCAGGGGAAAAAGCACCGGAGGGGAACTTTGTGGATCTTTCCGGCCAGGTGATCGGCAGACACAAGGGAATTACCCATTACACCGTAGGCCAGAGAAAAGGGCTTAACTTATCCATGGGCCACCCGGTTTTTGTGGTGGAGATACGGCCTGAAACCAATGAAGTAGTAATCGGAACAGGCGATGACGTTTATGACCATACCCTGCGGGCCAACCATATTAACTGGATGGCGGTTCCCGGACTTCAAGGAGAAACCATGCGGGTATCGGCAAAGATCCGCTACAGCCATAAGGGTGCCATGTGTACCATACAGGAAGTGGAGGAGGGAGTGGTGGAATGCAAATTTGACGAACCTCAGCGTGCCATCACTCCTGGGCAGGCCGTGGTATTCTATGATGGAGACTATGTTGTCGGAGGAGGAACCATACTTTGAGGAATGTAAGAAAAGGCCGCGGTTGGCTGTTATTGGCCTCTATCCTTCTTTGCGCATTTATGCTAGCAGGCTGCGCCAGGAAATATGAAGCAGTAAAAGCACCTGCTCTGGAAGAAGCCCAGGGCGGTTTAGGCCAGGAGGAGGGAGAAGAAACGGCTCCCGTGTCCATTGCAGAGGATAGAACCGGAGAAACTGAGACCGGAAAATCAGCGGAGACAAGCTCCCATGAAGCAACTGTAACCATGGAGACAGCTCCTTCTTTTGAGGCAGCCGATGAGACCGTTTATGTTACCGGATCCCAGGTAAATATAAGAAAGTTTCCTTCTGCTGACGGAGAGATTCTGGACAAACTTGAAAAGGGTGCAGTCCTTAAACGGACCGGATCAAGCGAGAGCTGGAGCCGGGTAGTTTATAAGGACAAGGAATGCTATATTTCCTCCCGGTATGTATCAAAAGACAAGCCGGTTCAGGAGACGGCGAGTGCTGCTCCTTCTGTTTCCGGAAACGGGACGGGGAAGATCATTGCCATAGACGCAGGCCATCAGGCAAAGGGCAATTCCGAAAAGGAGCCCATCGGGCCAGGCTCTTCTGAGATGAAGGCAAAGGTAGCTTCCGGAACTCAGGGAACGGCAACCGGTATTCCGGAATACCAGCTCACTCTTGCGGTTTCTTTAAAACTAAAGCAGGAGCTTATAAACAGGGGCTATCAGGTTTATATGATCCGGGAAACCCATGATGTAAACATCAGCAATGCAGAACGTGCCCAGATGGCGGATAAAAGCGGAGCAGATATCTTCGTTCGGGTCCATGCCAATTCCTTAAATGACAGCAGCGTTCAGGGGGCACTTACCATGTGCCAGACGGCTAAGAATCCTTACAACGGAAACTTATACAGCAAGAGCCAGGCTCTTTCCAAGGCCGTTGTGAATGGAATCTGCAATCAGACCGGATTTAAGAACCGAGGAGTGCAGGAGACGGATTCCATGAGCGGCATCAACTGGTGTAATATACCGGTTACCATTGTGGAAATGGGATTCATGAGCAATGCGGATGAAGATAAGAAGATGGCTACTGAGGAATACCGCGATAAGATCGTAAAAGGAATTGCCGACGGAATTGATGCATATTATAAATAAATTCAAAGAAGAACAGTTGTTTTGAGCCTGACTCAAAGCCTGTTCTTTTTTGCATTTACCGGACTAGGCATAAATGAAAAAGAAATGGCATACATTTTCCTGAAATGCGGCTGAGCAACAAGGAGAATGGAAGCATGGCAGATTATGGACTGGCGATGGCAGGTGGCGGAACCAGAGGAGCAGCTCATGTGGGAGTATTATCGGCGCTGGAAGAAGCAGGACTTCTTCCCGACAGGGTAGCAGGGGCCAGTGCCGGAAGCATTGTCGCAGGGCTTTATGCAGCAGGCATGACAATCGGAGATATGAGGGAAACGGTGCGGTGGCTGATAAAACATGGCAGAAGCATGATTGATCCGGATATTTTAGGAATTGCCCTATTTCTTCCCCAGTTCCTGATGGGAAGGGAGACAACGCTTCAAGGGCTCATAAAAGGGAACCGGCTTCAGCGTTTTCTCTGCGATTTAACGGATGGGATGGAGATACAGGGGAACTGCTGCAAAGGCCTGCTGATTCCGGCTGTGGATATTAACAGCGGGGATACGGTAGCCTTTACAAACATGTTTGCAGAAGAAATTCCCCTTTCCGCATTAAGACAGGAGCACGTGAAATGGGAGCGGAGCGGACTTCTTTGTGATATCATGATGTCAAGTTCCTCAGTTCCTGCCGTATTCCGGCCAAGGCAGATGAACGGCTTTCTGTTAGTGGATGGGGGTGTGACGAATAATCTTCCTGTAGACCTTTTGATCGCAGCGGGGGAAAGAAGAGTCATTGCGGTGGACATTGGAGAAGAATATGAAATGCCTCACGATTATTCCATCATTGAGACTGCATTCCATTCCTTTTCCATTATGAGCAGGGAGCTTAAGGATTGCCGTTCCAGAGGTGAGATCCTTCTGTTAAAGCCGCCCATGCCAAAAGGTGCAGGGCTTTTGACCTTTGAATGCATGGAAGAGTGTATGGAAAATGGTTACCTTTACACAAAAAAAATGATCCCAAGGATCAAGCGGGTACTGGAAATGAGATAGGATTTATAGTATTCTATAAAAACAGATTGCGATGAGGAGGAAGAGAAATGGAATTGACATTCAGATACGCCGAAAGAAAAGATACGGCTCTGATATTAAAATTTATTAAAGAACTTGCAGAATACGAAAAGATGCTTGATGAGGTGGTGGCCACAGAGGAACTGTTAGAAGACTGGATTTTTAACAGGCAGAAAGCTGAGGTGATCTTTGCCCTGGCTGACGGGAAAGAGGTTGGATTCGCATTGTTCTTCCATAACTTTTCCACATTTTTAGGGAGAGCCGGAATCTATCTGGAAGATTTGTACGTAAATACAGAGTACAGAGGCTGTGGGATTGGAAAGGCATTATTAAAGAAGCTGGGGGAGATCACGATGGAACGGGGCTGCGGCAGGCTGGAATGGTGGTGCCTGGATTGGAATAAACCCAGCATTGATTTTTACCGTTCCATGGGAGCGGAGCCTATGGAGGACTGGACGGTTTACCGGATAACAGGCAATGCTTTAAAAGAGCTGGCGGACTAACTTTAAATATTTGCTTCATAGCCTATAAAAGGACGTACACAAAACAAGTATCTGTGTACGTCCTTTTTCTTATTTATTTATTTATTTGTTTGTTTTTTCAATTTCCTGCATCTTCATCGCACGAACCTTTAACGGAAGCCCGAAAAGAGTAATGAAGCCATCTGCGTCGTGGTGGTCGTATAAGTCGCCTGTTGTAAAGGAAGCCAGGGACTCGCTGTACAGGGAATAAGGAGAAGTGGTTCCGGCCTTAATGATATTACCCTTATAAAGCTTCAGCTTTACTTCTCCGGTCACATACTTCTGTGTGGATTCCACAAATGCCTGAACTGCTTCACGCAGGGGGGTAAACCATTTTCCTTCATAAACGATCTGCGCAAATTTATTGCCCATATCTTTCTTCACTTCCATCGTAGCACGGTCTAAGACCAATTCCTCTAATTGCTGATGAGCCTCAAGAAGAATGGTTCCGCCGGGAGTTTCATAAACGCCGCGGGATTTCATTCCCACAACCCGGTTTTCCACGATATCCACGATGCCGACACCATGCTTGCCGCCCAATTCATTTAACTTGGTAATGATATCAGAAACTTTCATCTTTTCCCCATTGACGCTGGTAGGGATACCCTTTTCAAAGGTCATGGTCACATATTCTCCCTCATTCGGAGCCTTTTCAGGAGATACACCCAGTACTAATAAATGGTCATAGTTAGGTTCGTTTGCCGGATCTTCAAGCTCCAGGCCTTCATGGCTGATGTGCCATAAGTTACGGTCACGGCTGTAGCTGTTGTCAGCAGAGAAAGGAAGGTCGATTCCGTGCTGCTTGCAGTATTCAATCTCATCCTCGCGGGACTGCATGGTCCATACATCGGTCATACGCCATGGAGCAATGATCTTTAAATCAGGAGCCAGAGCCTTGATTCCCAACTCAAAACGGATCTGGTCGTTTCCTTTACCCGTAGCGCCGTGACAGATGGCGGTAGCGCCTTCTTTCCTTGCGATTTCCACCAGCCTCTTTGCAATGGCCGGACGTGCCATGGATGTTCCTAATAAGTATTTGTTTTCATAAACCGCATTTGCCTGCACACATGGAATGATGTAATTGTCGCAGAAGTCATCAACCAGATTTTCAACATATAATTTGGTAGCACCGGATAATTTTGCTCGTTCCTCTAAACCGTCTAATTCATTTCCCTGACCGCAGTCGATGCAGCAGCAGATTACCTCATAATCAAAATTTTCCTTTAACCACGGGATAATGGCTGTGGTATCAAGACCGCCGGAATAGGCTAAAATAACTTTCTCTTTCATTTATAGATCCTCCTCGATTTTAAATGGATTTTTTTCATTGAACTTTCATAAATATACACCTAAACCATGAAAAATGCAAGGGTAAAATAAAAAATATAAAAAAAACTTGCATATTATACGCTATTAATGTATAATTATGAACTATCAGTTATAGAAAAATCTGGAAAGACGTTCTTTTTAACGGAAGAGCCTGTATAAATAAGGTATAAAATGCCAAAAACCGGCAGAAATAAAAAACAGATAACCTATGAAAAAATATAAGGAGAGATGAATATGATTAAGGCAGGAATAATAGGATCCACCGGATATGCAGGCGGCGAGCTTGCAAGACTTTTGCTACAGAGAGACGATATAGAGATCCTGTGGTACGGATCAAAAAGCTATGTAGATCAGAAATACGCTTCTATTTACCAAAACATGTTTCAGATTGTGGACGATTCCTGCCGGGATGATAATGTGGAGGCCCTGGCTGAAATCGCAGATGTAATTTTTACGGCGACGCCTCAGGGTTTTTGCGCATCTCTTATGAATGAGGAGATTTTAAGTAAGACAAAGGTGATTGATTTAAGCGCAGATTACCGGATCAAGGATGTGGCTGTCTATGAAGAATGGTATAAGATGGAGCACAAGACACCTCAGTTTATAAAGGAAGCAGTATACGGACTACCGGAAATCAACCGGGAGAAAATTAAGAATGCCAGACTCATCGCCAATCCAGGCTGTTATCCTACCTGCTCCACTCTATCCATTTATCCTCTGGTAAAGGAAGGGCTCATTGACCCCAGCACAATCATCATTGATGCCAAGTCAGGAACCTCCGGTGCCGGAAGAGGAGCCAAGGTGGATAACTTATACTGTGAGGTCAATGAAAACATAAAGGCTTACGGCATAGGCGTTCACAGACACACTCCGGAAATTGAGGAGCAGTTATCCTATGGGGCGGACCGTCCGGTCACCATAAGCTTTACCCCTCATCTGGTTCCCATGAACCGGGGCATTCTCATAACGTCCTATGCGGCCCTCACCAAGTCAGTTTCTTATGAGGAAGTAAAAGCGGTCTATGATAAATATTATTCTAAAGAATACTTTATCCGGGTTCTGGAAAAGGATGTGGTCCCCCAGACCAAATGGGTGGAAGGAAGCAATTTTGTGGATGTGAATTTCAAGATTGATCCAAGAACTAACCGGGTAATCATGATGGGTGCTATGGATAATCTGGTAAAGGGAGCCGCAGGACAGGCGGTGCAAAACATGAATATCCTGTTTGGACTGCCGGAGAATAAAGGGCTTAAGCTCATTCCTCTGTTCCCGTAAGGGGTATGAGTGAAGGCTGAGTCAGGAAAGAAACAGCCGCATAATTCAATAGGCGCGATAATAAAAGGGGATAAGGAGAGTATATATGATACTTCGTACCATGACATTGGAGGATTATTACCAGGTGCATAAGCTGTGGACAGGAATCAAAGGATTTGGAATCCGTACGGTAGACGATTCAAGAGAAGGCGTGGAAAAGTTTTTGAAGAGAAATCCCCAAACCAGCGTGGTGGCAGAAGAGGACGGAATTATCATAGGATCCATCCTATGCGGGCATGACGGGCGGCGGGGCTGTATGTATCATGTTTGTGTGGCAGAGGAATACCGACAGAATGGAGTAGGACATAAAATGGCTCTGGAAGCAATGAAACGGCTGCAAAAAGAAGGGATCAGCAAGGTAAACCTAATTGCTTTTAAGTCCAATACTGTGGGAAATGAATTCTGGAGCAAGTCCGGCTGGACATACCGCAATGATATTAATTATTACGATTTTAACCTAAATGAGGTTAACTCCGTAAATTTTGTTGATTAAGTGAGGGAAATGAGATGAATTTAAAAAAAATATCTGCAGAATTTTCCGTGTGTAAGCTGTCTGGTCCAGCGGACATAGGAACACTTGACATAACCTCCGGATTCTGGTTTCTGGGAAAGACAGACGAGGAGCTGTCGCTGGTATGCGAAACTTCCTCAGTTCCCCAAAATGCCGCGGAGCGGGAGGATGGTTTTTTGGCATTCCGAATAGAAGGAATCCTGGATTTTTCCCTTATCGGAATTTTATCAAAAATATCAACGGTACTGGCAGATCATGGAATCGGAATTTTTGCAGTTTCTACATTTAATACAGATTACATTCTTGTGAAAAAGGAAAATTACGAAAAGGCTTTGAATCATCTGGAGGCCGCAGGGTATACGGTCACAGGAACAAAGGAGGAAAACTGATATGAAACAGATAGACGGCGGAGTAACCGCGGCAAAAGGATTTAAGGCAGCATCTACAGCAGCGGGAATTAAATATAAAGACAGAAAAGACATGGCGATGATTTACAGCGAGGTGCCCTGTAAGGCAGCAGGAACCTTTACCACCAATATTGTAAAAGCAGCCCCTGTAAAATGGGATAAGGTCATTGTGGAAAATTCCCCATGCGCTCAGGCAGTTGTTGTCAATGCGGGTATCGCCAATGCCTGTACCGGAGAGGAAGGGCTTCGTTACTGTATGGAAACAGCAGAGGCGGCGGCGGATAGCCTATCTATCCCTGTCAGTTCCGTACTGGTGGCGTCTACCGGTGTGATCGGGAAGCAGCTTCCTATGGACCGGATTGTGGCAGGAGTGAAAGCCATGGTGCCTGCTCTTGACGGCAGTGAGGAAAGCGGGACGGCAGCGGCCATAGCCATTATGACTACGGATACGGTAAAGAAAGAAGTTGCAGTTCAATTTGAAACCGGAGGAAAGACCATTACCATGGGCGGCATGTGCAAGGGCTCCGGAATGATCCATCCCGACATGTGTACCATGTTAAGCTTTGTTACCACGGATGCGGCTATTTCCAAAGAGCTTTTGCAGGAAGCCTTAAGAGAGGACATCAAAGATACCTACAACATGATTTCCGTGGATGGGGACACCTCCACGAATGACACCGTGCTCCTTCTTGCAAACGGTATGGCGGGGAATGAAGAGATCCGGACAAAGAACGAGGATTATGAAGCATTTTGCATGGCGCTTAATTTCATTAATGAAGTTCTTGCTAAGAAAATGGCAGGCGATGGGGAAGGCTGTACTGCATTGTTTGAGGTAAAGATCGTTGGAGCGGAAACAAAGGAACAGGCGGTGACCCTTTCAAAATCAGTCATCACCTCCAGCCTGACCAAGGCTGCTATTTTCGGCCATGATGCCAACTGGGGCAGGATCCTTTGCGCCATGGGTTATTCCGGGGCCGTGTTTGATCCGGAAAAGGTGGACCTATATTTTGAGAGCGCAGCGGGAAAGTTAAAAATCATTGAAAACGGAGTCGCCCTTTCCTACAGTGAAGAGGAAGCCACCAGGATCTTATCAGAACCGGAAGTGACAGCAACTGCGGATATTAAATTGGGAGAAGCCACAGCTACGGCCTGGGGATGCGACCTGACCTTTGATTATGTGAAGATCAATGCGGATTACCGTTCATAAGAAGGGCAATACCTGTATATCAAAAACGTAGTCTGGAAACACCATACTGGTATCCCTTCACGCCCTGTAAATCGGGGGGGGCTCTGCCAGAAAACAGGCAGGAAAGAGGAAAGGAGAAATTTATATGCAACTGGATCATAGCATTATGGAAAAAGCAGAGGTACTGATAGAAGCACTCCCGTATATACAGCGTTTCAACCGCAAAATCATTGTAGTGAAATACGGCGGCAGCGCCATGGTGGATGAGGAATTGAAAAAGCAGGTCATCCAGGATGTAGTGCTTTTAAAACTGGTGGGCTTCAAGCCTATCATTGTTCACGGCGGGGGAAAGGAAATCAGCAGGTGGGTAGAAAAGTCAGGCATGGAGCCTCATTTTGTCAATGGCCTCCGGGTAACCGATGAACCCACTATGGAGATCGCAGAGATGGTACTTAACCGGGTCAATAAAAGCCTGGTGCAGATGGTTAATGAGCTGGGGGTAAAAGCCGTGGGAATCAGCGGAAAAGACGGTATGATGTTAAAATGCCAGAAACGCTATTCAAACGGAGAGGACATTGGTTTTGTAGGAGATATTACAGAGGTGGATCCTCAAATCATATATGATTTACTGGAAAAGGATTTTCTTCCCATCATATGCCCTGTGGGCTTTGACGAGAATTTTGAAACCTATAATATCAATGCTGATGATGCAGCCTGTGCCATTGCCACGGCTATGGAAGCGGAGAAGCTGGCTTTTTTGACAGATGTTGAGGGCGTCTATAAGGATTTTCAGAATAAGGAATCCCTTATTTCGGAAATGTCCATGGCTGAAGCCCAGGAATTTGTGGAAAGCGGGATGCTGGGAGGAGGTATGCTCCCTAAGCTTCAAAACTGCATCGATGCCATGAAGCAGGGAGTATCCAGGGTACATATCATGGATGGACGGATTCCCCATTGCCTGCTTTTGGAAATATTCACGAACAGGGGGATCGGAACGGCCATAATGAGTGCAGGAGAGGAGCGTTTTTATCATGCGAAGCAAGCAGGAATACATTGAGAAAGCAGAAGCGGAAATTTATAAGACCTACAACCGTTTTCCTATTGTTTTTGACCATGGGGATGGTGTCCGTCTTTATGATACGGATGGAGAGGAATATCTGGATTTTGGAGCCGGGATCGCTGTCATGGGGTTGGGCTATAATGACCCGGAATTTAATGAAGCCTTAAAGGAGCAGGTGGATAAGCTGCTTCATACCTCTAATTTATTTTATAATGTCCCGGCCGTGGAAGCGGGAGAGATGATTTTAAAGGCCTCGGGCATGGATAAGGTGTTTTTTACCAACAGCGGAACGGAAGCGGTGGAAGGCGCATTAAAGATAGCCAGAAGATACGCTTACAATAAGGATGGAGGCCATGACCATGAAATCATTGCCATGAAACATTCTTTTCACGGCAGGAGCTTTGGAGCTCTTTCCGTAACAGGTAATGATCATTACCAGGAACCTTTTAAGCCATTGCTTCCGGGAATAAAATTTGCGGATTTTAATGATCTGGACAGTGTAAAAGACCTGCTGAATGAAAAGACCTGCGCCATAATCATGGAAACCGTTCAGGGAGAAGGGGGAATCTATCCGGCCAGCGAGGAATTTTTAAAGGGTGTAAGAGCACTTTGTGATGAGCATGACATGCTGCTGATTCTTGATGAGATCCAGTGCGGAATGGGGCGGACCGGTACCATGTTCGCCTGGCAGAAGTACGGTGTAAAGCCGGATGTGATGACCGTGGCAAAAGCTTTGGGAAACGGCGTGCCAGTGGGTGCATTCCTGGCAGCAGGAAAAGCCGCGACAGCCATGTCCCCCGGCGACCATGGAACTACCTACGGCGGAAACCCCTTTGTGACAGCTGCGGCGTTCAAGGTGCTGGAACTGTTTGAAAAGAGAAAGATCGTGGACCATGTAAAGGAAATGGGAGAGTATCTTACAAAGAAGCTTAAATCCCTGGCGGACCGGTATGATATCGTAAGTTCCCAAAGAGGTATCGGGCTGATCCAGGGCCTGGAGTTTTCTGTGCCGGTTGCTCCCATTGTGAGCCAGGTACTGTTAGAACAAAATCTGGTGCTCATCAGTGCCGGGGCGAATGTTATTCGCTTTGTTCCTCCGCTGGTGATCGAAAAAGAGCATGTGAATGAAATGGTGGAGAAACTGGAGGCGGTACTGAAGAGTCAGCCTTAACATTTTTGCCGGAGCTTTCGGAAGGAATTCTGAAGGCTCCGGTTTTTTTAATCTGCTTTCACATCTTAAATAATTCCGGCTCAATCCTCAGCTTTCCCTTCCGCATCAGTAATAACCGGACACAATAGTTTTACCTGGATTCCACCTTTTATTTATTAATTATAACAAGTAATGAATGATGTAAAGATGATTATATAGCAGATATGCGTATTCTCTAGTAAGTATTATGAATGAGGCTGACAGATAGGTATAAGAAAACGGTTTAATAAAATGATTTTTTTGTGCAAAAATACTTGACATCTTATTCTAAGGATGGTAGCATTGGCTTAAGATATACAGATAATAAAGCTGTTTTATTTTTTGGCAAAAAGGAAAAACGTTTTACCTAGAGAAAAAGTAAAATGATATCCTTTTACACTATATTTTTAAAGGAGGTATTTCAATGAAAAAAAGAGTTTTGAGCATTCTTATGACGGCAGCACTGGCGGTATCGCTGACCGGCTGTTCCGGCGGGGCAGGAGCAGCGAAGGAGGCCGGTAAGACGGTGGAGGCAACCGCAGGGACAACTGCAGAGGCAGCATCAGAGAACGGGGAAGGAACAGAAAAGGCAGGAGCCGGAAAAAGGGTATGTATCGTGTATTCCGGAAATTTAGGGGACAAGTCCTATAATGATTCCTGCAATGAGGGGGCAAAAGAGGCTGCCGCAGATTATGGAGTGGAAATTAAAAATCTGGAGGGCACTTCTGCAGAAGAATGGGAGGCAAACTTTTTATCTGCTTGCGAGGACGGTTATGATCTTGTTATCTGCTCTTCCTCTAACTTTGAAGAGTACATGAAAGAGCATTGTGCCAGCTATCCGAATGTGAAATTTGCCATTATTGACACCACGGTGGAAGGCGATAATATCGTATCCATCAGCTTTGCACAGAATCAGGGTTCTTTCCTGGCAGGTGCGGCAGCAGCCATGTTTACCCAGAAAACAGATATTGAAGGGGTAAACCCGGACAAGATCATTGGCTGGGTAGGAGGAATGGATATTCCGGTTCTTCATGATTTCTTTACCGGATATGAGCAGGGAGCAAAATACATAGACCCGGATATTAAGGTTCTTCAGTCTTTTGCAGGAACGTGGAACGATCCGTTAAAGGGCAAGGAGCTGACTCTGGCGCAGTTTGATCAGGGAGCGGATATCGTAATGAACGTAGCATCCGGCACAGGCCCTGGAATTCTGGAAGGAGCAAAGGAAGCAGGAAAATATGCCATAGGTGTGGATCTAAACCAGGATAATGACCAGCCGGGAAGCGTGCTGACCTCTATGGTAAAGCGTGTGGATACAGCCTGCTATCTGGCGATCCAGTCAGTGGTTGAAGATACATTTAAGGGAAATTCCACTTCTTATCTGACCATAAAGGAAGAAGGCGTCGGCCTGACCGATTTCAGTGTGATGAAAGAGCACCTGGGAGATAAATTCCCTGAAGACATCGTAGAAAAAGTAAAAGAACTGGAAGAGAAGATCGTTTCCGGAGAAATTGTTGTAGAGAATTATACCGGTTTCGGTGCAAATAAATAGCAGGAACTGAAATGAATGCAGAATGGTTTGGATTTCCTGATTCCCCTCGGGTTTCCAAACCATTTTACAATCATAAGGTGCGGGAGACGGCTACTAACATAAAGAAGAGGGTGAAAGTTTGAGCGAATATGTAATTGAAATGAAGGATATTGTAAAATCATTCGGAAACGTTCATGCAGTAAGGAACGGGCAGTTTACCTTAAAAAAGGGTGAGATCCATTCTCTGATCGGAGAAAACGGAGCCGGAAAGTCCACCATGATGAAGCTGCTTTACGGTATGTATCCCATTGATGACGGAAGCATCCGGATCCATGGAGATCATATTCCATCCATCTCTCCTAAAATTGCCATTGAAAAAGGCATCGGAATGGTGCATCAGGAATTTATGCTGGTCAATGAGCTGACAGTATTAGAAAACATCATTCTGGGTTTTGAGCCCCGGCATGGTATCACCATTGATTTTGATAAGGCCAGAAAGACGGTGGAACAGTATATCAGTCAGTATGGAATGGATATCCAGCTGGGGAAGAAGATTAATCAGATATCAGTAGGTGAAGCACAAAGGGTAGAGATCATCAAAACCTTAACCAGGGGAGCCAATGTAATCATTCTGGATGAGCCTACGGCAGTCCTGACGCCCCAGGAAACGAGACAGCTTTTTGTAATTCTCCAAAATTTAAGAAAAGATGGAAAATCCCTGGTGTTTATCTCTCATAAATTGAATGAGGTCATGGAGATTTCTGACCGCATCAGCGTAATGCGTCAGGGAAATTATATTGGAAGCGTAAATAAGGAAGAGACTTCCCCGGCAGAGCTTGCAAAAATGATGATCGGCAGGGAAGTATTTTTAAATATTGAAAAAACCCAGGCAAAGCCGGGGGAAAAGGTTCTGGAAGTAAAGGATGTATGGGTTTCCGGAGAAAAGGAGATCTCAAAGATCAGGGGAGTATCACTGGATGTCCGGGAGGGAGAGATCGTTGGTATAGCGGGAATCGATGGAAACGGACAGAGTGAGCTGATTGAGGCAATCGCAGGTCTCCGGCAGGTTGAGAAAGGAAACGTGCTTTTAGACGGAAAAGAGATAGCGGGCCTTAGTCCAAAGCAGATCAGGAGAGCCGGATTGTCCCATATTCCGGAAGACCGCAATACAAGGGGCTTAAACCGGTCCATGAGCATCAAGGAGAACCTCATAGCCGTACAGGTAGAGGAAACTCCATTTTGCCGGGGCATCGTACGAAATGATAAGGAAACCCTGGAATATGCTAAAAGGTTGTCTGAGGTTTTTGACATCCGTCCCAGAGATCCTGAAATATCTACCCAGTCCCTGTCAGGTGGAAATGCACAAAAGGTCGTGGTTGCAAGGGAAGTTTCTATTGGGGGGAAGCTTCTGGTTGCCTCCCAGCCTACCAGAGGGGTTGATATCGGAGCCATTGAATCCATCCGGAAAATTCTGCAGGAGGTCAAAGCCAAAGGAATGGGAGTTTTACTGGTTTCTGCTGACTTGGAGGAAATCTTGTCCCTTTCAGACCGGATCGTTGTCATGCACGAAGGCAGGATAACAGGAAGGCTGAAAGCAGAGGAAGCCAACGAGGATAATCTGGGATTACTGATGATGGGCGGAACTGCAACGGCTGAAGAAAGGGGAAGTACAACATGAATGTAGCGGTAAAGAGCATACAGAAAATTTTACTTACCATGCTGCTTGCATTGGCAATCGGTGCCTTATTTATCCTGTCTATAGGGGAAAATCCCCTGGAAGCCTATGGGGCATTGCTGCGCGGTGCATTTAACGGGAAGCTCAAGATAGGAACCACCCTGGCCAGCTTTACGCCCCTTCTCCTCACCTCTTGTGCGTTTGCGGTCGCGGCAAAAGCGGGAGCATTCAACGTGGGAGTGGAAGGTGAGGTGTTTCTTGGAGGTATTACTGCCGCATATATCGGAATTAACTGGACATTTCTTCCGGCTCCTGTCCTCTTAATCGTCTGCTTTCTGGGAGCCATGGCAGTGGCGGCATTGTGGGCACTGATTCCAGCGGTACTAAAGGCTTACTACCGTGTGAGTGAGGTTTGTGTGACCATTCTCATGAACAGCGTAGCCCTGTACATAACCTCTTATCTGGTCAGCGGCCCCATGAGTGCAGGCGTGGCCAATGCCCAGTCTCTGCCGGTGACGGTGAACCTGCCTCAGTTTATGAAGCCGAGCAGTGTCAATGCGGGACTTTTCATAGCCCTTATCACAGTGGTTCTTATGATCTGGGTCTTAAACAAGACTACTTTTGGATATAAGGTAAAAACAGTGGGAACCAATCCATCTCATGCGGAGTATGTGGGCATCAGTCCCAAGAAGATATTTATACAATCCATGATGCTTAGCGGGGCATTGGGCGGTATGGCCGGCTGCATTGAAGTTTTGGGGGTTCACGGTTATTTCCTGAATAATTTTGCGGCGGGGCTTGGTTCCAATGGCATGCTGGCCTCTCTGATCGTTAAAAACAATCTGGCTTTTGCACCCTTTATGTCCTTCTTCCTTGCGGTGTTAAAATCAGGAGCCATGGGGATGCAGCAGAGTACCGGTGTACCAAAATCGATTGTTGACACCATAACAGCAGTATTCATTATTGTGGCAACCATGGAGCTTCTGTTTCAGTTTAAGAATAAGAAAACTAAAAAGGAAAAGAGCAAATAGAAGGAGGCAGAACTATGGATTTAGGAAAAATTTTCAGCGTATCTTTGATATATGCAACCTTTCGTTCTGCCACGCCTATTATTTATGCGGCATTGTGTGCAGCCATCACTCAGCAGGCAGATATATTAAATATCGGAACGGAAGGAATCATGCTGACCGGTGCATTTGCGGCAGTAGCGGTCAGCTATCTAACCGGAAGCTGGCTTTTGGGAGTCGTAGTTGCCATGATTGCAGGGCTTATTATGGCCATGATCATGGCAGTAGGCCATATCCGTTATAAAGCGGAGATCTGTGCCATCGGCATGGGCATCAATTTATTTGCACTGGCGATCACCAAGTTTCTTTTAAACAGCGTCTTGGGAAAAAGCGGTACGTTTTCAGAACCGGGGATCATTGCGATTCCAAGAGTCAGTCTTCCATTTCTGGCTAAAGTCCCATTTTTGAAAGAGATTTTTGATAACTGGTGCATCACCGAGTGGTTTGTTATTGTACTGATTATACTGGTCTGGTTTATATTTTATAAAACGGTCTGGGGCCTTCGTTTAAGGGCAGTCGGCCAGTTTCCAATGGCAGCGCAGACGGCAGGAATTAATGTAAATTCCATGAAATACCGGGCAATAGCCATATCGGGCCTGATCGGAGGCCTGGCAGGAGCCCATTTATCCCTGGGATACAGCAAAATGTTTACGGAGAATATGACAAATGCCAGAGGATTTATGGGAGTGGCGGCTATGTATTTCGGAGGTGCCCACCCAATCCTGACAGCAGCTGGATGTCTGGTGTTCGGGTTAACAGATTCCATAGGTGCCAGGCTTCAGGCTTACGGAGTGCCGTCCCAGCTGGTACTTTTGATGCCTTATGTGGTGACTATAGCCACCCTGGCAGTATCCATGGCATCTAAACTGGCAAGGGAAAAGAAGAAAAAGAGTGCATTAGTAAAAGCTTAAAAAGGAGAATAATCAATGGAAAAACAGAAAGTTATCCTGGACTGCGATCCGGGACACGATGATGCGGTGAACATATTACTGGCAGGAAAAAACAGTGGGATAGAGGTGCTGGGTATTACAGTGGTGGCAGGAAACCAGTCCCTTGAAAAAACCACAAGAAATGCCCTGAATATCTGTCAGTACCTGGGACTTAATATCCCCGTCTATGCCGGATGCGGACAGCCCATGATCCGGGATAAGCAGCTTCTTGCAGGAGATATCCATGGAGAAAGCGGACTTGACGGTCCGGTTTTTGAACCATTAAAGAGAAAGGAAGAGGCGGAGCATGGGGTAATGTTTCTCGTCAAAACGCTGATGGAATCGGAAGGTGACATTATTCTGGTGCCAACAGGTCCCCTGACCAATATTGCCATGGCCATGAGAATGGAGCCCCGCATTATACCGAAGATAAAAAGAATTGTTCTCATGGGAGGCTGCTATCAGCTGGGGAATGTAACTCCGGCGGCTGAGTTTAATATTATCGCCGATGCAGATGCGGCCCATGTGGTATTTTCCAGCGGCCGCCCCATTACTATGGTAGGGCTTGATGTGACCAGGAAAGTGCTTTGTTATCCCCAGGTAGTAAAACGGATGGAAGAGATCGGCACTCCGGCAGCCCGCCTGTTTACAGAGCTGATGGGACATTTTAACAAGAGCCAGAAGGAAGTGTTTGGCTGGAATGGCGGGCCTCTCCATGACCCGGTGACCATTGCTTCCATCATTGATCCAGAGCTTCTGGTGACAAAACCTATGTTTACGGAAGTGGATATCAGAAGCGTACAAAGCTACGGAAGGACCAATTGTGACTTCTTTGGCTACAGTCATAGAGAAGCCAATGTGGATGTGGCCGTGGATATTGATGTGGATCGTTTCTGGGATCTGATCGAAACGGGAATCCGGGCTTATGGTTCGTGAGGTGGATGATGGAACGGTTAAAAGAAGTACTGGAAAGCAACAGGGAAGAATATGTTAAATATTTATCAGAACTGATTGCCATAGATACCCAGGATCTTGGACATGGGATTGCCGGAGGAAGAGAAAAAGAGGGGCAGGAATATTTAATCCGACTATTGGAAGAGATGGGAGCGGATCAGATAGAAAGAGATCCCATGACCGAAGAGACGGTCGCAGCCTCCATAGAAACATATGGGGAAGGCAATCCTGGTCATGACTATAAGGACCGTTATAACGTCTATGCCGTTTTTAAAGGGCAGGGAAGCAAGAGCCTGATGTTTAACGGTCACATGGATACCATGCCTCCGGGGGATGAGTCCCTGTGGAATGTACCTCCCCATGCTCCGGAAATCGCAGATGGCAAGCTGTTCGGCCTGGGGGCTGCGGATATGAAAGGGGGCCTTATGGCTTCCGTCATGGCAGTAAAGCTTTTAAAGGATGCCGGTATTCCTCTTCCTCTTAACGTCCACATCTGCTCGGTGTGTGATGAAGAGGGAGGCGGCAACGGCTCCATTCAGGCGGTTATGAGAGGAAAACGGGCAGATGGAGTGGTGGTCTGCGAGCCAACATCCGGAGAACTGATTCTGGCTCATATGGGATTTGTATTTATGAAAGTTCAGGTCGCAGGGAAATCCAATCATTCCGGCGCAAAATGGCTGGGTGTGAGCGCCATTGAAAAGGCAATAAAGATCATAGAAAGACTGAATGAACTGGAGCATGGCTGGCTGCTTGGCCTTAAGCACCCCCTTCTTCCTGCCCCTAATTTAAATGTAGGGACCATTCATGGAGGAAGTGCAGGATCCACGGTTGCCGGGAATTGTGAATTTGAGATGTGCATCCACTATCTTCCAGGCCTGATGAGCCATGAGCAGGTCGTAGCTGAGGTCACAGACGAGATCAGGCGTCTGGCAGAAAGTGATTTATGGCTGCGGGAGCATATGCCGGAAATCAGTATATATCAGGCAGGAGGTCCTTTTGAGATGGAAAAGGGGCCGTTTGTAGACAGCTTTGAAAGAGCATTTGAAAAAGCGGAGGGTAAGTCAGTGGCCATAAAGGGCTCTCCGGCTGGCTGTGACTCCAGGTTGTGGAGGAATATAGCCGGTTGTCCAACCATACAGTTTGGACCCGGAAATCTGGAACAATGCCATTCCGTAAATGAGTATATTCAGATAGAAGAATATCTTAAGGCAATTCATATTTATGCACAATTGATTTTAGAATGGGGAAAGGAAGACAGGACAGATGAATAAGAAAATATTATTGGCAGGAGAATCCTGGATGAGTTATACTACACATGTAAAGGGGTTTGATTCTTTTTATACCTCTTCTTATGAGACGGGAGAAAAGTGGCTGAAAAAGGCACTGGAGAAAGCTGGTTACGAGGTAACGTTCCTTCCAAATCACCTGGCATCGGACGAATTTCCATTCACCATGGAAGAATTAAAGCAGTATGACGGGGTCATTCTGTCCGATATCGGAGCAAATACCCTGCTTCTTCCTGTTGCGACCTTTACACACAGCCGTAAGATGCCGGACCGTTGTAAGCTGATCCGGGATTATGTTCTGGATGGAGGCGCACTTTTGATGATCGGAGGATATATGACATTTTCCGGCGTAGATGCAAAGGGAAAGTGGCATGATACCGCTGTCCAGGAAGTTCTTCCTGTGGAGGTTCTGACTGTGGATGACAGAATGGAACACTGCGATGGTGCAAAGCCTGTTGTAGGAGAAGCCCATGAAGCCATATCCGGACTTCCGTCGGACTGGCCGGAGGTTTTGGGGTACAATAAAACAGTGGCAAAGCCGGAAGCAATTGTACCCGTTACCATAGAAAATGATCCGTTCCTGGCACTGGGAACCTATGGAAAAGGAAGAAGTGCAGCATTTACCACAGATTGCGCCCCTCACTGGGCTCCGCCGGAATTTTGTGAGTGGGAATATTACGATCAGCTTTGGAAGGGGATCCTTGACTGGCTGACGGAGAAATAGAGGGATTGGAATGAAGAAGGCAGGCTGGGAAGAGGAAGCGGTACAGCTTTTAAAGGATTTGATGGGAATCAGAACAGTCAACGGAAAAGACGGAGAGAAACCGGCAGCAGAATATATCTGCCAATACTTAAATAGCCGTGGAGTGAACGCCTTTGTTCAGGATATTGGAGAAGAAAAGGGAAACGTGATTGCCCTGCTTCCGGGAGATGATGCGGATAAGGGAATGATCTGGAATGGACATTTGGACACGGTGGACTACGGTCAGCTTGAGAGCTGGGACCGGCCGCCATGGACCCCGGTGATACATAACGGTTTCCTCTTTGGGCGGGGAGCCAGTGACATGAAGAGCGGACTGGCTGCCCTGGTATATGTTCTCGGTATGCTGGGGGAGGCTGGGAAGAAGCCGAAAACTTCTATCCAATTTCTGGGGACATGTGACGAAGAGCGGGGAGGGACCGGAGCAAAGGCCATTATTTCCGGCGGATATATGATGGAAGCATCGACTCTACTGATCGGAGAACCGACGGGCTGTACCGTTGGAATCGGACAAAAAGGCTGTATCTGGCTAGAATTGGAAGTAAGAGGTAAGACCAGCCACGGGGCATATCCGGAAGAAGGCTGCAATGCAGTTACCTGTGCATATGAGGCGGCCGAGGGTCTGGCAGACTGGATCCGTGGACATGACCACCCGGTACTAGGCAGCGCTACTGCCCAGATTACAGAAATCCAGGGAGGGATACAACCGAACATGACACCGGATGTGTGTACTGTTTTATTAGATATCCGGACCGTGCCGGGACTTACTTATGAAAAGATCCTCTGCCGGCTGGAGACGGTATTTCAGGACATCAGCCGGAATTCAGGAGGTATCCCCAGTCTGACTACTACAATTAAAAATCACAGAATAAGCATTGAAGCGGACAAGGCTTCCTGGGGAGTTTCCCAGCTGGTTAAGAGTATGGAGGCTGCCGGAATTAAGGAAGCCTATTCAGGAATTTCCTACTTTACGGATGCCTCCATACTGGCCGAAGGAAAAGAAGGGCTGACGACCGTCTTATTTGGACCAGGCTCCGCAGATATGGCGCACAAGCCCAATGAATGTGTATGCATCGCGGATTACCTTAAGGCAGTACGGGCATTGGCAAATATGGCAGCAGCGAGGAGTGAGGATGAGAGCGACAATTAAGGACATTGCGAATGACACAGGACTATCTGTGACGACGGTATCTCTGGTATTAAATGGGAAGGCTCATAAGATACCGGAGGAAACCAAAAAACGGATTATGGAATCGGCACAAAAGCTTAACTATCGGCCGAATCAGCTGGCAGTCAGTCTGGTTAAAAAGAGAAGCAAAACCATAGGTCTAATTATTCCTGATATCGGAAATATCTTTTACGCCAATATGGTAAAGGGGATTGAGGAGTGTTGCAGGGAGTATGGCAGAACACTGGTCTTGTGCAACACCAACGATCTCCATAAGAGGGACATGGAATATATCCGTTTTCTGGCTGACCAGGGGGTAGACGGAATCATCTATGTCATGTCCAGAGAAAGCGATGAGACAGCCGGTAAAGAATCGGTTCGCTTATTGGAACAGCTGCAGCTGCCGTTTGTGCTTCTGGACCGCTTTCTTACGGATGTGGACTGCGCAGAAGTTATCCTGGATCATGAAATGGGAGGGTATCTGGCAGCGAGACATCTGGCAGAGCTTGGCCATAAGAAGATAGCCTGTGTAACAGGTCCTGCAAATTTGGCGGATTCAGAAAGAAGATTGAACGGATATGCCCGAGCGCTGCAGGAATTTCATATTCCTTTTGATGAAAGGCTGGTTTATGAAGGTGATTATACCATGGAATGCGGGGAACGTGCTGTATCGGCGCTGATGCAGTATGGATATACGGCGGTATTTGCCTGCAACGACCTATCAGCTTTTGGAGTGTGCAGGCAGCTGTCCCAATACCATAAGAAAGTACCTGTAGATATATCGGTGGTAGGATATGATGATGTTTTGTATGCGGAAATGATGGCGGTTCCTCTTACAACGGTCAGACAGCCTGTATATGAGATGGGCGTAGAGTCAGTCAAACGGCTGATCTCCCTGATAAAAAAGAAAAAATTAGAAAAAAGACAAGCGGTATTTGAACCGAAATTGATTATAAGAAGCAGTACAATGGAAATTGGACAGGAGTACAATATATGAAAATATTAAATTTTGGTTCTTTGAATATTGATTATGTTTACCAGATGGATCATTTTGTCAGAGAGGGAGAAACCATATCCTCTGATTCATTGGAGATATTTTGCGGAGGAAAAGGCCTCAACCAGTCTCTGGCACTGAGCAAAAGCGGCGTCAAAGTCTGGCATGCAGGAGCGGTTGGGGAACTGGACGGTGAAATATTGACCCAGCAGCTGGAGCAGTTCGGCATAGATACAAGTAATATTAAGCGGGTAAAAAATAAGACAGGCCATGCCATAATACAAAAGAATCAGGAAGGACAAAATGGCATCCTTTTATATGGCGGAGCGAATCAGGAAATAACAAAGGATCAGGTGGACCATGTTTTAAATGAGTTTTGGGAAGGGGATTTTCTCATTCTTCAAAACGAAATCAACGAAGTTGGATATATTATGGAGCAGGCATACGGGAAAGGAATGAGAATCGTTTTGAATCCTTCCCCCATGAACCGCAAAATATGGAGTTACCCTCTTCATTATGTGGAGTTTTTTATATTGAATGAGATTGAAGCCGGGGATATCTGTCAAAAATCCGGTAGCGGCAGAGAGCTCCTGGGTCAGCTGGCAGAAAAATTCCCGGGCGCAAAGATTCTTTTGACACTGGGGCAAGATGGTTCTTTATACAAAGACGGCGATCAGGTGTTTGAGCAGGAAATCTATGAGGTACAGGTGGTTGATACAACAGGGGCCGGGGATACCTTTACCGGCTATTTTATAGGCGGACTTGCTCTGGGAGAAACTCCCGGACAGGCTTTGGATCATGCGGCAAAGGCTGCTTCTATTGCAGTATCCAGAGCAGGTGCTGCACCTTCGATACCCACGAGGGATGAAGTTTTAAATGGATATTAAAGCTAAACGCAAAAAGAGGAAGCACCTGGGGGATCAGATCCCAGGGCTTCCTTTTTAATGCGCTAAATGATACAGAGATTTCTTGTGTACTTATGATAAGAAAAACGACACAGAACTGTGCTAAATGCACAAAAAAAATGTACCACATAAAATAAAATTAGAAATCTGTATTAAAAATCTTGACGAAATATATTTAA
This sequence comes from Lacrimispora sphenoides JCM 1415, assembly GCF_900105615.1. Classification (NCBI taxonomy): domain Bacteria; kingdom Bacillati; phylum Bacillota; class Clostridia; order Lachnospirales; family Lachnospiraceae; genus Lacrimispora; species Lacrimispora sphenoides. The sequence continues at coordinate 3,204,415 of NZ_LT630003.1, read as the reverse complement.
TTTAGTATAATAAGTGAAAGAAATACGATTTACTGGAAGTGTTACTGTTCGGCAGGCCTGGCCAGGATGATGTAAGGTTGCAGCTAATATTGTTTAGCTGCGGTTTTACATGATCTTGGCCTTTTTTATTTGAGAAGGTGAACTTTTTGTATGTAGAAAAGCGTATCAATAATAATGTACTTTTGGCGTCAGAGGATGGACAGCAGATGGTTCTGGTGGGGAAAGGCATTGGTTTTCAGGCTTATCCTGGTAATAAAATAGATAAAAGCAGGGTTGAGAAAACCTTTTATCCTACAAACAACATGACGTTCACTCAAATGGCAGCCCTTATGACGGGGTGTGGTCCAAATGAGTTAAGGGCAGTTTTTAAAATTGTAAATATGGCAAAGGAAACATTTAAAGAATTAAATGACAATATGTTCTTTTCCTTACTTGATCATTTATCCTTTGCCCTTAAGCGTCGGGAAATCCAGATGGATATAGTAAATCCGCTGGAATGGGAGATAAAGAAGTTCTACTCCAGAGAATACCAGATGGGCATCAAGGCATTAGAAATTATAAAGGCTGATTTAGGGACGCAGCTTCCTGACAGCGAAGCCGCATTTTTTGCCCTTCACATTGTTAATGCACAGATAGATAGTGTAACGGGTGAGGAGATTTTTGGGATCACCGAAATGACAAATTCTATTTTAAAGCTGGTCAAGTATTTTTATCAGTGCGAGTTTGATGAGGACAGCGTGTTCTTTCACCGTTTTATAACTCATGTAAGGTATTATCTGATGAGACGGTTAAAAGGTGAGGAGGTCGCCCCTACAGAAAGGGAGATTATTGACTCGGTCCGCAAAGCAGATTCCCAGGCTTATGAATGTGCGAACAAGATTGCCCAGTATATTTATGAGAGGCAGAGATGGGAAACTTCCGAAACAGAGAAAATGTACTTAATGCTGCATATTATTAATCTAGTAAAAAAGGTAAATAAATAAGGGATTCGTTACAGTTCGGCTGGCAAGACCCAAACCTGCCTGACAGTGGATTACTGTCAGGCAGGTCTGGGTCTTTTGTTTATATTATGTTCTGCCATTATCTCCTGCTCTGCGCAGAGGAAGTGCGGCTGCAGAAGGCACCGTGCTCCGATGAGGTTTTGATGGAACTGAAAATCTGCTATTTGGCTGTGAAAGCGCGCACCAGCCAGGCAGATGGAAAATTGCAATTTTATGATGTAAAAGGAGGAGAAAAATGGAACGAGAAGAATTAGCAAGAAAAATTATAGAGCATGTAGGAGGGGTAGGAAATATCAAGTCTTTGTCCCATTGCATGACACGGCTTCGGTTTTTCTTATTGGATGACAATAAAGCCAATGAAGAGGAATTAAAGAAACTTTCCATACTTGGTGTCCAGAAGCAGGGAGGCCAGTACCAGGTTATCGTCGGAAATGACGTATCCAAGGTATATAAGGAAATCATGAAGCAGTATCCGGGGATTGCCGGAGGAGAAAATGTCCCGGATAACGCCGGAGAGAAGAAAGGAAGTATTTTTAACCGTATGCTTGCAACACTGACTGCCATATTGGTTGCACCGCTTTCCGCTATTATCGGCGGCGGTTTGATATTGGGTATCCGGTATATGTTTACTACCCTGCACATTTTGCCGGGTGACAGCTCACTTATTTTCCTGCTTACGGTAATCGGTAATTCTTCCCTTTATTTTTTCCCATTTCTGCTTGCAGTTTCGGCTGCCAAACGCTTCAATACCAACATTTACATGGCTATGGGGATAGCTGCTGCCATGTTGGATCCCAATATCATAGCAAAGGTTGGGGAAGATCCGGTAATGCTTTTTGGGGCAATACCTATTCCTATGATTAATTATGGAAGCAGTGTTATACCAATTATCCTGGCGGTATGGTTCATGAGCAAGGTATATGGCTGGCTGGATGACCATCTGCCTTCAATGATTACCGTTATATTTGTTCCTCTGCTGACTTTTTTGATTGTTATTCCAATAAACTTAATATTAATCGCACCTCTGGCTACTTACCTGACAACTTATGTGTCAAATGGCCTTGAGTGGCTGATAAACTTGAATCTTGGAATCGCAGGTTTTGTGATCGGTTCGACCCGCCCGCTGCTGGTATTGGTAGGTTTGCATCATGCTGTCCGCCCTCTTCAGTATATGCAGTTAGAAACCCTTGGATATACCATAATTGCCCCGGCTACATTTATATCCACCATGTCCCAGGCAACCGCCGCATTTGCCGTTGCTGTACTTGTTAAAGACCGGAAGAGTAAGCAGATTGCAACTTCTTCCACCATTTCAGGCTATTTAGGTATTACCGAGCCTGCTCTGTATGGAATTATCTTTAAATATCGGGCAGCTCTGGTGGGCTGTATCTTAGGCGGCGGCCTTGGGGGTATGGTAAGTACCATGATGGGGGCGAAGGCCTTTTCATCAGGGCTGCCCAGTCTATTGACAACCCCGATATTCATGGGGGACAAGCCCCTCTCCATAGTTTTCGGCCTGATTGTAATGTTTGTGTCTACATTCGGAATTACGTGGTTTCTTGGAAAAACTGTGTTTAAGCTGAATGATAACGTGGTCTTAACCAATGGAATATCTGAAGTCGAAACGGCTAAGGGGAAAGCAGAACCAGGGCATCTGGTGTTCAGCCCTGTCAGTGGGCAGATCTGTAAACTGGAGGATATTAATGACGAAACATTCTCCAGCAAATTATTAGGTGAAGGTATCGGTATCGTTCCGAGTGAAAACTTGGTTGTCGCTCCCGGGGATGGTACGGTCAATACAGTTTTCCATACCAACCATGCACTTGGTCTGATTACGGAGGCTGGTACGGAGGTACTTATTCATATTGGACTTGATACGGTAAAACTGGAAGGGGAATTCTTTACTGCCAGATGTAAGGCAGGGGATAAGGTGAAAAAAGGGGATGCTCTTATTGAGTTTAACCGGGAACAGATTGCAGCAGCTGGTTATGATACCACGGTTATTGTAGTAATTTCCAATACCCCGGCTTATGGGAATATCCAGCCTGAATTTGAAAATGGGCCTATTTTTGCAGGTGAGAAGATATTAACTGTCAGATAGAAGCATTGGTATACCTTTGTGTCCCAAAAGTGTGAGAAGTGATAAGGAAACACCCTACGGGTATACCTTTATATCCTAAAAGCATGGACAGTAATAAGGAAACACCCTACGGGTATACCTCTATGTCCCAAAAAGCATGGACAGTAATAAGGAGAGGAGAATGGATATGTTAAAACATGCACCTAACGGCTTTCCAATAGGATTTCTATGGGGAAGTGCGTCCGCAGCATGCCAGATAGAAGGTGGCTGCAGCGAAGGAGGGAAGGGCCTGAGCGTAGCAGATGTGGCAATGAAGCAGGATAAGGAAGTTCCGCGAATAGAGTATAAAAACGTTACAAAAGAGCAGATAAATGCAGCTGAAGGCTACGTTGGGGAGGAACTGTATCCCAAGAGACATGGTGTGGATTATTATCACCGATTCAAGGAGGATATTGCCTTGTGTGCCCAAATGGGATTCACTGCCTTTCGAATGTCGATTGCCTGGAGCCGGCTTTTTCCAAATGGTGATGAGCTAGAGCCTAATCCTGAGGGATTGGGATTCTACCATGAGGTGTTTAAAGAACTGAAGAAATATAAAATGGAACCCATTGTGACTCTTTCCCACTTTGAGATGCCTCTTCATCTGGTCACCCAATATGGAGGCTGGGCTGATCGTAAGCTGATTGATATGTTTGTTCGTTACTGCAAAGTTTGCTTTGACGAATATGGGAGCTATGTCACTTATTGGATCAATTTTAATGAAATGAACGGTACCCGCTTTAATACTTTTTATTCAACCGGCATCGTCCGGGAGGATTGGGGAGATAAGTTTGAGCAGGCTACCTACCAGGCTGCTCATAACCAGTTTGTCGCTTCCGCTAAAGCTGTCAAATATTTAAGAGAGAAATGGTCTAATGCCAGAATGGGCTGCATGGTGGTTCCTTTTACCCGTTATCCAGGTACATGCAAGCCGGAGGATGTGATGAAGATGCAGCATGACATGCATCTGGACTGCTATTTTTATACGGATATTTATATGAGGGGAGAGTATCCTGGATATGCGCTCCGTTACTTTGATGACCATCAGATCCAACTTGAGACGGAGGATAGGGATTTTGAACTGATAAAAACATATACGGTCGATTACCTGACTTTCAGCTATTATTCCACCAGCATATCCAGCGTAGAGCAGGAGGGCTGGGAAACAACAGACGGGAACTTAAGCCAACAGCTTAAAAATCCCTACCTGGAAGCTTCTGAATGGGGCTGGCAGATTGATCCCATGGGACTGCGCTATCAGCTTAGCTGCTTTGCTGACCGGTATCCGGGAGTAGAAATGATGGTGGTCGAAAACGGCCTTGGCGCTCAGGATATTGTAGAAGCAGACGGCAGCATCCAGGATGATTACCGCATTGATTATCTTCGCCGCCATATTGAGCAGATCAAGGAATCCATACGTGATGGGGCCAATGTGATTGGATATACATCCTGGTCTTCCATGGATTGTATTTCTTCTGGAACTTCTGAAATGGCAAAGCGTTATGGGTTCATTTATATTGATTTGGATGATAACAATGAAGGGACTCTTGAAAGAAAACCCAAGAAATCGTTTTACTGGTATAAAAAGGTAATCGAGACTAACGGAGAGAAATTATAAAAAAAGGAGAGTATTTTAATATGCAATTAATTATTACAAAGGATTATGAAACCATGAGCCAGATGGCCCTTACTCATGTACAGGCTCATATGTACACAGGAGATAACCGAAGGGTCAACCTTTCCATTACGGCAGGAAAAACCCCGGAACGGCTGTATCAGCTGCTTACAGAGGAGTACAAAGGAAATCCCTGTTTTAAACATGTCCATTTTTATAACTTTGATGAGATACCCAGGGAGGGGGAGGAAACCGGTGTAACCATGAATGATTTAATCCGTATGTTTTTTGACCCGGCCGAGGTACCCGGGGAGCTGATTCACGTTCTGGATACAAAGAACTGGAAAGATTACGATAAGAAGCTTAAAGAAGATGGCGGATTAGATATGCTCATCATGGGGCTCGGTACGGATGGACATTTCTGCGGAAATCTTGCAGGTACGGTAGAACATTTCGGCATGGAGACCCGTATGGTAACGAAAGAGAAATATCCTATTTCATATTTTGAAAGAGAGACGAGTCCGGATCATTATGTGACATTTGGGCCGAAAACTGTAATGAATGCCCGTCATCTCATCATGATCATTAATGGCAGCCACAAAGCAGAAATCGCAAAAAAAGCCTTGTTCGGCCCGGTTACGCCAGAGGTTCCTGCCAGTGTGTTCCAGCTGCATCCTAATTATACGGTCATCATGGACGAGGAGGCCGCATCTTTGCTGGATTATTAAAGCAGAGGAAAAGCAGAATGTATCCGAAACTAGTGCTCATCAGCACTGGGACGAATGTTATTCGCATTAATATTTTTGCCGGAGCTTTCAGAAGGAATTCTGAAGGCTCCGGCTATTGTGTTAAATAAGTGACAAAGCGAATAATGGGTCGGCCTGGCTGCAGAGAAGAATGTTTGAGCGGAACGGTGAAAGCCTACTTACTTTTCACAATGAAAAGATATATAATATAAAAAAACTGTCACGTTTTTTTCGCTTGTACGTTATATAGATATAGGCCTATAACTGCAAATATAAAACTGGCATTATATTAGCCTGCAAATAAAAAGTCAATAGGAAATTAATAAGATTTGCAGAAAAAGTTTTATGCAGTGTTTTTTGTATCACAAACAGACCACCGCTAAACGCTGGTCTGAAAAAGCTATGAAGCCAGAGTTATTCTGACTGGGGAAGGGAATCTAAGTATTCTTTCACCCGTCCGTAGTAGATTCGCAGAAACTTGTTGGCACCGGCAGTCATGTAGACATAGTAGGATTTCCCCTGAGAGCGTTTTTTTGACATAAACTCGTAGACTGGATCATCTGCTGGGGATGTCTTAATTAATACGTCCATGACCTGAAATAAAGTCTTGCGGAGTTGGGCAGAGCCACGTTTTGAAGTGCGGACACTTTGCTGCTCGTAAGCCCCTGACTGGTTTGCCCCTGGATCAACTCCGGCAAATGCTGTAATCGCTCCCCGGTGAGAAAAACGGGCTACATCGCCGATTTCAGCCATGAGCTGGGGACCAAGAGATGGGCCGACACCTTTCATAGCCATAACAATCGGGTATTCCGGAAGTTTGGCCGCAGTCTGGTTCATCTTGCTGCGAAGTTCTTCTACGATTTTGGAGGCAGTGTCTAGTTGGTCTATCGCCTGTTTTATGAGCATTTTGGTCATTGGATCTTTTGAAAGAACTGCTATAAGGTTTTCTGAAGCAGTGTAAATTTCTCCTGGTTTATCAGGCTGGAAGTTATAGCCTTTGCGCCTACACCATTTCTGATAATGCTCTGTAAACGCAGGGAGGGACATCTTGCGAACACAGTCTACATGCCAATAAGCAGATGCAAAATCAACCCATTTCTGGCTGCCGTCACTGCGAACAGGGCTGTCAAAAAAATCATTGGCACCAGGATAGGTCTGATCAAGTAAAGAGATTAAGTTGTTTTTGAAGGAGGTCTTCTGCTTCATGTAGAAATCAAACTGCCGATTCATGGTTTTGAGTTGAGTGCGTATTTCATCCATAAGACTATACTGTTTCAAATCGGTCCAGTTGTCAAGAGTATAACGGGCAATTTTTATAGCATCTGCTTTATCCGTCTTGACTTTACGGAGAGAGTTGTTGCCAAAATCTTTGATGAGTTTTGGATTAACAGCACTGACAAACAGTCCGGCACCGGAAAGCCAGTGAGCCATTGGCTCATAGTAGCGTCCGGTGTGCTCCATAACGATTCTGGTGTCACCGTCCAGGGACAGGATATGGGAGATAAGTTCATTAATCCCACTGGATGTATGCAGGACCTCAAAGGGACTGGAAACAATTTCACCGAAGGGGCGAAGGATGGCAATCATACTCTTACCTTTGGAAACATCAACACCGACAGCATTCATAAATATGTCACTCCTTAAAAAATGATAGTAGCAATGGATCCAGGTTTACTCATTGCCGATTCAATCTACTGTGGTGTGACACGAACGTGCTGGGAAAGCAGTTCAACCTGCATAAAACGAACGCTGCGAATGAGGAGCTGGTTGGCAGACTAAATTACGGACGTGAAGCCCAAGGAGGTGACCGCCGGACCAATTGCTCTCTACATTCTAACAGCTTAAGCAACAAGAAGGAATATGGACATGGCTGGTTTGTCATGTACCATAACCTATAAAATTATTGTAGTAGGAGGTGAAAGCATGAAAGTAAATAAAAAAAGTTTGGTTGGACTTCTTTCTTTTATATTTATATGTATAACTGGTATTTTTCTTATTCGCATATTATCCCTATATTCAGTGAAAGAATCTCCAATTTTGCAAGGAACTTACACATGTGACGAGCTTCCCTTTGCATCAATGGTATTTGATCTCAATAATAACTATACATTTTATTATTATGATTATGATGAAATGGATAAAGGGACTTATTCTAAGGGAACAGATAATGAACATTTTATCAATAGTTCTAAGTTTCAAAATACTAAAGTACTCTATAATGGAAAAAAGCAGACATATATAATTAAGATGGATGGAGAAACCTACTTATTCAAACAGTTGGATCGATTACCGATTATTAATTCTGAAACAGAATGAATCCTTCACAAATATAGCTTTTAAACATTTTATTCAAATCTAAGATAGACGACATAACTCTGGAAGTCATGGAAGTGATGAAAACGAGGGATCGAAAGGTATGGATTTAAATGCAAAAAGAAGAAGCCCCAGGAGGGCTTCCATTCTGTTACAAGGCTGTCTCTTGATTCAGCTCCCGGATCTCACGGACACGCAAAAGAATAGGAAGCAAAACTCCAGCTGCAATCAAACTGAATAAATTCTGCACCAAATTGAACGGAACATTAGATAAGGCAGACGGCCAGCTGTATACTGCAAGTTCAAAAATGAAATATCCGCCTGTAACCACTGTGCTGCAAACCACTCCGGCGGCTAAAAAAGGCAGTACCCGAAAGCCCCTCGCCGGTCCACGGGAAGGCAGATGTTTATACAAATATCCACTTAAAAATGCCGCCAATGCCTTAATGATCAGGGTAGCGGGTGCATAAAAAGCGTAACCGGACAGCAAATCCGCCATCATAGAGCCTATCCCTCCTGCGGCGGCACCTGCCATAGGTCCTAAGAGCATGCCGCTTAGCAATACCATCCCGTCCCCCAGATGAATATAGCCGCTGAATGCAGATGGTATATGTATTACCATAGTGGCTGCAGTGGTAAGAGCTGCCATCAAAGCGCTGAAAACGATCTTTTTTGTTCTGTTATTATTCATGTCTTCTCCTCTCTTGCAGGTTATTTTATATTTATATTAAACTTATCATATAGAAAAACTGGCATTTTATAAATATCCAATTTGGATAAAATTATACATGCCAGTTTTGTTTAGGCAGTTTTAACCGCTAGATGAAGAAGATGCAAACCCAAAGGGAAATAGGACATTTTTGGAATAGCGGGATATTTCTTTTTCAATTATAATCAAATTACCACGTGGAAAATAAAATAAAGGAAGCGGTCAGGATGGAAAAGGAGAACTGGGTACTAGCATGCGCTGTCTATATAGACGAACATTTAAAGGAAGAACTGTCAGTGGAACACATTTCCGCATGGGCAGGATATTCTCCCTGGTATTTTTCCAGACGCTTTAAGGCGGAAATGGGAGTTTCGCCCATGGAGTTCGTAAAACAACGGCGTCTTTTTGCGGCGGCCGGAGAAATCCGAAGGGGAAAGAGGATCATAGATGCAGCCTTGGAGTATGGCTGGGAGACTCACAGCGGTTTTACCAAAGCTTTTTGCGGTCAGTTCGGGTATGCCCCTGTTCTCTTAAGAGCGCTCTATATTCGTGATGCTTCTATGGAAGGAGAACGGGATCACTTGGAATTATATATAAAGTCAATGGAGCCTTATAAAAAACCGGAGGAGTTGTGGGAAATTCTTTGCCGGACACTTATTGAAAATGGAACAGAACATGATCAGGAGAATTTAAAAAGAATCTATGAGCTGGCATCATTCTGCCACAAGGGACGGAAACGGTATTCGGGGGAAGACTATATCACTCATCCCTTAAATGTTGCTATGATTCTTGCAGATATGGGAGCCGATGAGGATACTGTATGTGCCGGACTTCTGCACGATGCAGAATCAGGAATCTGGGAAGAAGGATTAAAGGAAGAGAAAGCCGGAGAAAGGATTTTGGATGTCCTTCTGGCGTACCGGGAGTTTGAATGCAGGCATGAATGTCCGGATGAGAGAGGGGCATTGATTGCTCTGGCCGACCGGCTCCACAATATGCGCACCATAGAATTTGTGGATCCATCTACCTGGAAATGGCGGGCGGAAGATACGATGAAAATATTTTCTCCCATAGCTGCAAAATACGGAGATATCAGGCTTCGGTCAGAATTAGACGAACTTTCCATGAAGTTCCTTTAAATGCAATTATATCAACTGCTGCACGCAGCCATACCCGTACGAGAAGCGGAATGGCTGCGTTTTTTTCATGTAAGGTTGACAGCGGGAAAAGTCCCTGTTAAAATCAAAAAAATTATTTTATCTTTCTAAGCAACCAATGGGCGGTATAACAGTATTATAAGGAAGGAGCGATTAAAATGAAGATTGGTGCCATAACGGTGGGTCAGAGTCCGAGAACTGATGTTACCGAAGATATCATGGATATTTTTAAAGGCAAGGCTGAAGTCCTGGAAAAGGGAGGACTGGATGGCCTGACAAGAGAGCAGATAGAGAAATTTAGCCCAGAGGAGGGTGATTATGTGCTGGTTTCCAGATTAAATGACGGAACCTCTGTTACGTTTGGAGAACGTCATATCATCCCAAGGATTCAACATGCAATTAAGGAATTGGAAGAGCAGGGAGCGGCCTTTATTATGATGTTTTGTACAGGAAAATTTCCGGACACCTTAAAAGCAAAGGTTCCCATGATTTATCCTTGTGAAATTTTAGACAGAACCGTTCCTCTTCTGACAGCCGCCTCCTCAATTCTTGTAGTGACGCCATCTCCTTTGCAAATAGTTCAAAGTAAGAAAAAATGGTCCAGGATCGTAAGGAAGGTTAAAGTTGTCTCCGGCTCCCCTTATGGAGAATGGAAGGAGCTGGAAGAAACAGCCAGGCTTGTGAAGGATACAAAAGCGGATCTGGTGATTCTGGACTGCATTGGCTTCAGCCGGGATATGAAACGGCTGTTCGCGGAAGAGACCGGAAAGCCGGTAATTCTTCCCAGGACCTTATTGGCCCGCCTTGTTTCTGAATTAACAGATGTTTAAATAAAAGAAAAAACGGTATATATTTAAATTTGACCCTATCACTGTGCATGATGTTTAAATTGTGTACGAAAAACCGTGCAAACTGTTATTTACAAAAAAAATCCACCCTGATAAAATACTTATCAAATATTCGCTAACAGGAACAGAGAGGATTGATTGGATGAGTGACCTGTTATCCAGAGCTAAAGAACTTGAGGATTATGGAATTGATATCAGGCGCAGGATACATAAAAAACCGGAAATCGGCTTTGACCTTCAGGAGACCGTAAAGCTTGTCAGGGAAGAGCTTAAGTCCATTGGTTTTGAGCCTGCCGCCTGCGGAACTGCAGGAATCACGGCGCTGGCCGGAAAGCCTGGAAAGACTTTTTTACTAAGAGCTGATATGGATGCCCTGCCCATGAAAGAGGAAACAGGACTTCCTTTTGCAGCGGAGAATGGTTTCATGCATGCCTGCGGCCATGATATGCACACCAGTGCATTGCTGCTGGCTGCACGGATATTGAAAGAGAGAGAAGGGGAATTGAAAGGAACGGTGAAACTCATGTTCCAGCCCTGTGAGGAAGGGGTAGGAGGCGCTTTGGACATGGTAAAGGCAGGCGTTCTTGAATGCCCTTCCGTGGATGGTGCAATGGCTCTCCACGTGCTCCACGAGAAGTCCGGAATCGTTGGATATTCCCGGGGTACAGCTTGCGCTTCCAGCGATATCTTTACCATTACGGTAAAGGGAAAGGGCGGTCATGGAGCCGCACCTCATCTCTGCGTTGATCCGATTCATATAGCTGTCCACATTCATTTGGCACTGCAGGCCCTTAACAGCCGCGAGGTAAATCCTGATGAGATGCTGGTATGCAGTATCTGTCAGATAAACGGTGGAACAGCCACCAACGTATTTCCGGAGACGGCGGTATTAAAAGGAACCATACGCACCATGAATGGAAAGGTGAGAAGCTTTGCCAGAGAACGTCTGGTCCAGATTGCAGAACAGACTGCCGGCACATTCCGGGGAGAAGCAGAAGTGAAATTTCTTCATGAGGGTGTTCCGCCCATGGAAAATAACGGGGATCTTCTGGATGCTTCCATCGGTTATATCGACGTCCTTCTGGGAGAAGGAACCTGTAAGGAACTGCCCAGAATGACCGGTTCGGAGGATTTCTCCATAATATCTCAGATGGTTCCCTCTGTTCTTTATTGGGTGGGAACCGGTTCAGAGGAGGAAGGATACCCTTACGGCGTTCACGATCCAAGAGTCACATTTAACGAGGAAAGCCTTCACAAAATGGCTGCCATCTATGCCAATACAGCCATCTGCTGGCTGAGAGATCACTCCTGATAACCAGGGAAAGAAAATATCATATGTTTCGGATATAACGATAGTTAAAGGCGACTATGTTTCCTTTGACTGTCGTTTTATTAATATACAAGGAAAAGAGGAATCATTATGAAAAAAAGATTTTTAGCGGCAATTTTAACGGTAGCTGTCTCAGCCGGATTAAGCGCATGCGGTTCCGGTTCTTCGGCCACAACGGCTGAAACAACAGCGTCAGCTCAGGGAACAACGGAAGAAACGAAAGTTCCTGCGGGGGAGCCGGTCTCCGGCGGTGTTATGACTATTTCCCTTTCTTCCTCACCCAAAAACCTGGATCCTGTCAAGTATACGGGAACCTATGAATCTCAGATCATCGGCACAGTCTGTGATACACTTGTGGAATATAATACGGATCTTACGGAAATCCAGCCAGCCCTGGCAAAATCCTGGACCGTAAGCGATGACGGGCTTGCTTATACTTTCACGCTGCGTGACGATGTATACTTCCAGCCTGGTAAGTATCAGGAAGGAAGAAAATTGACAGCAGAGGATGTGAAATACTCCCTGGAGCGCTCCCATGAGCTTTCTGCATTGCAAAGGCTGGACATGCTGGATCACTGTGAGGTTGTCAGCGATACGGAGGTGGTCTGCTATTTGCCTGAGCCAAATGCCGTATTTCTGACTGCACTGACTGATGCAGGCAATGTGATTATTCCAAAGGAAGAGGCAGAAGGCTGGGGAGAGGATTTTGGTTCCCACCTTGTAGGTACAGGCCCCTTTGCTCTTCAGTCCTTTGAGCTGGATCAGCAGGCTGTCCTTGTGCGCAATGATAAATACTGGGCTGCAACCCCTTATCTGGATGGAGTTATCTTTAAGCCGGTCAGTGACGGAAACCAGGCAGTAAATGCCCTTCGCACCGGAGAGGTAAATTTAGCCACCAGTCTTAGCGGTGAGGCTGTAAAAATAGCGAGAGAGGATCCGACTGTAGAACTCATGGAGATGCCGGGCCTTCACGTTGCTTACATTTATTTTAATCAGGTAAATGGACCAACTGCAGATATCAAGGTCAGAGAAGCGATTATCAAGGCGGTTAATATTAAAGAGCTTACGGCAGGTGTGTACCAGTACCAGGAAGCACAGCCGGCCAGTCTGCCTCTGCCTCCAGGCTCCTGGGGATACGATTCCAGTCTGGAATCAGAAGTTCCCGCTTATGATCCGGAAGGGGCAAAAAAGCTTCTTGCAGAAGCCGGATATCCTGATGGGTTTGATATGAATATTTATATTTCCAACACAGAAGCCAGAATTAAGATGGCAACCTTATTCCAGGCGTACTTAAAAGAAAACTTAAATATCAATGTGAACATTAATACCAGCGAATGGGGTACCTTCAGCGAAATCGCATCGTCGGGGAAAGCAGATGTATTTGCAATGTCATGGACCTGGTATCCTGATCCCTATTTCTTTTTAAATAAAATATTCCATACAAGCTCCATCGGCTCCCTTGGAAACGGACAGGGCTTCAGCAACAAGGAAGTGGACCAATATCTGAATGATGCGCTGCTGTCCACAGACCAGGAAAAGAGGGCGGAAGCTTATAAGAAGGCCCTTGCGGTAATCGTTAAGCAAAATCCGGGCATCTTCTATGCAAATGAGAATGTAAACTGGGGCGTAAGTCCAAAGGTTCAGGGGCTGGAACTGCGGGCCGACGGCAAGGTTAAGATCTGTACTCCGGATATAAATGTCTGGTTATCCAGATAAGGTTACCGTTTAGTCATGCCATTCATCATTTGGCGGATAGGGATATTGCTAAGCAATATCCCTGATTTAAAGACACAGGAGGAGATATATGTTAAAGACAATTCTAATCAGATGCCTGCAGATTATTCCGTCTCTTTTTGTGGTTGTCACGCTGACTTTTGTACTGACCAGAATGATACCGGGTGATCCGGCCAGAGCGGTACTGGGACCTCAGGCATCCGTAGAAGATGTGGAGAAAATGCGGGAAACCATGGGACTTAACCAGCCTCTGGCAGCTCAATATAAGGATTATATGATAAACATCGTAAAAGGGGATTTTGGAACATCTTATTCCTACAATCAGCCAGTGTTTTCATTAATTGCAAGGCGTATTCCAAGTACGCTGCTGATCGCTCTGCCGGCGGTTTTGATCGCGCTGATCGCAGGAATGTTAGTAGGGGTTACCTCTGCCGTACATCAAGGCACACTCTTTGATTACGTATTCATGATACTGGCTCTGGTAGGAGTCTCCATGCCGATTTTCTGGCTGGGGCTTTTGCTGGTTTTAATGTTCAGTGTAAATTTGGGCTGGCTGCCGGTTCTTGGCATGGGAGATATTTCCAAGGGGCTGGGTGATGTGATCCGCCACATGGTACTTCCCTGCTTTTGCCTTGCCACCATCCCTACGGCCACATTTTCCAGAATCACACGTTCCAGCATTCTGGAATCCATTCATGGGGATTCCATCCGTGCACTTCGGGCCAGAGGAATCAAAGAGTCTGTGGTGATCTGGAAGTATGCCTTAAAAAGTGCCCTTCCTCCCTTAATAACGGTTCTGGGATTACAGCTTGCCGGCTGTTTTGCCGGTGCAATCCTTACGGAAACCATATTTTCCTGGCCGGGCATGGGGACGCTGATCGTCGGAGCCATTGACAACAGGGACTATGTTTTGATCCAGGGGGCAGTTTTAGTCATTGCCCTGGCCTTTGTAATGATCAATATGTTTGTGGATGTGATTTACATGATCATCAATCCAAATGTCAATTATGAAGGAGGAAATTAAATGGCGAAATCACTTGGATTGGATCAGCAGTCCCACGAAGAGATATTAAAAAAAGAAAGAAAATCCAACAGTGCCTGGAGCAAACTAAAGAGAAATAAAACTGCGCTTCTTGGATTGTTTGCTGTCAGCGTTATGGTCGCTCTTGCCATTCTGGCTCCGGTAATTACAAACGGGAAACCAAATGAGATTCATCCCATCGATGCTTATCTGAAATTTTTTGAAAAGGGCCATCTGCTGGGTACCGATGAGTTCGGAAGGGATTTATTTACCAGGATCTGTTACGGCGCCAGAGTATCCTTGCTGGTTGCTGTCGGTGCTACCGCTGTCGGCGGAGTGACCGGAGTGATTCTGGGCCTAATTGCAGGCTATATGGGAGGAATTGTGGATGCCGTCCTGATGAGAATCATGGATGGAGTCCTTGCCTTTCCCTTTATTCTGCTTTCCATTGTTCTTATGACGGTCCTGGGGTCCGGTATTATCAATGTGATCCTTGCCATAGGCATAGCTGAGATTCCACGGTTTGCAAGAGTCGTAAGGGGACAGGTGCTGATCGTAAAAAAGGAAGAATACTGCAATGCCGGAAGGGTGATCGGAATATCTCATTTCCGTATGCTGACACACCATATCCTGCCAAATACTGTTTCAGAGGTTATCGTGTATGGGACTCTTAATATAGCCAGTGCCATTATTTCGGAAGCGGCATTAAGCTTTCTGGGGCTTGGCATTGAACTGCCTACCGCCTCATGGGGAAGTATTCTCCGTTCCGGAAGAAACTGCTTAAATACGGCTCCTCATATTGCAGCCGTATCAGGTACCTTCATATTGATCACTGTGATCGGCTTTAATCTGCTGGGAGACGGAATCCGGGATGTGCTGGATCCAAAAATGAAAAAGTAGGTAATGAATATGGATATTAACAGGATAAAAAAAGATGTGGAACAGAGCATTGAGGAAAAAGGAGAAGATTTGTGGGGACTTGCCAGATACCTCTGGGAAAATCCTGAATATAATTTTAACGAGTTTAAATCCAGCAGAACCATATGGGAACTTTTGGAGAACGATGGATTTAAAGTGGAAAAAGAAATCTGCGGTCTGAATACGGCCTTTCGCGGGGAATATGACAGCGGAAAGCCCGGACCTCATATCGGCTTTCTGGCAGAATATGATGCGGTTCCCGGAATGGGACATGCCTGCGGTCACAACCTGATGGCAGCAATGGCTGTGGGAGCCGGTTTTGGAGTAAAGTCTGTCATCCACCGTCTTGGAGGGAAGATCTCTGTGTTTGGAACCCCTGCGGAAGAGGGAGGAGGGGGAAAGGTCATTTTGCTGGAGAAAGGAGCATTCCAGGGCCTTGACGCGGCAATGATCCTTCATTCTGCCAATGAAACGGTAGTCAATGATATTTCCTATTCAAAGACAGATCTGACCGTTGAATATCACGGCAAGAGCGCTCACGGAGCCACCTGGCCGGAAGAAGGAAACAGTGCCCTGGATCCCTTGCTTCAGTTATTCCAGTATATTGGCGGACAGCGCCTGCGCTGGAACGGCAGGGGAACGATCCTTGGGGTTATTACAAACGGAGGAAAGGTTCCTATCCATATTCCTGATTTTTGCCAGGCAAAATTTACGGTCAGGTCTTTTGACAAGAGATTTAAAGAACAGATATTGAAGGAATTTCTGGAGGCAGGACAGTCCCTTGGGACTATGACAGGGACCAGGTTCCGGTATGAATGGGATGGATATACCTATGAAGATATCCGCAATAACAGCCAGCTTGAAAAGCTTCTTTTAAGAAACTTAGAAGACCTTGGAGAAAAGGTAATGCCAAGGAGAAAAGAACTTGGAATCGGCTGTACCGATGTGGGGAATCTCACTCATGTCATTCCAGGCCTCCAGTCCTATATCCAGGTGGTTCCCGGCTTAAGGGGCCATACGAAGGAATTTGAGGAGGCCTGCGGAAGTATGTCCGGCAGAAGGGCAGTGTTGGTGGGAGCCAAAGCCATGGCTTTTACTGCGGCGGATCTTCTGTCCTCACCTGAAGCAATGGAAAAGGTAAAGCAAAGCTTTGCGGAAATGAAGAAAAAATATGAGTAAAGGAGGTGCTGCTGTGGGAGAAGTATTATTAACAGTGAATGACTTAAAAACATATTTTTATACGGCAAGCGGCGTGAGCAAAGCAGTCGATGGAGTGAGCTTTCACATAAACCGGGGAGAAATCATGGGAATTGTGGGAGAGTCAGGGTCAGGAAAAAGCGTTGCCTCCTCCTCGATCATCCGGCTGCTGCCGGCCAGAACCGGAAAAATTGTAAGCGGCAGCATAGACTTTGACGGAACAGATGTATTGAAGCTGGGAAAAAGGGAGCTTTTGTCCTTCCGGGGTCGGGACGTTTCCATGATCTTTCAAAATCCCATGACTTCCCTTTCACCGGTATTTAAGGTAGGCCATCAGATGGTGGAAATGATCTGCGCCCATCACAAGGTCAGCAGGCAGGAGGCTTACCGCATGGGAGAAGAAGCTTTAAGAAAGGTGGGAATACCGGATGCCGGGCGGCGGATGGATTCCTATCCCTATGAATTATCAGGCGGCATGTGCCAGCGGGTAATCATAGCAATGTCCCTGTGCAGCAATCCGAAACTGATCATTGCGGATGAGCCCACGACAGCCCTGGATGTGACGGTTCAGGCACAGGTGCTGGAGCTGTTAAAGGATATGCGGGAGAAAAACGGGATGGCAATCCTGCTGATTACCCATAATCTTGGCGTGGTATGGCAGATGTGTGACAGCGTCATGGTGATGTATGCGGGAAAGACCGTTGAGTATACGTCCTGTAAGGAATTGCATCACAATCCCCTTCATCCTTACACCTGGGGACTGTTGGATTCCATGCCGAAGCTGAGCAGCAATTCCGGGGAAGAGCTGGCAACGATCCAGGGAACCCCGCCGGATTTAAGATTGACGGGAACCTGCTGTAATTTTTCCAACCGTTGCCCATATGCAGAGGAACTGTGCAGAAACCAGGTGCCTGACTTAAAGGAGCTTGAGCCGGGGCATTTCGTTGCCTGTCACAGGCAAAGGAAGGAAAGCCGTCTTTTTCGGGGAGGTGTGAAACAACATGAGTGAGAAAAAGGTGATTTTACAAGTGAAAGGATTGTCTAAGGATTTCCAGATAAAAGGAAAGAATCTGGGGAGCAAAAAAGCGGTTCTTCATGCGCTGCAGGAAATCGACTTAGAAATTCATGAGGGAGAGGTGCTTGGTGTCATAGGAGAATCAGGGTGCGGGAAATCCACCCTTGGAAGGTGCCTGGTAGGCTTACATAAACCGACAGAAGGGGAAATCCTGTTTGAAGGAAAAAGCATATTGGGAGTCAGAGCAAAAGATAAGCTGGAAATGTGCAGGAACATTCAAATGATATTCCAGGATCCCTATTCTTCTCTGGATCCCAGGCATACTGCGGCTGATTCTGTTTCCGAACCCATGGTGGTTCATAAAACCGTAAAGGGCAGGGCAGCGATGGAGCAAAGGGTTTTGGAGCTTTTGAAACAGGTAGGGCTGGATGTGCAGCATATGAACCGGTATCCCCATGAGTTTTCAGGCGGGCAGAGGCAGCGTCTGAACGTGGCCCGTGCCATATCCATAAATCCCAGGATGATCATCTGTGATGAGCCGGTATCGGCTCTTGATGTATCCATTCAGGCCCAGGTAATCAATCTTTTAAAGAAGCTTCAAAAGGAATACAATCTTACTTATGTGTTCATATCCCATGATTTAAGCGTTGTAAAATATGTCAGCGACAGAATCGTGATCATGTATCTTGGGCGGATCGTGGAAATCTGCAACGGAGGAGATATCTATAAAAATCCCCTTCATCCGTATACCCAGGCGCTGTTATCGGCGATTCCTCCGGAATGCCCTGATGAGGAAAAAAAGCGGATCGTACTTCAGGGAGAGGTTCCAAGCCCCATTGGAGAACGAAAGGGCTGCCCCCTGGCTGGACGGTGCCCTCAGTGCATGGAACGGTGCAAAAACGAAATGCCGAGGCTGAAACAACAGGGAGAAGAGGGACATCAGGTGGCCTGCTTCCTATACGAAAAAAAGTAAACCGGAAACGGAGGATTATGGGATGACAAAAAAGAAACTTCTGCACTATGTGGATGAGCATAGGGAAGAATTAATACAGCTTGTATCGGAACTGATTCAGATAAAAAGCGAAAATCCTACGGGCACCCAGAGAGGTGTGATTGATTATGTGGAAACATTTCTTGGGGAAGCAGGGATTGAGTTTAAAGAAACCGGCTGCAATCCGGATTATCCCTGCATTGTAGCAGGGATCGGAAGTGAAACAGGATTTTCCATGATTATAAACGGTCATGTGGATGTGGTGCCGGCCGGTGATTTGAGCCAGTGGGATTTTGATCCCTTTTCCGGTGAGATCACAGAGACCCAGATCTTAGGCAGAGGGACCTCTGATATGAAGGCAGGCGTTGCAGGCGTTTTATTTGCCCTTTCCCTTTTGAAAAGAGAGCATGTTCCGTTAAACGGGAACATCAGGCTCCACATAGTTTCCGATGAGGAAAGCGGAGGGCAGTTCGGAACCCAGTGGCTGTGTGCCAATGGCTATGCGGACCATGCCGATGCCTGTCTGGTGGCGGAGCCAACATCTATGAATACCATTGAGATCGGACAAAAGGGAGGTCTTCTTCTGACCTTGAAGGCCTTTGGGAAATCGGCCCATGGAAGTCTTGGAAATTTTAAGGGAGAGAATGCTATTTTGAAATTATCCAGGGTTCTTCCCCATATCTCCATGCTCACGGAAATAAAGGGCCATTTTACAGACAGGCAGCAAAAGCCATTAAAGGACTCCCAGATGCTGGCGGAGAAAGAAAATAATATTCCCGGACTAGGAAGGGCCATTGATCATGTGACCACAAATGTAGGCCTTATAAAAGGAGGAACCAGGCACAATATGGTTCCTGATTATTGTGAGGCAATTGTTGATGTGCGGCTGCCCATCGGAGTCCGCAAAGAAGAGATTGAAGAGGTATTAGAGCAGATCATGGAGGCCAGCGGAGCAGAGGGGGTGGAGTATGAGCTTCATTATAAGAGCGAAGCCAACTTCACCGACCATGAAGCCCCCATTGTCCTGGCATTTAAGAAAAATACAGAAGAATTATTGGGAAGAGAGGTCATACCTGCCTACCAGTGGGCATCAAGTGATGCCAGGGATTACCGGCTGCTTGGAATCCCCACCATCCAGTTCGGCCCTTCCAATACGGTTGGGATTCATTCCTATAATGAAACGGTCCAGATCCAGGACGTGGTCACGGCTGCCAAAACTTATATAGGTGCTATTTGTGATCTTATGGAGGTTTTGTAAAACACCCCGCAGGCAGTCACCAAGGTCAGGCCGCCTGGCGCCTGACCGCTGCTTTCGCGAGAATAAATTTTTGGAGGATTCGCAATGTTGATGAAACAATTGATAGAGGTACATGACCTGCTTGACAGCAGCTATGCAAACGGAAAGGGGGCAATGGAGTATTTAAAAACCATCAGGCCGGATGCTGACGTGGAAGTATATACCTTGGAGGGACAAAAGGGAAAAACCGATATGATTAAGGTAAGGATTCCCGGAGCGAAAGGAAAGGCAAAAGGTTTAGATGCCCCGACCATCGGCCTGCTTGGAAGATTGGGAGGCCTGGGAGCCAGACCGGAGAGAATTGGTTTTGTCTCTGACGGGGATGGGGCCCTTATCGCCTTATCCTTAGCGGCGAAACTGCTGGACATGCAGAACAAGGGGGACTATCTGGATGGCGATGTTTTTATATCCACCCATATCTGCCCGGATGCGCCCACCAGAGAGCACAAGCCGGTTCCGTTTATGGATTCCCCGGTGAATATGGCGCAGGTGAATCAGGAAGAGGTAACAGTGGAGCTGGATGCCATTTTATCCGTAGATACCACAAAGGGAAACAGGATCATCAACAACAGAGGCTTTGCCGTTTCTCCTACTGTAAAGGAAGGATACATATTGCGGGTTTCCGAGAGCATTTTGGATCTGATGCAGACAACAACAGGAAAACTGCCTTATGTATACGCCCTTTCCCAGCAGGATATCACGCCTTATGGAAACGGACTGTATCACTTAAACAGCATTCTTCAGCCAGCAACCGCCACAAAAGCACCCGTGATCGGAGTTGCCATAACAACGGAGGCGCCGGTCGCAGGATGCGCAACCGGTGCAACCCATATCACGGATTGTGAAGAGGCGGCAAGGTTCATGCTGGAGGTTGCTAAGGCTTACGGCAGGGGAGAATGCAGTTTCTATGATGAAATGGAGTTTGAGAGGATCCAGTATTTGTATGGAACCATGGGACATTTTCAAACCCTGGGAACGGGAAACGAATGTGACGACGACGCTTAGGATTTAAGTGTTTTTTAACAGCTCCCAGGCGCAGATTCCCAAATACAGACGGAAGATGTCCTCAATGGCAGTGATATCGCTGCACAGAAGCTTTTTGATGGTGGATAGCCGGGCGGTCAGGGTATTCCTGTGGATGAAAAGCTTCTGAGCGGTTTCAGTTAAATTCATAGAGTTTTCCAAATATGCCTTAAGGGTCACAAGAAGCTCGCTTTTATTCTCGGAATCATAGATAGCAAGGCTGCTGACGGTATCTTCATATATTTTTTCTCTTTCATAAGTGGTCAGCTGGTTTAGAAGATGAAAAGCAAATTGCCTGGTATAAGAATGAATGTGGGTGGTTTGGCGGTCGGAGGTCTGCAGGTGCAATGTCTGCAGGCTTTCTTCATATGCCTTTGCGACGGAAGTGCAGGTAGTATGGCAGCGGCTGATCCCAAGTCTGAAAAAGGTTTGATAATCCTTTAAATAATCCGACAGCTGCAGGGCAGCCTGGTTGGACAGTGAGACCGCCTCCACATTAGGTTTTTGTTTCGGATACAGGAGAAAAATAACAATACGGTTTTCGTTGTGGCATAAGAAGTATTTATGGCCCAAATGGATCAGTCCCTGGTTTGCGGCATTGTAGAGGCTGCGGAAAAGCTTGCTTTCTTTTGACTGGCATTCCAGGGTGATGCATACCTTTTTTAAGTCGTTTGGAAAGGAATAGGCATCGCAGATCACCCGTATTTCCTCAATGGATTTATTTTTAATGTCCGAAAGCATATAGAAAAAAGAATCATAGTAATTTTCCTGGGAAAAGGCTCTGTTTTGAATCTGAATGGAGGTAAGTTCCAGCGCGAGTACGGAGAATATCTGCTTAAGGACTTCCATGATGGTGGTGTCGATCTCTTTTTTGGTGATATCAATACATAAGTAATGCTTGTTGTCGGGAAGCAGAAAGGTATGAAAGGTAAGGAGTGTGTCATTGCAGTAAAAGTTACGTTTTCTGACGAGCTCTTTTGGTGTTTTCTCCGGCAGGGAATGGAACGGCTGGATCTGCAATTTGTGAATTCTGGAAAAATCCCCGTATTCTTTGGGCGGAATGCGGTAATAGATGGGGAAATCAGTAGTTGTGGTTATCATTGTCATGGAATTGGTATAATTAGATATCCGCTCAAGCATTTTCATGATTCCTTCTCTGTTAAAAAAGGATTCATGAAATTTTTCCGCCTCGCTGAGGATGAATTGCTGCCTTAAAATTTTCTGCTCAATAAGATTTTCGTTTATTATATTTATAATGTTTGTATAACCATGATAAAAAGGCACCGAAACAAGCGCAAGTCCATACTTGGCGGCCTCTTCGATCATGGAGTCGGGAATCCTGTCAAAAAAACGTTTCACTTTAATGCAGAATGCGGTACAGTCAATGGCATGGAGGTCCGCAATTATTTTTTTCTGGATTTCAAAATCATTATAAAAAATGTAACCCGTTGTAAGAACGATTTCATTCTTTTTTATCCACTTTACACCGTCAGGATTATCAAGCACGCTGATGCCGGTGATGGTTTTATGAAGAGCTTCATCTTCTCCAATGAATTCCAGATTATCTATGGGGGTTTCATATATAAACCATCCAAGGGTCAAGGGAGGATATTTCATTTCATGCTCCTTTTCATTCAAAAACAAAGATTAACCAGGGACTTAATTATTTTTGACAATCTTAGCATTGACTGTTTCACTTGACAAGTTAAACTTGTTTTTTTATAGAAAGCCTTATATAATAATGGAAAATAAAATGCGGTTGGAAAGGCGGATCAATATTATGATACAGGACTTTACAATTCACACATTCCTTGAAAAACTATCCTCAAAAAGCCCAACGCCGGGCGGTGGCGGAGCAGCAGGTCTTGGCGGTGCCATGGGAGCGGCTTTGGGAGAGATGGTGGTAAACTTAACTCTTGGCAAGAAGCGGTATGCCGATGTAGAAGAAGAAATGCAGTCAATCCTTGAAAAGCTGGAAGTTTTAAAAAGCGAATTTTTAAGGCTTGCGGATGAAGACGAAGTTGTATTTGTTCCTTTGGCGGCTGCATACGGCCTTCCCTCCGGCACGGAGGAAGAAAAACTCCATAAGGCGGAAATCTTAGAAACCCACCTTCTTGCAGCCACTCTGGTTCCTCTCATGGTCATGGAGCGTTCCATGGAAACTCTTGATATCATGGAGTTCCTGGCAGAAAAGGGAAGTCGTCTGGCTGTCAGTGACGTAGGCGTGGGAGTTCAGTTTATCCGTTCCGCACTGCTGGGAGCCAAGATGAATGTTTCCATCAATACAAAGTCCATGAAGGATCGGGAAAAGGCCGGACAGCTTCAGGTTCAGGCGGATCACCTGGCAGAAGAAGGAATCAGAAAGGCAGATGCCATCTATGTGAAGGTGGAAGCTGCGTTAAAGGCATAATAAGGAGGAGGAAAACAGACGTGATAACCTTAAAGGGTGCAGCCGTATCTGCAAAAATAAAGGAACAGGTAGAAACGCTTTTGATTGATTTAAAGGGAAAAACGCCAAAGCTTGCCATTGTGCGGGTAGGAGAACGGCCGGATGACTTATCCTACGAGCGGGGAGCTTTAAAGAAGATGGAAAGCTTCGGCCTTATAGGGGAAAGCTTTGCATTTCCCCAGGACATCACTGATGAAGCATTTAAAGAAGAATTCGCAAAGATCAATGAGAACCCGGACATCGATGGCATCCTTCTCCTTCGTCCCCTGCCAAAGCAGATAAAGGAAAAGGATATTGAGCATATGATTGACCCGGGAAAAGATTTGGATGGCATATCACCAGAAAATATCGCCAGGGTATTTGCCGGGGACGATACCGGATTTGCACCCTGTACGGCGGAAGCGGTGGTGGAAGTCCTAAAAGCCAATGATATTGCCCTGACAGGAAAAAGAGTAGCCATCGTGGGCAGAAGTATGGTAGTTGGCCGCCCCTTATCCATGCTGATGCTGAAAGAGAACGCTACGGTTACCATCTGCCACACCCGTACGGAAGATTTAAAGGAAACCTGTAAAAATGCTCAGATCCTTGTGGCTGCTGCCGGACGTGCAAGGATGGTGGATGCATCTTTTGTAGGTACGGATGCCATAGTGGTTGATGTGGGAATCAATGTGGACGAAGACGGAAAGCTCTGCGGAGATGTGGATTTTGATTCTTTAGAAGGAACTGCCTCCATGGCAACTCCTGTACCAGGAGGTGTAGGAGCGGTGACAACGGCTGTGCTGGCCAGGCATCTGGTGTTGGCTGCCCTTAAAAAATAAAACTCTTTTTTATTGAAAAAATAAAACAGAGGCGCTGCAGAAAAAGCAGTGCCTCTGTTTTTTATCCGTTTAATGCCTGCCGCTTCACCTGTCCGATAGCTCCCAGTACTGGTGGGAAATACAGGATTAATACGGTTAACACCAACTCTGGCAGGATATAAGTGGCATTATAACCCAGAGTATAAACCAATGGGGGTATGCCCTCCGGTGTATAGGATGCAAAGAATATATAACCGGAGATAACATGGAATAAGTACCGACCTGTAACTCCCACAATATATCCGGCTACAAGGCCGTGCTTTTTATTACTGAACAGACCGGAAAGCCCCAAAGCACCGAATGCCAAGGGATAGTCAAGAAGAACCTGGATCGGAGCGAATATATAGGGGTTCGTGATAAACTGTAAAATTCCGTAGGCTACACCGGTCGTGATCCCGGCCTTTACACCGTAAACATAACCGATGAGGCAGATGAACATCATGGAAAACAGAGTGACGGAGCCGCCAAAAGGAAGGGAGGCTACTTTGATAAAGGAAGTTACCGTTGCAAGCGCCATTGCGCCTGCGCAGTAAACCAGCTGGCGGGTCTGCAGCTTTTGAGATTTAGAAGACGATCTGCCAAGAAGATGCAGGGCAAAAAAGATTGCAGCAAATAGAACGATCACCAGCAAGTATCCTGCCGGCTTTAATAAATACTCTTCACTTTCTGCAGAGTAAGTTAGAAAAAATGACATAAAAAATCCTCCTTTGTGTGCGCAGGAGGGGACTACTATTGCTTCCTTACGCCGGCATTATCCGGTTCAAGTAGTGAGGGTTTGGTTTCTACCAATCTCAGCCAATGGCTCCCCTAGCGTGTGTAATTTATACAATTTTGCTGTGAGTATAGCGCAAATACACAGGCTTGTCAAGCCTTATCAAGTCATGTTTTTGCATGTCTGATCCATAACCAAATTGTAAATTCAGTATAAAAATGCAAATTAAGCACAACCTAGTAAAAGCAGTAAAGTTGAAATAAGATCCGCTTGATTTATTATTAACAAATTGGAGATACGGAGGTTGTTTTAATGACAGGCTTTATTATTGCTCTTATATCCGGAGCGCTTATGAGCATACAGGGAGTTTTTAATACGGGAGTGACAAAGCAGACCAGCATGTGGGTTTCTACAGGCTGGGTACAACTGACTGCATTTTTGACCTGCCTCATTCTGTGGTATTTTTCCGGAAGGGAGAACATTACCGGTCTATTTGACGTACAGCCAAAGTACTTATTGATTGGCGGCGTTTTGGGTGCATTCATTACCTATACCGTAGTAAGGAGTATGGGAACCCTGGGGCCGGCCAAAGCGGCTCTGATTATTGTAATTTCCCAGTTCATTGTTGCCTACGCCATCGAGTTGTTTGGCTTGTTCGGTGTTGAAAAGGTAGGATTTGAATGGAAGAAGCTGATCGGCGCGGTTGTTGCCATTATCGGAATCATGATATTTAATTAATTTGGAAATAGTGCTTGTATTTACTTATTTCTTTAGGTAGAATAGTAACATAGGCTGAAGATGGTATCCTTTTTTGGAGATTTTTGTAAGAGGAGGGATATCATGGATTACAAGAAAGTTAAAATCATCCTTATCGCCCTGTGTGTCTTAGGGGCGGGTGTATGTTACGGCTTGAGCAGAAGCCAGGAGGTTCGCAGGCCAGGGATTTCTCTGTCAGAGGAATCGGCTTTATCTTCCGGGGAAACGGTTACCGGAATTGGAGCAGGTGATGGCCCGGCGGCTTTAACGGCAGAAGAGACCAGCTTAGGAAGTGCAGGAGAGGAATCAGCCCTGCCTTTCTATATACATATCTGCGGAGAAGTTGTTTCTCCCGGTGTTTATGAGCTTAAAGAAGGAAGCCGGGTTTTTCAGGCAATCGAGAAAGCAGGCGGAGTCACAAACCAGGCTGCGGCAGAATATTTAAATATGGCGGAGCAGGTCAAGGACGGCATGAAGATCGTGGTCCCTGGCAAGGAAGAGGTGGAAGCGGCAAAGGCCAGGGGAGAGATATCCTTACAGGCAGAGGCTTCATCTAACGTACAAAAAAACAAGGTAAATTTAAATACAGCCACCAAAGAGGAACTGATGACCCTTCGGGGAATCGGAGAAGCCAAGGCAGCTGATATCCTTAAGTATCGGGATAGCCACGGCGGATTTCAAAAGATCGAGGATATCATGAAGATATCCGGCATCAAAGATGCGGCGTTTCAAAAAATAAAAGATGATATAACGGTTTGAAATAGAGGATAGAGGTGTAGTATGGCAAGCGTTTTAGTAGTTGATGATGAAAAACTCATCGTAAAAGGAATGAGATTCAGTCTGGAACAGGACGGTATGGAAGTGGACTGTGCCTATGACGGAGAGGAAGCCATTAATCTGGCAAAACAGAAAGAGTATGATGTGGTCCTGTTGGATGTCATGCTTCCCAAATATGACGGATATGAAGTGTGTCAGGCCATCCGGGAATTTTCCGAGATGCCCATTATCATGCTGACGGCAAAGGGCAATGATATGGATAAGATCCTGGGTCTGGAATACGGTGCCGACGATTATATTACAAAGCCTTTTAACATTCTTGAGGTAAAGGCAAGGATCAAAGCTATCCTGCGCCGGAATGCCAAGAAGAACAAGCGGGATAACCAGGAAGACAGCCAGGTGATAAAAGAAGGCGATTTGAAGCTGGACCGGGACAGCAGGAGAGTGTTTATTGCTGAGAAAGAGATCAATTTAACGGCAAAGGAGTTTGACCTATTGGAGCTTCTTACCTGCAATCCGGGTAAGGTTTACAGCAGGGAACAGCTTCTTACTTATGTATGGGGAAATAAAGCTATGGATACGGGGGATGTACGGACGGTAGACGTTCATGTAAGGCGTCTCCGGGAAAAGATCGAACCCAGTCCCAGCGATCCTAAATATGTGCATACCAAGTGGGGCGTAGGATATTATTTCCGCGTCTAGTAAATGAAAGAGGAGGATTTCTGACGGGAGACCGGGGAAATCCGCCTTTTCTTTAAATTTTGGGAGAGAAAATTCCTTAGATAAGAATCAATTTTGGAAACGGGGAAACGATAGGATGGATTACAGCATTAGAAAAGTAAGAAAAGAGGATTTGGACCGGGTGGTGGAAGTGGAGGCCCTCTGTTTTCCGCCGGAAGAGGCGGCAGGGAGAGAAGCCATTTTGCAGAGGATCGATCATTTTCCAGAAAGCTTTCTTGTGGCGGAGCTTTCCGATGGGATGATCATCGGTTTTATTAATGGCTGTGTTACAGATGGGAATACGATCTGTGACGAAATGTTTGAAAAAGCAGATTTTCATAACCCAGATGGTGCTTACCAAAGCGTGTTTGGACTTGATGTGATAAAAGAATGGCGGGGACAGGGAGTTGCCGCTGCGCTTATGAAACGTTTTATTGAAGAAGCAGGGAAAAGTGGCAGGAAAGGAATGATACTCACCTGCAAGGACAGGCTGATTCACTATTACGAAAAATTCGGATACCGTAACATGGGAGTGTCCGGATCTGTGCACGGAGGAGCCGTCTGGTATGACATGCGGCTCGATTTTATGGATACAGGGAAGTGAGGCACCGTCAGTATGAAGAGAAGCCCCCAGGGAGAGCGGTGGAGACGGCTTGACAATACGGCAAAGATATTTCCGGTCATAGCCAGTGAAAATTTAAGCAATGTATTCCGGATTTCCGCGGTTTTAAAGGAAGAGGTGGATCCGGGCACCTTACAGCGTGCACTGGAAGAGATCCTTCCTCAGTTTGAGGGATTTTCGGTGAGGCTGCGGAGGGGATTTTTCTGGTATTATTTTGAGGACAACAAGAGGATGCCGGTCATTGAACGGGAAACGACTTACCCCTGCAAATTCATTGATCCTCACAGCAATCAGCTTTATTTGTTCCGGGTCACATATTTTGACAGGCGGATCAATCTGGAGGTATTCCATGCGGTTACAGACGGCCTGGGAGCGGTGAACTTTTTAAAGGCCCTTGTTTACCGGTATCTGGATCTTAAGAAAAATTCAAGGACCGGCCACCGGGCCTCTCAGAAGATATCATCGGATGTTTCCATGAATGTAGAGGATAGTTACGTCCGCCATTATAAAAAGACCGAAAAACGTAAATATAGCTCAAGAAGAGCTTACCACCTGGCAGGAGAAGCCCTTCCTCTTGATGAGGAAAATGTTCTTCACGGCTATGTGGATTTAAAGATGTTAAAAACAGCCGCAAAAAGTTACGGGGTCAGCATCACCAGATTTTTGACGGCGGCTTTGATCTTTACGATCTATCAGGAATATCTAGACGGAAAGCCTTGTGAGGAATCCATCGGCATCAGTATCCCCATTAACCTGCGGACCTTTTTCGGCTCGGAGACAACCGCTAATTTTTTTGCGGTGACGCTTATTGACTTTTTATCCACCAGTGAGGAGCATACCTTTACCGAGGTACTGGAAGCGGTAAGCAGCCAGATGGATTCAAAGATCACAAAGGAAAAGATGGAGCAAATCATCTCCTATAATGTTTCCAATGAAAAGAAGTGGTATCTGCGGGCCGCGCCCCTTTTAGTAAAATGGTGTGCATTAAACCTGGTTTTCCGGAAAAATGAGAAGGCCTACACCATGACTCTTTCCAATATCGGTCCGATTGATATTGAAGAGGATTACAGAAAGGAAATCGAGCGGTTTTCCATCATGATCGGCGTTTCCAAGAGGCAGCCTATGAAATGTGCGGTCTGCTCCTATGGAGAAGAGGTCATTGTGACCTTTACTTCCGTATTTCAGGACACCAGGCTTCAGGATCGTTTTTTCGGTTTTCTTAGAGAAATGAGTATTCCGGTGAGTCTTGAGAGCAACGGCGTTCCGGATCACCGGGATGATCTTGGTATGTATCCCCAGATCCGTTATGACAGGAAACGTCTTAAGAAGCTGGTTACTGTCTTTTATGGATTGCTGTTTTTTGTAGGGGCTGTTTTGGGGATGATCAATTATGCCACCTATTCCGGTTCTCTGTGGTCCATCATTGCCATCGGGCTTATGGCATATACAGCTCTTACCGTTGAATATTCTGTTTTGCGCCATGCGAATCTGGCATCTAAGATCCTTTTGCAGACGGTGGCTGCGCAAATACTTTTAGTGGCCCTGGATCATTCTACGGGTTATAATGGTTGGTCCGTGAATTACGGAATTCCAAGCACCATTTTGTTTGCGGACCTTTCCATTGTTTTTTTGATTCTGGTGAATCGGATGAACTGGCAGAGCTATTTTATGTATCAGATTGCTGTTACAGTGTTCAGCTTTATTCCTTTGATTTTATGGGCGACCGGTCTTCTAACCAGACCGTTTCTTGCCTTGTTTACTGTGACGGTGACAGTGATCATTCTTGCCGTTACGATTGTGCTTGGTGATCGAAGTGTGAAAACGGAACTGAAAAGGCGGTTTCATGTGTAAAAAGATGCCGGAAAAGGAGGGGATTGTTGATGAGCCGGAAAAAAGTGAGCGTAAGAGGAAATCTTGTGAGGGATATGATGCAGAATGTAATGGAAACTTCGTTAAAACAGCCCATCCGGACCGGAGAACTAAGGAAAAATCCGGTGGAGCCTGCCTGGGTCCGACCGGCGGGTTATGAATATGAAATCATAGAGCTGGAACATTTGAAAATGGAGTATCTGCGCCCAGTGGGAGTGGTGACGGACCGGGTGATCTTACAGCTTCACGGCGGCGGATACATCGGGCCTATGAAGAACATTTACCGGAGATTTGCGGTCCGGTATTCCAAGCTAAGCTTCGGCGGGGACGTTTTGACCCTTGATTACCGGGTGGCACCGGAACATCCATATCCGGCAGCTTTGGAGGATGCAGTGGCTGCTTATCAGTGGCTAATTGAGGAAAAAGGGTACCGGCCGGAGCATATTGCGGTGGCCGGGGATTCTGCCGGAGGCGGATTGAGCCTGGCATTAGGGCTGTATTTGAAAGATCATGGAATTGCCCTTCCCGGAGGGTTTATCACCATGTCTGCCTGGACAGATCTAACCAACAGCGGGGAAAGCCGTGTGTCTAATTACGAGATCGATCCGCTGTTTGGAAATTCTACGGATAATATGCTTTACAATTCGGAATATATCGGCGGAGAGGACCCTGGCATTCCTTATATTTCTCCGGTATTTGGGGAATATGAAGGTTTTCCTCCTGTTCTCATGCAGGTGGGAAGCTATGAGGTGCTTTTAAGCGATACGCTGACTGTGGCTGATAAGCTTAAAAATGCAGGAGTGAAGCGGCGGGTTTCCGTTTATGAGGGAATGTTTCATGTATTTCAGATGGGGCTGGATTTGATCCCCGAGAGCCGGGAGGCATGGGATGAAGTGGAGTCGTTTTTACGGATCATTTTTCATATCAATGTAAAACCCGATGGAAAAGTGGTGCGAAAGGTGAAAACAGAGCACACAAAGCCGGCAAGAGATATGGTTAAGCTTCTCATTGCCATGATGAAGAAAGAACTGGACGCATAAAGGAGACACCAATGAAGATTACGCTGGTAACTGTGGGAAAAATAAAGGAGAAGTTTTATACAGATGCCATCGGGGAATACAGCAAACGATTGAGCCGCTACTGCAAACTGGATATCGTACAGGTGGCTGACGAAAAGACACCGGACTCGGCCAGCGAGGCAGTCGAAAGGCAGATAAAGGATAAAGAAGGGGAAAGAATCCTTTCTTCGATTAAGGACGGGGCTTATGTGATCGCGTTGGCAATTGACGGGGAAATGCTTAATTCGGTTGAACTGTCGGAGAAAATAAACGGCCTTGGGATCGGAGGAGTGAGCCATATTGTTTTTGTGATCGGTGGATCTTTGGGGCTTTCTGATGCTGTTTTAAGGCGGGCGGATTATAAGCTGAGCTTTTCCAGGATGACGTTTCCTCATCAGCTGATGAGAGTAGTTTTGCTGGAGCAGGTTTATCGGAGTTATCGGATTATCAGCGGGGAACCGTATCATAAATAAGCCTTTGCTTAAGGTGTTTGCTATGATGAAAAAACTCGTCATATTAGATGGAAAGCAGCATGAATAATTTATGATCGTGCACAGAACTTGTAGATGCTTTATATCAAATTTGAGCCAGACAGGATAAGAACCTGATGATGACATAATGGAGTATAAAAACATGAAAAAAGCACTTATATTTGGTATTATCGGATCTTTCTTTTTTGCATTTACATTTGTGCTGAACCGTAGCATGCATCTGTCCGGAGGAAGCTGGATATGGAGTGCAAGCCTCCGATACCTGTTTACCTTTCCAATTCTTGCTTTGATCGTGGGGAAACAGCACGGGTTTCAACAAGTCCATAAAGTTATAAGAAAGAATTTTTTAAATTGGTTTATATGGAGTACCGTAGGATTTGGCCTTTTTTATGCACCGATCTCTTATGCGGCCGATTATGGGGAATCCTGGTTGATTGCGGCATCTTGGCAGGTAACAATCGTAATGGGAATTTTACTATCTCCTGTATTCCACAAGCGTGTACCCATAAAAAATTTATGTATATCAGGATTTATTTTAATCGGAGTTTTTCTTTTACAGGTACATAATATTGCAGATTTGGATATTAAAATAACCCTTATGACGCTGCTTCCTATTCTTATAGGGGCTGTCTCCTATCCTTTGGGAAACAGAAAAATCATGGAGGCAAGCGGAGACCAGCTTTCTACAATCCAGCGAACTTACGGTATGACGTTATGCAGCCTTCCCTTCTGGTTCATTTTATCTGTACTTGGTCTGGTTAATGCCGGGGTACCTTCTGTAAGTCAGACGGTACAATCCTTCTGTGTTGCGGTTTTTTCCGGAGTGATCGCAACGTTGCTGTTTTTTAAAGCCACCGATATGGTTAAGTCGAACCATAAGCAGCTTGCTGTGATAGAATCCACACAGTCGGGCGAGGTCATTTTTACCTTGCTGGGAGGCATCTGGCTTCTTGGGGATTCCCGGCCTGATGGCTTGGGAATTCTCGGCATATCGTTTATTGTGTTTGGTATGATCTTTAACAGCATGATTGTATCCTTTTCTAAAAAATCAGAGATTATTAACCTATAACGAAATGGTTTTTACCTGCCAGCCTGTGTACTTTTGCTGGCGGGTTTTATATTGATGTTTTGATCCGTATGAACTTGAAAGTCTCTTGTTAGTCTGGTAATATTAGGAACAGATCATTTTGTTTGCAGCCGTCAAATGATAAAGAGGCTGAAGTAAAAGAGGCAGCCTGGCATGGAAAGGAATAACAGCCGGGTATGCCCAGGATAAATAAAGATATGAAAGGAAAGGGCATATGAGCCAGAAACTTCTTACCCCCATCCTTCCGGAGGCGATGGATTTTGTTCTGGAAGATGTGGATGAATTATACCGCAGGAAAGAACAGGAGGAAGCGGTAAGCGATGTTCTCATAAGAAATCTTCATGTAACGGAGGAAGATCTTTCCCACATGCGTTTTTCTGCCGTCATATTTGAAAACTGCATATTTCAGGATTGCAGCTTTGAAAAAGGAGAATTTACTGACGTAGCATTCCGGGCCTGCGACATATCCAACTGCAATTTCGAGGACAGCTATATTAACCGGGCGGAATTTTCCTCCTCAAAGGGTATGGGAACAAAGTTCTGCGGGAATACCATGCTCCATACCGTAATAAAAGACTGTAATTTCAATTATGCCAATTTCGATTCTTCCAGACTGGAGCACATCCGCGTTACCGATTCCCAGGTCCGGGGCGGATCCCTGACCCAGTGCCGCTGCAAGGCATTTGAATGGAACCGGGCAAATCTGGAAAATGCCAGTTTTTTTAAGACCATGATGAAAGGAATGGATTTTACCAGCAGCACCATACAGGGGCTGGTAATGTCTGATAACTGTACGGAGATAAAGGGCGCTGTGGTGGATCTATACCAGGCGGCGGAACTGGCAAAGTATCTTGGCATTGTCATAAAAAACTGACCATCTGATGCTCTAACACGTTTCTGGATCAAATATGAGGTTTACAATGATCCTTTATGTGATAGAATGGTTATAATTATGTTACAAGATAAGCGTTTATTTAAGGAGGCGAGCTTTTTTATGATGGAACCTTCAAAAGCTGCGTAGCACGGGTTATGCAGTTAAAATGAATAAGTAATTGTATAGCCTTTGCTATTCCTGACAGTAAAAATATGTTTGGGAGGCAGCGATGCGCTATCAGAAAGCGAATGAGATTTTACCGGAAGAGCTGGTGGAATTAATTCAGAATTATATAGACGGGGAGTATGTTTATATCCCCAGAAAACAGGAAAATAAACGAACCTGGGGGCAGAGGACAGGTGCCAGGGAGGAAAGAAAGCTCCGGGACTTATCCATCTATGAGGATTACCTTTCCGGCATATGCGTGAAGCTTTTGGCGGAGCGCTATTATCTGTCCGAGAAAAGCATCCAGAGGATCGTACTTCAGGAAAAGAAAAATATGAAATTAGAATAAGGCGGCGCATCTGTAAGAAAACGGTGCGCCGCCTTTTCTTTGTTCCATAAGAGAGTATGAGGTGGGATAAAGAAAGAGGGCGTGTTACAGTTGTTGAAAGAAACAATTGTATAAATGGAGAAAGAACATGAATCGAAATTTACGAAAACAATGGATCGTCACGCCGGACCAGCTTCCAACCATCATAAGAAGATGTCCGAAATGCGGAAAAAAAACGGAATTTATAAACAGCGGAAAATTCAGGGTCAATGCCAATGGCCGCCTCATAGATGTCTGGCTGATTTACCGGTGCGGACAATGTAATACCTCCTGGAATATGACCATATGGGAGAGAGCGGAGGCCGGCCGCCTGGAGAAAGAAGAATATGAAGGATTTTTAAATAATGATCCTGATCTGGCGGTAAAATACGGGAATGACAGGGATTTATTTGCGAGAAATAAGGCAGAAGCTGCTGCCTCAAAGGCGGAATATCACGTGACTGCCGTTGATACTGCATTACCCTGCGGGGAGGATCATGCCATGGAGATCGAGATAAGGATTCCGCCTGGATTTGATTTGAGGGCAGATATTTTTTTAATGCAGCAGTTATCCGTATCCAGAAGCAGGATAAAGAAATGGTGTGAGGACGGGCTGATTCTAAGCGGCGGACAGGTATTGTCTCCCAAAGGAAAAATCAAGGACAGGATGCTTCTGCAGATAAGAAAGGAAGCCTGCCGTTCGGAACAGGAGGAAGCGTTTAAGATGATTCAGTATCATATGATTTAAAGTCCTGCTTTTCCAGCCTTTTCTCGCCTGATCCGGTCCTTTTTGCCAGAAGAAACAAAGTCATAAAAATGGTATATCCGATCAATAATACTCCTGCAGTCAGCCATAACCCAGATATAGCAATCCGGTCTACAAACAGACTGCAAAAAAAGGACGCACACATGGAGCCTGCCTGCAGAAGAAAAGAACCGAGAGAAAGAACACTTGCTCTGAAATATCCTGGAGTATATTGGTTGATCAGGGTGTTTTCAGCTACACTTCCGGTTCCGAGGAGGAGATAAATACTTCCGTATCCCAGGATAAAGAGCCATACATTTTTATGAAGAGCCAGAACAAGGAGGGCACAGCCAAGGAATAACCGGCTGATGCTGTAAATCCGCCATTGGCGGCCGGGAAATTTCTTCAGCAGCCTTTGACAGAAGGAATTTCCCATCGCTGCCAGTAAGAATCCGGCAAAGGACAGTATACCCAGAACCCAGGTTCTTTCCGTATGATTTGAAATCTTAAGATAAGCCGGCTGCCAGTAGGTTTCAATGGAGATAAGGAAAAAACCGGTAAACAGCATACCTGCCAGAATCAAAGGGAAGTCCTGTTTTGACAGGACTATTTTTACGCCTCTCTTTACATGCTTCGTGAGGGGAATCCTTTCTCCCCGGCGGCCGCAGATTTTATCTTCCCGGATGCAAAACAGACAGAGCATGAAGGT
The DNA here is from genome assembly GCF_900105615.1 of Lacrimispora sphenoides JCM 1415. NCBI lineage: Bacteria > Bacillati > Bacillota > Clostridia > Lachnospirales > Lachnospiraceae > Lacrimispora > Lacrimispora sphenoides. The sequence goes on along the minus strand of NZ_LT630003.1, from coordinate 3,169,123 downwards.
AACTGCTGTAAATACGCCGCGGGTCAATATATTTCCGGTGAAAGAATCTCCTATACAGGAAAGAAAGCCGCCAAGGATACAGCCGGCCGCAAGCCCGGCTTCTTCCAGAATCCCAAGGCGGGCAGCGATTGCAGGAAGACAAGCTTCTCCCTTTTCCTGCAGAGCCTGATCCACGATGAGGGCATCCAGGCTTCCGGTAGAAAAGGCTCTGCTGATCCCATTAAGAAGAATGTAAAACAGCAGCCAAATCCAGTTGTCAGCAAACAGAAGCAGGATCAGGGACAGGATCTGGCATGCGCCGGAAATAAGGAAAACAGTCTTCCGTCCGTACAAATCTGCGCAGATTCCGCTGGGCAGTTCAAAGCAAAGTACCGCAGCAGAATAGGAAGCGATCAAAAGCGGCAGAGTCTTTAGATCGGCTCCCCGGTTTAAAAGAATTAAATTAAGCACCGGCAGAAGGATTCCCAAGGATACATAATTGAGAAAAATAGTCAGCTGCTTTCCATTACTCATAATGATTCTCCTCTGCATTGTATAGAATAAACGCATATTCCCAGGGGGATTTTTCTGCAGAAGGAAAGGCGTGCCGGTCTAAATAATCCGTGATCATCATCAAAAGCTCTTTGCCTTCTCCCTCAGACAGATGTATGACACCGGTTAAGATATCTCCTAAATTCCATGTACTTTCCGGATCGGTAGAATCATACCGTTCCAGATACTTCTTTTTCTGAGCCAGAAATCCCTCATAGGTTCCGGCAATCTGTTCCTGTACCAGAACTTCCTTCTGCATATTGTTCTCATCGGGATGATCCAGTCCAATCTGGACATTGACATAGGTAGGTTTGTAATATCTGGCGGTAATTCCGTTGATCATTTCTGTATGATCCAATTCCACGACTCCCAGCGAGCTTAGTTTTTTAATATGATGCTGGACACTGGAAGGGGATATCTCCAGTTTTTCTGAAAGCTGCTTGGGTGTCATGGGGATTTTGGACCGTCCCAATAATCTAAGAAGCTTCTGCCTAACAGGATTCATGTAGATTTCCAGTTCCTTTTTTGTAGATAATGTAATTTTCTCCATATTCTTTTTTCTCCTTATCCCTGTGATATCATTACATGTATTGTAACATTACAGAGTGTGTAACGTCAAGCAGAAATTAAGTATAAAACAAGAAAGGTCTTATAAGTTTCGCAATTACATATCCTATGTATTGATTAAAGAATTAAAAAGAATTGATATTTTTGGAAAAGCCTCTTGACAATCAGGGAATAATATTATATTATAAACGTAGTTGATAATGATAATTATTACTGATATTATTTATCAATAAGGTGAAGCGGATATTCTTATTTCGCTTTCCATATATCAGAACCAACACGCAGCCATACAGCTGTTTTCGCGGGGGCCTGGCCTCCACGGAAAAAAGTACAATTTCCGCCCATAGAAACAGCGGAAAATCCTGATAAGTTAACATAAAATCAAAATATAAAAATCATAGGAGGTAATTCATTATGTCATTAATCGGAACCGAAGTAAAACCATTCAAGGCGCAGGCTTATCACAACGGAAAATTTGTAGAGGTCACAGAGGAAGATTTTAAGGGCAAGTGGAGCATCATCTGCTTTTATCCTGCGGATTTCACGTTTGTTTGCCCGACAGAACTGGAAGATCTGCAGAACAATTATGAGACATTTAAGAATCTGGGAGCGGAAGTTTATTCCGTATCTACGGATACTCATTATACCCACAAGGCTTGGCATGACAATTCAGAGGCTATACGTAAGCTGACTTATGTTATGATTGGAGACCCTTCTCATACAATTTCCCGCAATTTTGATGTACTGATCGAAGCAGATGGACTTGCAGACCGCGGTACTTTTATCGTTGACCCGGACGGCATCATTCAGTCGGTAGAGATCAATGCCGGAAACATTGGCCGTGATGCAAATATTCTTATTGATAAGATCAAGGCTGCCCAGTACGTTAGAAAGAATCCCGGTGAAGTTTGCCCGGCAAAATGGAAAGAGGGCGGAGCCACACTGAAACCAAGCCTTGATCTGGTAGGAAAAATTTAAGGAGTAAAGATTATGATGCTGGATACTGAAATAAAGAAACAACTGGCTGAGTATCTCCAGCTTCTGGAAAACGATGTGCTGATCAAAATCAGTGCAGGATCTGACAGTATATCAAAGGACATGACGGCTCTGATCGATGAGCTGACCGCACTGTCACCGAGAATAAAGACAGAACAGGTAAAACTGCCCAGAACACCCAGCTTTACCATTAACCGAATGGAAGAAGACTTTGGGGTCACTTTTGCAGGCATCCCTTTGGGCCATGAATTTACTTCTCTTGTACTGGCTCTTTTACAGGTAAGCGGAAGAGCCCCCAAAGTTGACGGTAAACTAATTGACCAGGTGAAGAGTATCAAGGGCGAGTACCATTTTGAAACCTACATCAGCTTAAGCTGTCATAATTGCCCGGAGGTGGTTCAGGCCCTTAACCTAATGAGCATTTTAAATCCTGGCATTACCCATACGATGATTGACGGTGCCGCCTTTAAAGAAGAGGCGGAGAGCAAAAATATTATGGCTGTACCAACGGTTTTACTAAATGGTGAGTTTTTTGGCAGCGGGCGCATGACACTGGAAGAGATTCTTGGAAAATTAGGCAGCGGGCCTGATATGTCAGAGTTTGAGAAGAAAGAGCCGTATGATATACTTGTAATCGGAGGCGGTCCCGCGGGAGCCAGTGCAGCCATTTACGCGGCGCGCAAAGGCATACGCACAGGGATTGTTGCGGAACGCTTCGGCGGTCAGGTAAGAGAGACGCTGGGAATTGAGAATCTGATCAGCGTCGGATATACCGAAGGTCCCAGATTAGCAGAAATCCTGGAGCAGCATGTTAGTAATTATGATGTGGATATTATGAGTGCACAGCGCGCCAGGCGCCTGGAAAGAAAAGAACTCATTGAGGTGGAACTGGAAAACGGCGCTGTCTTAAAAAGCAAGGCAGTGATCCTTTCCACAGGTGCCCGTTGGAGAAATGTCGGGATACCGGGTGAGGAGGAATTTAAGAACAAGGGGGTTGCTTATTGTCCCCATTGTGACGGACCTCTTTATAAAGGAAAGCAGGTGGCAGTAATCGGAGGCGGTAATTCCGGCATAGAAGCCGCTATTGACCTTGCGGGAATTGCCAGTCATGTAACGGTGTTTGAATTTATGCCTGAGCTGAAGGCAGATGCGATCCTGCAGAAGCGCCTTTACAGTCTTCCTAATGTAACAGTATTAAAGAATGTACAAACGAAAGAAATTACCGGTACTGATAAGGTAAACGGCATCACCTATATGGAGCGCGAATCCGGAGCAGTCCATCATATGGATTTGCAAGGAGTATTTGTTCAGATCGGTCTTATAGCCAATACAGACTGGCTGGGGGATACGATTGAACGCAACCGCATTGGTGAGATTATTGTTGATAACCACAATGCAACCAGCTTACCAGGAGTTTTTGCAGCAGGAGACTGCACGGACAGCGTTTATAAGCAGATAGTGATCTCAATGGGATCCGGAGCGAGCGCAGCTTTAAGTGCTTTTGATTATTTGATTCGAAATTGACTTTGAGTAAGGTGAAACCCATGAAACCCACTTTTTATGTGTGTTTCATGGGTTTCATTTTACTCTCTGGTTACATTTTGACTGCTTAGCACTGCGGTTAATAGCTTTTTGATAAATGTTACAGGAAGACATATAATATACTTAAACATAGAGCCGAAAGCTGGATTAAGCCTAGCCGTCGCATATTATATTATCAGAGTGCTTGTCCGGAAGCCCGCCCTTGGAATTGGAAGCACCTAAGCCAAACCCTGTCAAGCGGGCAGGTTGGTTTAAAGTTACTACCCGAAACCTTGACATGTCCCATCTGTAACAGTATAATTTTATATGGACATGATTGGAAAATGACTGGAGTGATAAAAATGCAATATCGTGCACTGGAGCAGATGCTCATTAATTCAATAAAAGAAGTACAGATAAAATTAGGATACGAAAAAGAACCTATTCGCTTCTATTACCCCGAACGTGCTCTGGTGAACATCCTGAAAATCCACGAAGGCTCTCCACAGGAAACAAGAGCAGCCATGGAAGGTTTTAAGGAATATGTGAAGGAGCGTCTGGGAGACATCAGGATCACAAAAAGTCAGGAACGCTTTTGCTTTGAGATTCCCCAGGAAGGCATAGAATACGTATATCACCATAAAAAAGACAATGGCTTCTTAAAAGAATTCATTGAAACCGTAGAAAAACCCAATACGACCCTGGAGGAGATCCTGAAAGTTTTTCATAAATTCGCCGACGGCAAGGTTATCTGTATAAAATCCCAGGAAGAAGATTTCGATTACATTATATTTTTTGAGGATTCCTCAATGGATAATTACCGGTACTATATTAAATTTCATGGAAATCACGCCACATACCACAGGTTCTTATCCGAAGATGCAGCGGATATGGGCATATAACGATATCATATCAGGAGAAAAAACAATGCAGAGAAAAAGGTGGATCGCAACCCTGTTTACAGGTCTGGTATTTATGGCCGCGAATAGTTTTACTGCCAAAGCAGATATGGCCGCCAACGCGGTAATTCCCATTGTGGCTCCGCCGCCCTTTGAGCAGCAGATTGGCCCTGGAGCCGGCGGGGGGAAAGACTTTTCCCAGTCAGCGCCGGAAGTTTACACAGGTACAGGAGAACAGGTTGTGGCTTTTGCAAAACAGTTTCTTGGAAACCCCTATGTATATGGAGGGACAAGCCTTACATCAGGTGCCGACTGTTCCGGATTTGTGCTAAGCGTTTATAATCAATTTGGCATAAGCCTCCCAAGGACCTCTGAAGCCCAGGGAGAAGCTGGATTTGATGTGGGCGGAATCGAAAATGCCCGGCCCGGCGATATAGTATATTACATAGGACATACCGGTATTTACATAGGGCAGAATCAGTTGATCCATGCAAGCGGCCCAAAGGATGGGATTAAAATATCCTCTGTGGATTTTATGACAATTGTTTCAGTCAGAAGAATATTAGGGAATTAAATAATAATAAGATTATCTTTGAGCTTATTCAGATGCTTCGTCAGAATCATCGGGAATAAGCTCTTTTTTTATGCAGCAGCGTGCCGGAATGCCTTTCAGGAAGTCAGAAGTTTTTCAGTCATAATTTGTCCCACCACACATATATTGAGGTAAGAGGAGGGATGAAGGTGGAGAGGAAAGACGAGCTTATCAATATATTTTCCAGGAGCATAAGAGAAATTTTAAACCGGGTAACAATTAACTTTGACGAGGTTCAGGAAATCAGGCTCCGGGTAGGAGCTCCTCTTTTAATGGTATACCGGAATGAGGAGTATTATGTGACTCTTAAGGGTTCTCTGAATAAGGAAGGAAAGGATGCCTATATCGTCTCGAAAAATGAGCTTAAGGAAACCATGGAGTACATGAGTAACTATTCTCTTTATGCTTTTGAAGAAGAGATGAAGCAGGGGTTCATTACCATTCAGGGAGGACACCGGATCGGAATCGCAGGAAAGACCATTTTAGACGAATCTGGAATTAAGGCCATGAAATACATATCCTTTGTCAACGTCAGGCTGTCCCATCAGGTAAAGGGCTGCGCCTCTGAGGTTTTGCCCTATCTTTATGAGGAAGGGAGAGAAATCTATCACACGCTGATCATTTCCCCTCCCAGGTGCGGAAAGACCACTTTGCTGAGAGATTTGATCCGTCAGGTCTCCAACGGTTCTGAGGAGCATGCAGGCCTTACCGTGGGCGTGGTTGATGAGCGTTCTGAGATTGGGGCCTGTTATCAGGGGATCCCTCAGAATGAACTTGGAATCCGTACCGATATTTTGGACTGCTGTCCCAAGGCAAGAGGAATGATGATGCTGATACGGACCATGTCCCCAAGAGTGATCGCCGTGGACGAGATCGGGAGCCGGGAGGATCTGGAAGCAATGGAATACGTAATGAACTGCGGCTGCAAGCTGATTGCCACGGTTCACGGAAACTCTATAGATGATTTAAAGCAGAAGCCGATTCTTAGAAAGTTGGTGGAGGAGCGGATCTTTGAGAGGTATGTGGTCTTAAACAACTTAGGAAGGATCGGAAACATCGACCAGATCTATGATTCCAGGGGAACGCAGCTCTACAAGGCGCAGGTACATCAGATGGGAATACGGTGGGACAGGCAGGAGTGCATAGCTTATGGATAATACATGGCTGCGGATAATAGGAGCTATTCTGGTCATTATATCATGCTCAGGCCTTGGATTTTTTATGGCGGCCCAATGGAACGAGCATTTAAGAACGGTAGAAAAGCTTAGAAAAATGATTTTTTTATTGAAAGGCGAGATTGTTTATGCCAATTCCCCGCTGACTGAGGCCTTTGAACGGACCGGCAGAAAGGCTGGGGGCGAGATCGGTGTTTTGTTTGAGAGCGTGTCGGAAAGACTTTCCGGACAACAGGGAGAGACCTTTTATACCATTTGGCAGGAGGAGATTGACAAGCTTCCCAGGGAGGTCTGCTTGTCCAAAGAGGACAAACAGAATTTAAAAGGTCTGGGGGAGCATCTGGGTTACCTGGACATGGACATGCAGGAGCGGAATATCCTTTTATATCTGGAACAGCTGGACTTAACAATCGGTTATCTGAGAAAACATAAGCAGGAAAAAAGCCGCCTTTATACCAGTCTGGGTATCATGGGCGGTTTATTCCTAACAATCGTAATGTATTAAGGAGGATCGCATGGGAGTCAATTTGATTTTTAAAATTGCAGCAGTTGGAATCCTGGTTTCCGTCATCTGCCAGGTTTTAAAACACAGCGGACGGGAAGAACAGGCATTCTTAACAAGCCTTGCGGGGCTGATCCTGGTACTGTTCTGGCTGGTGCCTTATATTTATCAGTTATTTGAATCCATTAAAAATCTGTTTGCATTGTAGGTGAGTGTATGACCGTAGTGACCATAGCCATAACAGGAATCGTTGCAGTGCTTTTAGCGGTTTCGTTAAAGGGGATGAAGGGGGAATATGGGACCTATCTGGTCATGGCGGCGGGCTTTTTTATCTTCTTTTACGGCATGGGAAAGCTCACCACCATTCTGGATACGATGAAGGAGATCCAGACCTATATTAAGATTAACAGCGTCTATTTAACCACATTGGTAAAGATGATAGGAATTACCTACATCGCAGAATTTGCCGCTGGGATATGCAAGGATGCCGGATATGGAGCCGTAGGGACTCAGATCGAAATATTTGGAAAGCTTTCCGTTCTGGCGGTCAGCATGCCCATTCTCCTTGCGCTGATCGAGACACTGCAGGTATTTTTATCATGACGGGAGGGTTAAGGACTATGAAAAGAACCGCCTTTTTCCTGCTGTGCCTTATTAGTTTAATGCTGCTTCTTTTTTGCAAGGACAGCCTGGGAGCGGAAACATCATCAGGTAAGGAAGCATCCATCCCGGCGGAAAATTTAGACCTGGATCAGTATGATTTAACGGATATCCAGAATTTTCTGGACCGGTCGAAGGAGAACCAGGGCATGAATCTTTCTTTTAAAAAACTTATGAAAGATCTGATGGATGGAAAATTAAACGAGGTCATGGGACAAGTCGGAAAAGCGTTAAAAGATCTATTGGTGGGGGAGGTAAGAAACAGCGGGCATATGATGGGGCAAATCATGGTGCTGGGAATCATTGGAGCGGTGTTTTCCAACTTTTCCAGTGTATTTACCGGAAGCCAGATTTCAGAAACCGGGTTTTTTGTCACCTATTTGCTTCTGTTTACCTATCTGGCGGCCAGCTTTTTTACAAGCGTGACCATTACGGGAAATGTGGTGGGGCAGATTCTGGATTTTACCAAGGTATTGATGCCTGCCTATTTCCTGGCGGCGGCATTTGCGGGAAGCAGTGCATCGGCGGCGGCTTCCTATGAATTCACACTGCTTGTCATCGTTGCCGCCCAGTGGCTTCTTGGACAGGTACTTTTAGCACTCATAAGAGTCTATGCTCTTTTGGTCATGGCAGGCCATATTGCAAAGGAAGAAATGCTTTCAAAGCTTACGGAACTGTTGGAACAGGTAGTTTCCTGGAGCTTAAAGACCCTGGTGGGAGTTGTGCTTGGGTTTCATCTCATACAGTCCATGGTTCTGCCCTACGTGGATTCCATGAAAACGGGAGCCATTCAGAAGCTGATCGGAGCCATTCCGGGAATCGGCCAGGGCGTCAACTCGGTTGCCCAAATGGTTTTAGGCTCCGGGGTACTTATAAAAAATACCATTGGTGCAGCCGGCATTATCGTACTTCTTATCCTTTCCGTGATTCCCCTGATTAAACTGGCAGTGCTGATGGTTTTATACCAATGTGTTGCAGCCCTATTGCAGCCGGTTTGTGATAAAAGGATTGTTTCCTGTATTTCAGAAATGGCCAAAGGCCACAAAATGCTGCTGTCTGTAGCGGCTTCTGCAGTGATTCTCTTTGTTGTTACTATAGCGCTTGTATGCGCTTCTACCAATGTGACCTATTATACCGGGTGAGTGGCATGGAAGAATTGTTTAGCTGGATACGCAATATAACCTATTACCTGATTTTTATAACTGTGGTGGGAAACCTCCTGCCAAATAAAAAATATGAAAAATACATAAAATTATTTGCCGGCATGGTACTGATCCTTCTGGTATTAAAGCCCATTACAGGGGGCTTGAGGCTTGATGATACGCTGGCTTACTATTTTGAGTCAATAAGCCTTAAAAAGGAAGCCGGGGAGTTAACAGGAAAGCTTTCAGAAATGGAAGGGAAAAGGCTGGAAAGCATGATTGCCAGATATGAAGAGGCGGTTGGAACGGATTTAAAATCCATGGCTGAGACCGAAGGCTTTACCTGCAGAGAATCCAGGGCGGAGATTAACCAGGATCAGGCAAGCGGTACCTTTGGCCATGTCGTGCGGGTGTCCTTGCTTCTGTCACCGGGAAAAACCGGAGATGAGGGAACAGATATTGCAGTTTCCGGTAATGGAAATCTGCCGGTAAAAAAGGTACAGGAAGTGGAAGAAGTGAAAATAGCCGGTTCTGAACCGGAAAAGACTGATGATAAGGGACTGGAGGATGTGAGAAAACAGAAGCAGGAAGAAAATTCACGGCTTTCTGGTCTTAGAAGGCGGATTGCGGAATATTATGATTTGGAGGAACAGGATATTGAAATTCAAATGGAAGATGGGAAAGGATAAATGGCTGATCCTGCTGGCGGTTGGAATGATTATCCTGATCCTTACATTTCCCTCCGGTTCGGGCATGGCTGCCAGGGTAGAGAAGACAGCAGAAAGCAAAAACCAGACGGCACTGCAAAAAGGGATTGTGACAGAGCCGGCAGATGGGGAAGCGGCTGTTGCGGCAGGAGCAGACCGGACCTATGAGGAACAACTGGAGGCGAGGGTGAAGAGAATCCTAAAAACCGTGGATGGGGTCGGTCAGGTAGAAGTAATGATCGTACTGAAATCCTCAGAGGAGAAGGTACTCCGAGTCGATAAAGACAGTTCGGATTCATCTACTGAGGAAAAGGACAGCTCCGGGGGAATCAGAAAGATCACCAGCGCAGATCGCAAGGAAAACACTATTCTGACTGGTTCAGGAGAAAATACAGCTCCCATTGTGGAGAAAGAGATACGTCCGGAAATAGAAGGAATCATCATCAGTGCCCAGGGCGGTGGCAGTCCTACGGTAAAAGCTGAAATTTCCGGTGCCATGGAAGCATTATTTAACCTGCCCCCACATAAAATTAAAGTATTAAAGAGGGTGGAATAAAAAGGAGTGTCATGTATGAGAAGTTGGAAAACAAGCAATGAGCCCAAAGTCCCTAGAACCCCAAAGAAAATGGATATGAAGAAACTGTTCCGAAGAAACCAGATTATTATCACCACCTTAGCCGTTATGATAGCAGCTGCTGGATATTTAAACTATGCAGGAAAGCAGGAGGCCGCTTCCGGGAAAGACGTCTATGAAGCTGGAATGACTGATATTTCTGAAGAAGATATTTTAGCGGAAAACCAGTCCCTTACCGGCAGTGATACAAATCAGGATATTGCAAGCCTTGACCAGGATGCAGAGGATATTGATAAACTGGCGGCAGGAGAAACCGATGCGGCTTTACAAAGCGATGGATCGGTAGACTTAGCGGCAAATGAGACACAGGCGGCAAAAACCGGCCTTGACAACCCTGGAGAAGCGGTGCTTACCAGCGGAATGAACGTATCAGAATACATATCCAGCGTACAGTTAAATCGGGAGCAGGTAAGGGCAAAGAATAAGGAAACCTTAATGAACCTGATCAACAATCCAAACATTGAAGAAGCAGCAAAACAGCAGGCCATTCAGGAAATGATTGATATGACGGCTATTGCTGAAAAAGAAAATGCAGCGGAAACTCTTCTGCTTGCCAAAGGATTTGCAGATCCGGTGGTCAGCATTTCCAGCGGAAAAGTGGATGTTGTTATCAATGCCTCCAGCATTACAGATCCTCAGCGGGCTCAAATTGAGGACATCGTAAAGAGAAAAACAGAAGTGGGAGCGGAAAGCATCGTAATCACTCTTATGAAATTGGAAGAGTAAAAAGCCTTTGCAAACTGTGGACAGTTTTGCTATAATGATTCCAGAACCTAAAGGGTCGGAAGAAAAAACATCTTTCAACCCCCCGCTTTTGAATCAGGCGGATATGCCTGCATATCCAGTTGATTCATTAGTATATAAATATTAGTACAGGAGGGAATTGCTGTGGCAGAAATGGAAAGCAGAAATACTCACAAGGTATATGAAAAAGATAAAATTGGCGAAGTACAGATTGCGGACGATGTGGTGGCCATCATTGCAGGTCTTGCAGCAACCGAGGTAGAAGGCGTAGATTCCATGGCTGGCAACATCACCAATGAGTTGGTGTCAAAGCTGGGCATGAAAAATTTATCCAAGGGTGTTAAGGTGGAGCTGACAGAAGAACATGTATCGGTGGATTTATCCTTAAACATCAAATACGGTTACAGCATACCTGCCGTCAGTGAGAAGGTTCAGGAGAAGGTACAGAACGCCATTGAGAACATGACAGGCTTAACGGTTCTGGATGTAAACATCCGGATTGCCGGTGTAGCATTGGAAGAGAATAAATAGATGAAAAGGTCTATCGCGGGGGCGAACCGGGAAAAGGTTCATGCCCCCGCTTTTCTTTGTGTACAAAAGAATAAATGCTGTAAGGATATGATTCGGGATTTATAAAGGGACAGGTGTTTTCATATATGATGGCTGATAAGGAGAAAGACCGCTACTCGCTGAGGGTGATGACATTGTTTGGTCTGGTGGTATCGGTAATTATAGGGATATTCGCTTTAAACATTTATTACTTCAAAGAGGTGGAAAAAAGTCTGATAGAACAGACTTACCAGGATTTAAAAAGGGAGAATGACGAAGCACTTACCTATTTTCGGGGAATGATCCGGGAAAGGTTTGAAGTGCTTGAGGCATTCTCTGCTTATGGTGATCTGCCGGAAGGATCGGAAATTGGAGTTTTAGGCGGGCAGGGAATTACGTATTACGGGATCCATGAATCCCAGGGGTTAAAGGGAGGAAACAGCATTTCCAGGCTGCCCTCCAATGGCTTTAACGGTCAGTCAGGGATCGCTCTGTCCGTTCCGGTGGTTAGGGAGGGACAAGCAAAGGGGTCGGTCTGTATGGAGTATACCGCTGAAGAACTGGGGAAGTATTTAAACAGTACAGAGTTAAGCCCATATGGTGCCAGCCTGGTTTTCACAAGGTCCGGAGAGCTGGTGGCCACGTGCCCTGGGTATGAATCTTATGCCAATGTTTATGATATACTCAAAACCATGGAATTTAGAGACGGACAATCTTTGGAACAGATGAAAAAGACCGCGGAGAGCGGGGGCTTTGGATATGTCTCCTTTTATTCCAAGGGCAGCAGGGAGCTTCTTTATTATCAGCCTGCGGGAGTTGAAGACTGGATGGTGGCTTCCATGGTGAAAACAGAAAGCTATGATGGCGCTCTTTACAAGATCAGTAAACTGTCAAAAGTCTTTATTGCAGGTTCAACGGCTATGGTGTCCTGTACCGTTCTTCTTATTATTTGTATTATTTATTTACGGAAAAAGGAAGCGAAGCGTGCGCAAAAGGATTATTTAACAGGCGTTTATACCAGAGAAACAGCTAGAAAGCTGGTGGAACAGAGACTGAAAGGCGGAGGAAAAAAGAGGTTTTATGCCTGTATGTTCCTTGATATTGACGATTTCAAGAAAATTAATGACACCTTCGGCCATCATAAGGGAGATCTGGTTCTAACCCAGGCAGGACAGATTTTAAGCGCCTGTACAAGAAAAGAGGATGTGATTGTCCGTTTTGGCGGAGATGAGTTCTGCATCTGGCTGTACGGCTTAAGCGGAAGGAAACATCCGGAAGCCATTGCAAAACGGATATTAAATGCATTTCACGCCTCCGGAACCATACATGCAAGCATCGGAATCACCCTGGTAGGAGAACAGGAGACGGAATACGATGCCATATTAAGACGGGCGGATCAGGCATTATATCTGGCAAAGGGAAAAGGGAAAAATCAGTTTGCATTCCAGCTTTGAGTCTTGGAGTCCTGCACTCCTTGAAAGTCCTTTTGATTTCAGGTATAATGAAATTTAATGTTTTTAAAACTACTAAAAGGAGAAAAGCATGAATAAGCTTAGACTTGGAATTATTGGAAACGGTTATCTTGGAGAAATTATTGCCGGAGCATGGAACGATGGGTTACTGCCTGAGTATGAGTTGGTGGGAATCGTTGGGAGGACAAAGGAAAAGACAGAAGCCCTGGCAGAGAAAAGTGGCTGCAGCTCCTGCGCAGGGATCGATGAACTGCTGGAATTAAAACCGGATTACATCGCTGAGGCGGCATCTGGGGATTCCGTCAGAGACATGGCGGAGAAGATTCTGGCAAATGGATGTAATCTCATCGTGCTGTCCATTGGCGCCTTTGCGGATAAAGAATTTTATGAGAGAGTGAAGGCAACGGCTGTAAAACATAATACCAGGGTATACATCGCCTCAGGAGCGGTGGGCGGCTTTGACGTGCTTCGTACGGTTTCTCTCATGGGAGAGGCGAAAGCAGGGATTGAGACAAGAAAAGGTCCGGAATCCTTAATGTATACACCTCTTTTTGAGGAACATTTAATGACCGATAAGGAAAGCACCATGGTGTTTGACGGCAATGCAAAAGAGGCAATCGGACTACTTCCTACAAAGGTGAATGTTGCGGTAGCGTCATCCCTGGCAACTGTGGGACCGGATAAAACCAGGGTGAACATTCACAGCGTTCCGGGAATGATTGGGGATGACCATAAGATCACTGCGGAAATTGAAGGCGTAAAGGCTGTTGTGGATATTTATTCAAGCACCAGCGCCATTGCCGGCTGGAGTGTAGTGGCTGTCCTGCAGAATATTGTGTCACCAATCGTATTTTAAACGATAGCTGTTATACGGTTATGCCCGGCAGAGCGGGGCACACTGTGAGCAGCAGGGTCGCGGATTGTGAATATAGCTTGACAGGAGGATAAGAAGATGTTTGAGAAGTTGGTTGCCATAGAGCCGGTGAGTCTGGTAGAAGAAGCAGAGAAAGAGCTTTTCCAATATGCAAAACAGGTGGTGATGTACGAGGATATTCCCTGTGATGACGAAGAGATCATAAGGAGGATCGGAGATGCGGATGGAGTGCTTTTAAGCTATACATCAAAGATCAGTCAATATGTCTTTGAACGATGTCCTAAAATCAAATATGTGGGGATGTGCTGCAGCCTTTATTCAAAGGAGAGCGCAAATGTAGACATTGCTTACGCAGAACAGCATGGGATTACAGTTATGGGAATCCGTGATTACGGCGATGTTGGAGTGGTGGAATATGCGATCTGTGAACTGGTGCGCTTTCTTCATGGATATGACAGGCCCATGTGGAAGGATATGCCGGTAGAGATTACCGGATTAAAGATAGGAATCGTTGGAATGGGTGTTTCCGGAGGCATGATCGCCAATGCTTTGAAGTTTCTTGGGGCAGATGTTTCCTATTACAGCAGGAGCAGAAAGCCGCAGTATGAGGAAAAAGGAATCGGATATCGTCCATTAGGAGAGCTTTTAGAGAGCAGCGAAGTGGTATTTACCTGCTTAAATAAGAATGTGATCCTTTTGCATGAAGAAGAGTTCCAGAAGCTGGGAAATGGAAAGATCCTGTTTAATACGTCCATTGGACCTGCCTTTGAACCGGAAGATTTAAAAAACTGGCTGGATGCCGGGGACAACCGGTTTGCCTGCGATACGGCAGGAGCAGCAGGAGACGGGGAGCTTTTAAAACATCCCATGGTGTTTTGTGTCAATGCTTCGGCAGGGAGAACCAGGCAGGCCTTTGGAATTTTAAGCGAAAAAGTGCTTGATAATATTCAGAGGTTTTTGGCGAATAGCAAAGTTTCTATTGTATAAAAAACCCTGGTAAGGTATAATAATTCCAAATGTCCAGAAAATCACCAATAGGAGGACCATGGGAAATGACCAGAAGTAAAATGCGCGAACACTGCTTTAAAATGCTCTTTTGTGCGGATTTTTATCCAGCAGAGGAGAAGACAGGGCAGCTTATTCAATATTTTGAGGAACCAAAAGAGGATGATTTAAACGCCGAGGGCATAGAAGAGATCATCCATGATGTGGATATGAGTGAAGAAAATGCTGCTTATTTAAGAGAAAGGGCAGAGTCCGTTATGGTCAGAATCCCTGAACTGGATTCAAAGATCAACGAAGTAGCCGAAGGCTGGAAGACAAAACGTATGGGTAAGGCTGAACTTACAATACTACGCCTGGCTCTGTATGAGATATTATTTGATGAAGATGTGCCGGAAAAAGTAGCCATCAATGAGGCTGTGGAACTGGCTAAAAAGTACGGCGGGAATGAAGCTCCGGCATTTATTAACGGAGTCCTGGCAAAGCTGGTGTAAGATATGGCAAGTGTGTATTCCGTTACTCAGGTCAATGCCTATATTAAGAATATGTTTGCCCAGGATTTCGCCCTGAACCGGATATCCGTTAAGGGTGAAGTGTCCAACTGTAAATACCATACCTCCGGTCATATTTACTTTACCTTAAAGGACGGGAAATCGTCTATGGCGTCAGTGATGTTTGCCGGGCACAGGAAGGGTCTTGCTTTTAAGCTGGAGGAAGGGCAGCAGGTGGTGGTAAAGGGCAGCGTGGAGGTTTATGAGCGGGACGGAAGATACCAGCTCTATGCTCAGGAGATCACAAAAGAAGGAATCGGTGATCTGTTTGAAAGGTTCCAAAAACTGCGTGATGAACTGGAAGAAATGGGGATGTTTTCTCCTGAATATAAGAAACCGATTCCAAAGTACGGAACAACCGTAGGAATCGTGACGGCTCCTACCGGAGCTGCCATCCAGGATATTATAAATATATCGACCAGACGCAATCCTTATGTGCAGCTTTATCTCTACCCTGCTCTTGTCCAGGGAGAGAGCGCAAAGGAAAGCATTGTAAAGGGGATCGAAACCCTGGACCAGATGGGACTTGATGTCCTGATCGTTGGGAGGGGCGGCGGTTCCATTGAGGATTTATGGGCATTTAATGAGGAAGTTGTGGCAAGGGCTGTTTTTAACTGCACCACTCCTGTGATCTCTGCGGTAGGCCATGAAACCGATGTGACAATCGCAGATTATGTGGCGGACATGCGTGCCCCCACACCTTCTGCAGCCGCAGAGCTTGCTGTATTTGATTACAGCAAGTTTGAGGAGCAGGTGGAAATGTACGGTCATACGCTCTTAAGGACCGTGGAAAGAAAGCTGGAACGCTACCGGTTTCATGGAAACCAGTACGCCTTAAAGCTGAAACTGCATGACCCAAAGCGCAGCATCCATGAATGCCGGCAAAGGCTTGTGGACATAGAGGACAAGCTAAAAAACCTGATTCTGTCCAGAACGGCCTCATACCGGGCAAGGGCGGAAGAAGAAAAGCTTCACATAAAACAGCTGATAGAAAAGCAGGCGGTCAGGGACAGACACAGGCTGGAGATTTTCATCAGCCGCCTGGAAGCAGAATCCCCTCTTAAGAGGATGGGAGGCGGCTATGGTTTTGTAACTGATGGAAAAGACAGGCGGATTGATTCCGTGAAGCAGGTAAAAGCCGGTGACAAAATTGGGCTGAGGCTTAGGGATGGAAGCATGGAGGCGGTGGTTTCCCGTGTTGCCCCGGCGGAATCCGGCTTATTTGGCAGCCAGCGGGAGGAAGTTCGTGGAGACAGGTAATAAGGAGAAACGGATTTATGGCGGCAAAAAAAGAAAAAACGATTGAAGAGACATTTGGAGAGCTGGAAGAGCTCATTAAAAAACTGGAAAGCGGAGAATGCTCCCTGGAGGAATCCTTTCAGTATTATGAGACCGGCATGAAGCTGGTAAAGTTCTGCAATGAAAAAATAGATAAAGTGGAAAAAAAGATTATCGTGTTAGAGGAAAATGGTGAGGAACATGAATGATAAAGAAATGTTTTCAGCCCGTACAGAGGAAGTAAGGCATGTTGTAGAAACATACCTGCCTCCTGTGGAGGGCCATCAGAGTACAGTTCTGGCGGCAATGGATTACAGCGTTCGCGCTGGAGGAAAGAGGCTTCGTCCTATGCTGATGGAGGAGACCTACCGCTTATTCGGCGGTAAGGGGAAAGAGATCGAGCCTTTTATGGCGGCGATTGAGATGATTCACACCTCCTCCCTGATTCACGATGACCTTCCCTGCATGGATAATGATACCCTGCGACGGGGACTTCCTACAGCATGGGTTAAATTCGGTTATGACATGGCGGTTCTGGCGGGAGACGGTTTGCTGATTTATTCCATGGAGACAGCTGCAAAAGCTCTTTCCATGACGGATCGGCCGGACCTGGTTGCCAGGTGCATGGGGATTTTAGCAGAAAAAACAGGAATTTTTGGGATGATAGGCGGTCAGACCGTTGATGTGGAGCTGGCAGGAAAGCCTGTACCAAGGGAAAAGCTTGATTTCATTTACCGGTTGAAGACCGGAGCGCTTTTAGAGGCCGCTATGATGATCGGAGCCGTTCTCGGCGGAGCAGATGAAGAACAGCTGAAGCTGGTGGAGAAGATGGCCTCCTGTCTGGGACTTTCATTTCAGATACAGGATGATATCCTGGATTTAACCAGCAGTGCGGAGGTTCTTGGAAAGCCTGTGCTCAGTGATGAAAAGAACCATAAGACTACCTATGTAACCCTGGAGGGAATTGAAAAGGCGAAGCAGGATGTGGAGAGGATTTCAGAAGAGGCGATTTCCTGTCTCCATAAGCTCCCAGGGAAGAATGAATTCCTGGAAGCGCTGATTCGGATACTTGTGAACCGGGAAAAGTAAGCCGTTTAACGATAAGGCTAAAAAAGGATCTGATAAGAATATGATGCTGGAATTAATAAACGGGCCTGAGGATATCAAAAAACTGTCAAAACAGGAGCTTGATAATTTAAGTCAGGAAATCCGTGACTTTTTGGTAGGAAAAATAAGCATGACAGGCGGCCATCTGGCTTCCAATTTAGGAGTGGTGGAGTTAACCATGGCGATCTACCTTGCTTTTGACCTTCCAAAGGATAAGGTTATCTGGGATGTTGGGCATCAGTCCTACACCCATAAGATATTAAGCGGCAGGAGAGATGAATTTGACGACCTGCGGCAATACGGCGGCATGAGCGGCTTCCCAAAGAGAAAGGAAAGTCCTTGTGATGCCTTTGATACCGGTCACAGCTCTACTTCCATTTCAGCCGGACTAGGACTGGCCCAGGCAAGAGATGTGCTGGGAGAGGATCATTTTGTGGTATCCGTAATCGGAGACGGCGCCTTAACAGGCGGCATGGCCTATGAAGCTTTAAATAATGCGGCCAGGATGAACAAGAATTTCATTATTATTCTCAACGATAACAACATGTCCATCTCAGAAAATGTAGGTGGCATGTCTACTTATTTAAACAGCATCCGTACCGGAGAAGGGTATCTGGACTTAAAGAAACACGTGACCAACGTGCTTTCCCGGATTCCGGTTGTAGGAGATCAGATCATTGATAAGATCAGCAGGACAAAGAACGGCATTAAGCAGCTGCTCATACCTGGAATGCTATTTGAGAATATGGGGATCACCTATCTTGGTCCGGTGGATGGCCATAATATAAAGGCCCTTTCCAGGGCCCTGCGGGAAGCAAAGAAGCTTCCCCATACCGTGCTGGTCCATGTGATCACCCAGAAAGGCAAGGGATATGCCCTGGCGGAGAGGAATCCTTCTAAATTCCATGGAGTTGATCCTTTTGATATCATCACCGGGGAACCGAAGAAAAAGAAGAATAATCCCAGCTATACGGATGTGTTTTCCAAAACCATCTGCCGTCTGGCTGAGCAGGATAAACGAATCGTTGCGGTAACGGCAGCCATGCCGGATGGAACAGGTTTAAAGCGGTTTTCCCGTCTGTATCCTGACCGTTTTTTTGATGTGGGAATTGCAGAAGAGCATGCGGTGACTTCGGCGGCTGGAATGGCGGCAGGCGGCTTAAAGCCGGTTGTGGCCGTTTATTCGTCTTTTTTACAGCGCGGCTTTGATCAGATCCTCCATGATGTTTGCATTCAGAATCTGCCTGTGGTCTTTGCCATAGACCGGGCAGGGCTTGTGGGAAGTGATGGGGAGACCCATCAGGGAATTTTTGACTTATCCTATTTAACTGCTATCCCTAATATGAGCGTGTTTGCGCCGAAAAACTTATGGGAGCTTATGGATGGGATGGAGTTTGCCCTGTCCTACAATGGCCCGTTTGCGGTGCGCTATCCAAGAGGAGAGGCTTACCAGGGCTTAAAGAGTTTTCGTGCTCCCATTGAATATGGCAAGGGAGAGATGCTCTATGAGGAAAAGGATATTGCTCTTTTAGCAGTAGGAAGCATGGTGAGCACAGGGGAGCATGTAAGGCAAAAACTGAAGGCAGAAGGCTGGAACTGTTCTTTGGCCAACGGCCGGTTTGTGAAGCCTTTTGACCGGGATTTGGTGGACCGTTTGGCAAAGAAGCACTGGCTTATCGCGGTCATGGAAGAAAATGTCCTTCAGGGAGGTTTTGGCCCCGGGGTCACCGCTTATATCCACGAGCACTATCCGCATGTAAAGGTTATAAATATCGCCTTGCCGGATGCCTATGTGGAGCATGGCAACGTATCCCTGCTCCGGAAGGGGCTTGGGATTGACAGCAATTCTATCATATGGCGGCTCAAAAAGGAATATCTTGATACGGAGCGCCAGAATGCAGAATGGAAAAAATATAAAGATAAAACAAGGGAAATGGAAAAGGCATGAAAGAACGTTTGGATGTGCTTTTAGTAAAACGGGGACTGGCTGAATCCAGGGAAAAGGCCAAGGCTGTCATTATGTCCGGGATCGTCTATGTAGACGGGGATAAAGAAGACAAAGCCGGTACCACATTTGAGGAAACTTCGAACATCGAGGTAAGAGGAAGCACTCTGCGGTATGTGAGCCGGGGCGGTTTAAAGCTTGAAAAAGCCATGACTCATTTTGACGTGACTCTGGAAGGAAAAGTGTGCATGGATGTAGGCTCTTCCACAGGCGGTTTTACAGACTGCATGCTTCAGAACGGAGCCGTTAAGGTTTATGCAGTGGATGTAGGCCACGGTCAGCTTGCATGGAAGCTGAGGAACGATGAACGTGTGGTGTGTATGGAAAAGACCAATATCCGCTATGTCACTCCTGGAGATCTGGCCGACCCAATCGAATTTTCCTCTATTGATGTTTCCTTTATTTCCCTGACAAAGGTATTAGGACCTGTAAAAGCCCTTCTTACGGATGAAGGAGAGGTCGTCTGCCTTATAAAGCCCCAGTTTGAAGCCGGCCGGGAAAAAGTGGGGAAAAAGGGCGTGGTAAGGGAAAAATCCGTCCATCTGGAAGTGATCCGGATGGTCATTTCCCATGCAGTAAGCATTGGCTTTGAAGCACTTCATCTGGAATACTCCCCCATTAAGGGGCCGGAAGGGAACATCGAGTATCTCCTTCACTTGAAAAATCATCAATCAGGAGAGGCCTGCCCGGAATGCGGTCTTAATCCGGAACAGATCGTGGAAGAGGCCCATGGGAATTTAACAGGAAACTAAAAGCGGCCTGTTACAACAGGCAGCAAAGCGGATTAAAAGTATCCTTGCAGGTAAGGAGTTTTAATATGAAATATTTTTATGTAATCATGAACCCTGACAAAGAAGGGGCCAGAGAGACTGCGAAAGCCATTCGTGACTATCTTACCGGTCATGGGGCGGTCTGTCTGATCGGGGGAGAAGACCAGGAGAAGCGGCAGGGGAAAAGCCATTATACCGATGCTTCCATGGTACCGGAAGAGACGGAGTGTCTGATCACCCTGGGAGGCGACGGGACCCTGATCCAGGCGGCAAGAGACTTGGCAGGACGAAATATCCCCATGATCGGGATCAATCGGGGAACCCTTGGGTACTTAACCCAGGTATCCCGCACGGAGGATATCAATGATGCTCTTTCTGCCCTTCTTGCCAATGATTATAAGCTGGAAGAACGGATGATGTTAGACGGCTGTATTTACCGCAAGGGAACGGCTGTCTGCCAGGATATTGCCTTAAATGAAATCGTTATAACCAGGAGCGAACAGTTAAAGATGCTTCAGTTTAAGGTTTATGTAAACCAAGAGTTTTTAAATGAATACCGGGCTGATGGGCTTATTGCGGCAACACCCACCGGCTCCACCGCTTACAATCTTTCTGCAGGAGGCCCCATCATTGTCCCGGATTCCAAAATGGTGGTCCTGACTCCCATCTGTTCCCATGCCCTGGGAACAAGGAGTATCGTCCTTTCCGCAGATGACTGGATCCAGATCGAAATGACGGGGAAGAAGGGCATAAGCCAGGCGGCTGTATTTGACGGAGATACGACCACGGAGCTTTATCCAGGCGATTGCATCGAGATACGCCGGTCGGATATTAAAACCATTCTGATAAAGCTGAAAAACATATCATTTTTAGATAACCTGCGCAACAAGATGGCTGGTATATAGGGAGGGGCACTATGAAACTGGAACGACACAGCAAAATTGTGGAACTTATTGGAAAACACGAGATTGAAACCCAGGAGGAGCTGGCAGATTATTTGAATCAGGCAGGCTTTGCGGTCACTCAGGCGACGGTTTCCAGAGACATCAGGGAGCTGAAGCTTACAAAGGTTCAGTCTGAGTCAGGAAAGCAGAGGTATGTGGTACTTCAAAACCAGGGCTCTTTCAGTGACAAATACATCCGGATCCTGCGGGATGGCTTTTTATCAATGGACATGGCGCAGAATATTCTGGTTATTAAGACGGTATCCGGCATGGCCATGGCAGTGGCGGCGGCACTTGATGCCCTTCATTTCGGTGAGATGGTGGGCTGCATCGCAGGTGACGACACCATCATGTGTGCCATTCGAAGTGCCGATGATACCATACTTATGATGGACAAACTAAAGAAACTCATTACGGGATAAAGGAGGCCGCCATGCTTTCAGAATTACACGTAAAGAACTTAGCCCTGATCGAAAAAGCCGATGTGGAATTTGGACAGGGCTTTAATGTCCTGACCGGTGAGACCGGAGCCGGTAAATCTATTATTATCGGTTCGGTTACCATTGCCCTGGGGGGAAAAACACCAAAGGATATCATTCGAAAGGGCACAGAATACGCCTATATTGAGCTGATCTTTACGGTCAGTGACCCGGGGAAAGTCCGCCTGTTAAAGGCGTTTGATGTCTATCCGGATGGAGACGGCACGGTGATCATCTCAAAGAAGATCATGCCCTCCAGAAGTTTAAGCAAAATCAATGATGAAACCGTAACCGCAGGAAAGCTGCGGGAAATCACGGGCCTTCTCATCGATATTCATGGACAGCATGAACATCAGTCTTTACTCTACAAATCAAAACATCTTGAGATTCTGGACCGCTACCAGGAGAAAAAGTCCCATAAGCTAAAAGAGAATATTGCAGACACTTATCGGGAATACGTCCGGTTAAAGGACCGGCTTTCCGCCTTCCAGCTTGACGAAGAAGCCAGGCTCAGGGAAATGGACTTTATCCGCTATGAGATAGAAGAGATCGAAAATGCCGGGCTAAAAGAAGGGGAAAAGGAAGAACTGACCTCCAGATACCGTCTTTTTTTGAATGCAAAAAAGATATCCGAAAGCCTTTCCATGGCTTATTCCGCCGTGGATACGGATTTCATCAGCCGTGCTTTAAAAGAGGTGGAAACGGTAGCCTCCTATGATGACAGGCTCTCTGTCATAAGGGATCAGTTATTTGATGCCGATTCCATTTTAAGTGATATCAGCCGGGAAATAACCTCATACATGGATGATATGTCCTTTGACGAAGATGAATACAGGCAGATGGAAGAGAGGCTTGATGTTTTACATAATCTTGAAGCAAAATATGGAGGAAGCCTAAGTCAGATATTTATTAATCTGGAAGAAAAGCAGAAACGCCTGGAAGAGTTGGAGGATTATGACGGAGCCAGAAAAAGGACGGCAGAAGAACTCCAAAAGGTTTTGGACCGTCTGGAGCTTCTTTCCGGTCAATTATCCGAAATGAGAAAGAATACAGCCAAGGAACTGACAAAAAAAATAATGGAAGGGCTTAAGGACTTAAATTTTATTGATGTGGAATTTTCCATGGAATTTTCACGCCTTGGCCACTATACAGCCAATGGCTATGACGAAGCGGAATTTTTGATTTCCACGAACCCGGGAGAGCCTTTAAAGCCTTTGGGCATGGTAGCTTCCGGCGGCGAGCTGTCCAGAATCATGCTGGCCATTAAAACTGTGCTTGCGGATACCGATGACATTCCTACTTTAATTTTTGATGAGATTGATACCGGAATCAGCGGCCGTACGGCTCAGAAGGTATCGGAAAAGCTGGCCTATATTGCCGGGAACCATCAGGTCATCTGCATCACCCATCTGCCCCAGATCGCTGCCATGGCTGACAGCCATTACGAGATTGCAAAGGCGGTGGAAGAGGGCCGTACAACCACTTCCATACACCCTTTAAGCGGGGAAGAGGTAGTAGAGGAGCTGGCAAGGCTTTTAGGAGGCGCAGAGATAACCGAGGCAGTGAGAGCGAATGCAAGAGAGATGAAGCGGCTGGCAAAAGAAGGCAGACGCCCGGGAGTATGAGAACATGATTGGACTTGGAACACTGATAAATGTGGCGGGGATTGCGGCAGGAGGCTTGGGAGGCCTTCTCTTCGGGAAGAAGATGGAGGAGCGTTACCAGCGCACGCTGATGAGCGGAGCGGGAATATGTGTGCTGTTTCTTGGCATTGAAGGCGTTATGGAAGAAATGCTGGTCATCCGGCAGGGAGAGCTTGCCGGCAGGGGAACAATGATGCTCATCCTATCGTTTTTCATAGGATCCCTTCTTGGAGAGTGGATGAACATTGAATCAGCCATGGAGCGGTTTGGAGAGTGGCTTAAAAGAATAACAAACAGCAGCGGCGATGCAAAATTTGTAGACGGATTTGTAACGGCCTCTCTTACGGTCTGCATCGGAGCCATGGCAGTGGTAGGTGCCATCAAGGATGGGATTTCCGGTGATTATACAATTCTAGCTGCAAAGGCTCTCCTTGATTTGATCATTATTCTGGTCATGACTGTTTCCCTGGGAAAAGGATGCATCTTTTCGGCTATACCGGTAGCCCTGTTTCAGGGAACCATAACCCTTCTGGCAAGACTCATTGAACCCATTATGACGGCCCAGGCTCTGTCTAATTTGTCATTAACCGGCTCCGTCCTGATCTTTTGCGTGGGCATGAATCTTATCTGGGGAAAGATGATAAAAGTTGCCAATCTGCTACCGGCCATATTTTTGGCAGTGGCTTTTGCTTTTGTTCCTTAGAACCTGTCCATTGATGCATTGAAAGGAAAAATCATTGAAAGAATATATTGCGGAATGTGTAAATATTTTAGGTGATTTTTGTGGGAAGAGGGATGTTCCTGCATTGACATCAGAGTATCTGAGAAAAAAATATGGAATAGAACAGGCAGACGTAATGGTCCTTTTCGGCGGCAGCATTCTCTGCGGCGGGGATATCCTGGCTCATGCAATGAAAAGGGGAATAGCAAAAAAATACATCATTGCAGGCGGGGCAGGTCATACAACGGAAACCCTGCGTCTTAAGATGCATGAAGAATTCCCTGATATAGAAACAGCCGGTCTGCCGGAAGCAAAGATATTTGAAGCATATATCGAACACAGTTATGGATTAAAGGCAGATTTTCTGGAATGTAATTCTACAAATTGCGGAAACAATATAACATATCTTCTGGAACTGCTAAAGGAAAACAACATTTCTTTCAACAGTATCATACTTGCACAAGATGCATCCATGCAGCATCGAATGGAAGCAGGACTCCGGAAATATGTCGCTGAAGATGTGACTATCATTAATTATGCCATTTACCGCGCACATGTAATTGTGAGGGATTCGGAACTTGCTTTTGAAGAAGAGATATGGGGAATGTGGGATATGGACAGGTATATAACCCTGTTAATGGGCGAGATTCCCCGATTGTCAGACAATGCAGACGGATATGGACCGAAAGGAAAAGGGTTTATTGCCCATGTGGATATACATAAAGAAGTTGAGAATGCTTTTGAGGGTTTGAAAAAAGAATACGCTGATATGGTTCGGGCAGCGGATCCTTTGTATGCGTCAGCAAGATGATTTTCTGAGATTTTCTATTCGCCTGCTCATTTTCCGCTTTCGAATTTTTCTTCATCGTCAGACATGTAATGCCGTAAACTGCATGAACACTATGTTTTTGCAGGATTGCGGCATTTTTTTATTCGCTTACACTCTTTTTTCAGAATAACAGCCTGTAATGATTATTTTTTATTGAGGTTTTCTAAAATTTCATGATAACGTTTTGTTGCCAATGCGCTTGGAGCTCCCTTTTTGCAGAAAGAGAGTTTTGCCAACTTAGGGACCACTCGCTCAACGATGATCTGACCGTCAACTGTTTTTGATTTCAAACAATCAAATGCTTCCAGGAAACGGCTATCATTTTTTGCACGGTCATAAAAAGATAGAATATAGACATATTCAAATAAATTATAATTGCGGAATGGGTATTCAACCTGCATAAACAGAGTTCCAATACCATAATGACAAGGACCGATGGGTTTACGAATGACCCAATGTTCAAGCAGAAATTCTACTGCTTTATGAAGCGCCTGTTCTTTATTTAAATAGTCGCTGAAACGAAAGGCATCAAGCACATTCAGTGTAGGTTTCGGATTGGAATACTCCGTTTCTTCCCCATGGCCATATGAAAACTTATTGCAGCGCCAGCCTCCGTCTTTGTATTGTGTATCCAAAAAATGGCGAAAGGTTGTTTGAATTCTGCTATCGGAAACATACCCCAAATGACACAATACATTGGCAGCTATTGCCGTTTGACATGGTAAAATACTACCTTTGGGATAAATTTTAAAACGCCCGTCATCCTGCCATACGCTGAAAATTAAATCAGCAGCAGCTTTTAAAACAGGATCTTCCGGCGGCACTCCAAGTTCCGATAAAAAAAGCACGCTGTCAAAAGTCGAAAACGGAGATCCTTTCAAAAGCCGTTTGTCGGGAGTTGCCCAAAGGTCAGCCCCATTGTCATGCCTGTGAGATAATATTGCTTCCACATCTGATAAGTATTGATTTTCCACCGCCATTTTATAGTCCTCCACAACAGTTATTCCGCTTATTAGTTTTTCAAGCACCCAAACGTTAAGGTCTATACACTAATTCGAATTCCTCACATACGACTGGCATATCTTCATCAAAAATTTTTCCGGTTTCAGACATCTCTTTGCTGAAAAATTCAACATGCACGTTTCTCCAGTATTCCAAAGAACCATCGCCTTCGCCTTCTTTCCCGGCATGTTCCTCGCTTACCTCCCGAAATGGGACGATGGAAATTTTCGTTGTTTTAATAATACAAACCGCATCATCCTTTGAGTCGAGGATAACGCTATAGTCTCCTACTTTTGGCAGTGCTTCGTTTTCTGCTTCATATATGGGATACGCAGAAGCTGTCCCTGTTTTAATGCCTCTTAATACTAATTCTGCCAGTTCATCAGGTACAGCACCAAACGCCCATGATTGATATTCCGTTCCTTCGATTTGATTTTTCAATACAAATTTATCCCACATCTGTTCTGCATTCATACTATCTTAATTATCCCATCTTTCAGTTATTTTTAAAACCGCAAAATACAAAATCACTCCGTATCAGTTTCTTATTTATTATAAAATTATACAATAATTCCTGCAATAATTCCACACAATTTTATAATGAATATCTATTTGCAGAAAAGTAATAGGGGTTAAGGGATACCTCTCGGGAAACAAGGGAAGGAAAACAAATAAAATCAGCAAAAAGTCCTCTATCCTAGCCATCTTCATCAATGTGTTATGCATGCTTATTAATCATTTTTTATTGTTTAATCAATGAAAAAACGGAGATGATAAGAATAAATAAAGAATATGCATCACATCTTTTTTAAATAATTATTGAATTTGAATTGATCGTTCAGACTGATGATAAAGCTAATAGAGATATCCATTTTATTGCAATAGCTGCCACCGAAAGAAAATAGTTACAACTAAAATATGACAGTGTGATTTAGTTAATTTCTCACATACTAAGAGAGGAGCAAAAAAATTGTCTCCTTTCATTCACCTAAGGAGGTATGCGAGATGGGAAAAAATAAATTTCATAAATTTATAGTAAGAGCGTTCTGGATCAGCCTGATCTTTTGCATCGGATTTTCCTGGTTCTATATGAAGCGGGTAATTCCCGACAAGTTAAATATCGTTGCACAAGAAGAAGAGCAGTTTCATTTCTCCATGCCTTTTGATGTGACGCTGTCTTCTGACAGCGAGGAAGTGGTCTTAAATAATGGATCAAATATTCCTTCCGACAAGATCCATCTTCAGGTAAATGAGCCATTTTCCTTATATTCGGAAAACCAGGGAAGCTATAAGCTGGGGCTTAAGCTGTTTGGATGGATCCAATTAAAGGACATACAGGTGAATGTAGTAGATACCAAATATGCCATTCCTTGCGGCACACCCATTGGTATCTACTTAAAATCCGACGGTATCATGGTAATCGGTACCGGAGATGTAACAAAAAAGGACGGAATGGTTGTAGAGCCTGCTTTCGGGATACTGCAATCAGGGGATTATATTGAAGCCATCAATGGAACACCTCTTAAGGACAAAGAAACTCTGATGAATGAGCTGAGCAAAATAGGCGCCTCAGAAGCAATGCTCAAAATCAGACGGAACGGGGAATCCATTGATGTAAAAATGAATCCCACGGAAGCAGAAGACGGAACCTACAAGCTGGGAGTCTGGGTCAGAGATGACACTCAGGGAATTGGTACCATGACTTATGTGGACATGAACGGACAGTTCGGTGCATTGGGTCATGGAATCAGCGACAGTGATACCGGCAATGTGGTCCAGATTACCAATGGAGCCCTTTATGAGACAGCGATTCTAGGAATTGAAAAGGGAACCTTTGGAAAGCCGGGAGTGATGAGCGGGATCATCTATTATGGACCAGGATCGACCCTGGGAACGATTACCGCCAATACAGAAGAAGGAATATTTGGAAACGTGAATGACAGGTTTAAACAGAGCATGGTGCAGGATGCCATTCCCATTGGCTACAGGCAGGATGTGAAGAAGGGAACGGCCTACATCCGAAGCGATGTTTCCGGAAAGGTGAGGGATTATGAGATTGAAATACAGCGTGTGGATTATTCCACCACTCATAAAAGTAAGGGAATGGTGATTAAGGTCACAGACCCGGATCTTTTGGCTTTGACCGGCGGAATCGTGCAGGGCATGTCAGGAAGCCCGATTATACAGGATGGAAAGTTGATAGGAGCTGTAACCCATGTGTTTATCCAGGACTCAACAAGAGGGTATGGGATATTCATCGAAAACATGATCAATCACTGAGTCCTAAGGCCAGGAGAGAAAAGAACAGAATCGTAAAAATTTACGGCGCCGTTCTTTTCTTTTCTTTTCACATTTTTGATTAAATAATAATAATTACAACGGATTTTGGCTAAAAGAGAATATTTTCAGAAGTATTTCACAATAAGTGCATTTAAATATTTTTTCTTAATAGTCGAAATATAGAAAATGAAGTTACAAAAATAGAATGTTTTATAGAATGTGCTTTTCAAGGTAATTATTATGTGCTAATATAAGATTCATGGGATGGAAATTTTCGGAAATTTTTTGACGACAAGGAGTTTCAATTTTCAACACCGGTGGAGAATCAAAGGACCTTTAAGGTTTTGGACCGGGGTAAGCCTTTTCGACCTTCGACGTAACAAAGGAAAAAAATACTTTTAAAATCAACTTAAAAATCAGTTCCTTTTGTCGAATAATGCGATAGAATCCCGTTGCGGCATGAGCTAGGGCAAGACTATAATGGCTTTACACTAGTTTTAATCTATTTTTGAAGAATCAGAAGGAGAGTATCAATATGTCAGAAATTAGTATTGCGATTGCGGATGATAACCTGCAGACATTGAATCTGCTGAACGATATACTGGAGGGAGAGGAGGATTTTCACGTAGTAGGAAGAGCGGATAATGGCGAAGACGCTTATAACATGATCCTCAAAACAAATCCTGATGTTGTCTTATTGGATGTGATTATGCCGAGAATGGACGGAATAACAGTTATGGAACGGGTGCGCGGAAATGGTGCTGTTACAAAGATTCCGTCATTTATTATGGTAACTGCAGCAGGAAGCGAGAATATTACTGAAGATGCTTTCCGAATGGGAGCAAATTACTACATAATGAAGCCGTTTAATAAGGATATTATCGTCGATAAGGTACGAAGGGTAGGACAGAGAAAGTCGAAGACTCCCAGCTTACAGGGGATGAAAAAAGTAAAACCTTATGTCAATAAAACGGAATACATGGAGCAGAACCTGGAAAATGATGTAACACAGATGCTTCATGAAATAGGCATTCCTGCGCATATTAAAGGTTACCAGTATTTGAGAGATGCCATTGTTATCTCCGTACAGGATCAGGAAATGCTCACCTCTGTCACTAAGATACTTTACCCTTCCATTGCAAAGAAACATCAGACAACTCCCAGCAGGGTGGAACGTGCGATCCGCCATGCCATAGAGGTGGCCTGGAGCAGGGGAAAGATGGATACCATCAATGAATTGTTTGGATATACGGTAAGCACCGGCAAAGGAAAACCTACGAATTCTGAATTTATTGCTTTAATTGCTGATAAGATAAGACTGGATTACAAAAAACTTTCCTAATTTGTAACTTTTGATACTTCCTTATTTCTTTAAAATGCAGTATACTAAATAAAAACCGACAATACCCCAGCGGGAAAAGGATAAGGGAGGTTTTTGGATGAAGAAGATTTTATTTGTTGCATCAGAGGCAGTACCTTTTATTAAGACAGGTGGTCTCGCAGATGTTGTGGGATCCCTTCCCAAGTGTTTCGATAAAAAGTATTTCGATGTTAGAGTCATGATTCCCAAATACCTATGTATCAAAGAAGAGCTGAGGAACCAGATGACCTATATTGACCATTTTTATATGGACTATCTGGGCCAAAACAGGTATGTGGGAATTCTTCAGTATGCTCATGAAGGCATTACCTTTTACTTTATTGATAACGAAGAATATTATAATGGTTCCAAGCCCTATGGGGACTGGTATCATGACCTGGAAAAGTTTTGTTTTTTCTCCAGAGCAGCCTTGTCAGCGCTTCCGGTTATCGGATTCCAGCCGGATGTGGTTCACTGTCATGACTGGCAGACCGCCCTTATTCCTGTTTTATTAAAGGACCGGTTTCATGATGGAGATTTTTACAGGAACATGAAATCCGTAATCACGATTCACAACTTAAAGTTCCAGGGCGTATGGGATGCAAAGACGATACAGAAGCTTACCTGTCTGCCGGATTATTATTTTACTCCGGATAAGCTGGAAGCATATAAAGATGGCAATCTGTTAAAGGGCGGCATTGTTTATGCCGATGCCATAACTACGGTAAGCGATACTTATGCGGAAGAAATTAAGATGCCGTTTTACGGGGAAGGGTTAGATGGCCTGATGCGTGCACGTGCAGGCAGCCTCCGGGGAATTGTCAATGGCATTGATTATGAGGAGTTCGATCCGGAAACCGATCCGCATATTGAAAAGAATTATAATTTAAAAAATTTCCGTAAGGAAAAGGTGAAGAACAAGCGGGCTTTGCAGCAGGAGCTTGGACTGAATCAGGATGAGAAGAAGTTTGTAATCGGTATTGTTTCCAGACTGACAGACCAAAAAGGTCTGGATCTGGTCCAGTGCGTGATTGATGAGCTGTGCAGTGATGATATCCAGCTGGTAGTCCTTGGTACCGGAGAAGAACGGTATGAGAATATGTTCCGCCATTATGCGTGGAAATACCAGGATAAGGTTTCAGCCAATATCTATTATTCAGAGGCAATGTCCCATAAGATTTACGCTGCCTGTGATGCATTCCTTATGCCGTCCCTGTTTGAACCATGCGGTCTGAGCCAGCTTATGGCTCTCCGGTACGGCACCGTACCCATTGTACGGGAAACGGGTGGTTTAAAAGATACGGTTGAGCCGTATAATGAATATGAGAACCGGGGAACCGGTTTCTCGTTCTCTAATTATAATGCTCACGAGATGTTAGGGATTATCCGGTACGCGGAGGGGGTCTACTATGATAAGAAGCGTGAGTGGAACAAGATCATAGACCGCGCCATGGCAAAGGATTACTCATGGAAAACTTCAGCCATGAAATATCAGGAACTTTATGATTGGCTGATTGGCGATTAAGCCGGCCATGGATCAGGAAAGAAGCGTTTGAATAAGGATGGACAGCATGCATTTAACCCGAGAAGAAAAAGAAGAAGCAATTCGATGGGCAGAAGATTCTTCCTGGGTAGAACGGGAAGATTATTGTGAAGATACAGATTATATGGACTGCGTCAGGGACATTATAGATAGTCCGGTATTCCAGTCCATGGATAATTATATGCAGCACGGAGACACAAGCTGCAAGGCTCATTGCATTAAGGTATCCTATATGGGCTACTGTATTTGCAGGAAGATGGGCTGGGATTATGCTGAGGTCGCAAGAGCCGGTCTGCTTCATGATTTGTTTTTGTATGATTGGCATACCCATGCAAAGGAAACGGGGGAACATTTCCATGGTTTTACTCATCCCCGGACTGCACTCAATAATGCAGTAAAATATTTTGATTTAACAGAAAAAGAAAAAGATATGATTTTACGCCATATGTGGCCGCTGACACCCATCCCCCCAAAGAGCCGGGAGGGAATGGTGATCATTTATTCTGATAAATTTTGCGGACTGATTGAAACAATGGCCAGGATCAAGCGTTGGATCTTATTTGGATTTGGAAAGAAAAGCGCTGCATAATACGGA
Source organism: Lacrimispora sphenoides JCM 1415 (assembly GCF_900105615.1). Classification (NCBI taxonomy): domain Bacteria; kingdom Bacillati; phylum Bacillota; class Clostridia; order Lachnospirales; family Lachnospiraceae; genus Lacrimispora; species Lacrimispora sphenoides. The sequence goes on along the minus strand of NZ_LT630003.1, from coordinate 3,137,449 downwards.
GGAAACCATGACATTTTGGGAAGATATACTTGGGAATCAGGTTTTGATTACTGCAGTTGCCGGTTGGCTGGTGGCACAGGTTTTAAAAACGATCATTGACCTGGCCCTTAACAAAAACTTTAATCCGGAGAGGCTTGTGGGATCTGGGGGAATGCCCAGTTCCCATTCCTCAACGGTCTGTGCGTTGACGACCGCCGCCATTTACCGCTATGGCGTCGGTTCTTTTGAGTTTGCGGTCTGCTTTGTCCTATCCATGATTGTCATGTATGATGCCATGGGGGTGCGCAGGGAAACCGGAAAACAGGCCAAGCTGTTAAACAGCATCCTGCTGGAAAACCCATTTGAGCTTAGCGGAGAGATATTACAGGAACGATTAAAGGAATATGTAGGACATACCCCGCTTCAGGTGGCGGCAGGTGCAATTTTAGGAATCTTGCTGGCGCTGTTTATCTCTCAGTACTATTAATCAAATACGTTGCATCTACGGGAATAAAGAAGAAAATTTTCTGGGAATCGTAAGAAAATAGTCCTTGATTTCTTAAGATATCCATTATATACTTTAACAAGTTCAAAAATTGTTAAAATTGGAGGTAAAATGGATATGTCAATTTATCATAGGATAAACTGTTTTTTCCTATTCAGTTTACTTGGATACCTTCTTGAATGTTCCGTACTCAGTTTTGAGAATAAAAGGCCTGTGCTGAATCGAGGATTCGGACATGGACCGTTCTGTATCATCTATGGATTTGGTGCCACGGGAGCGATGATCCTGCTTAAGCCTCTTGCAGGCAATCCGGTTCATCTTTATTTCGCCTCTATGGCTATGGCAACCTTTATGGAGCTTTTAACAGCTCACATGATGATTAGGCTGTTCGGTTCCTTCTGGTGGGATTATAGCCGGAAGCTGTTTAATTACAAAGGGATCATCTGTCTGGAAAGCAGCATTGCATGGGGGTTCCTGGGAATTTTTTATTTCCGCTTCCTAAACGGATTTGTCAATCAGATGGCAGGGATGATACCGGATGATTTTGAACGATTGGTGGCAATGGGCCTTTTGATTTTTTATATGGCAGATTTCATATACACCATGAGGATGCAGCTTCGGGATGACTATGACGATGATGATACGTCCATGATCGGACGATTGAAGGTTTATTGATGATTGGCGGGATTCGATATGGGTCCCGCTTATTTGCTATTTTATAGCATAAAAGCAATGGGCCCAATTCGCTTTCGAGTCTTTTGGAGAATGCAGTACAAGAATAGACGCTTGTGTCTATTCTATATATATTAATCAGAAAAAGTGACTGGAGGTTAGGGATGAATAAGATAGAAAGGCTTGTATTGGCTTCCGCTTCACCAAGAAGGAAAGAGCTTCTGGCTCAGATCGGAATAACGCCGGAAATCGTGCCCAGCACCATAGCGGAGAAGATTACCACAAGTGTGCCTGAGGAGGCGGTGATGGAATTGTCCCGCCAGAAGGCAGAAGATGTGGCCAGCCGCATGCAGCCGGGGACTTATGTCATCGGAGCGGACACCGTAGTTGCTGCAGGCGGTGAGATTCTGGGCAAGCCAGTCAGCCACGAGGACGCTTACCGGATGATTTCCCTGATGGAAGGAAGGACCCATCAGGTATACACAGGGGTTACCCTGGTGTATTGTGGAGACCGTGGAAATAAAGTCAGGACATTTGTGGAAAAGACCGACGTTCATCTCTATCCCATGTCTGACGGGGAGATAAGGGCCTATGCAGACAGTGCAGATCCTATGGACAAAGCCGGGGCCTATGGGATACAGGGAATATTCGCAGCTTTTATTAAAGGGATTGACGGCGATTATAATAATGTAGTAGGATTGCCTGTAGGACGTGTGTACCAGGAGATAAAGCAGATGTTTGAACAGGAGGATAAGGAATGATTAAACTGATTGCATCGGATATTGACGGAACTCTTGTGCCGGATGGAGGCAACGAGCTGAATCCTGAGCTTTATGATGTGATTTTAAAGCTGCGGGCAAAGGGGATCCAGTTCGCCGCGGCCAGCGGACGCCAGTGGCTCAGCATTGAATCCATATTTGAACCCATCAAGGAAAAGGTATTCTATCTTTCGGATAACGGCGCCTATGTGGGCTGTCATGGCAGAAGCCTGTACGTCAACCCCATTGAGCGTAAGACGGTTATGGATATGGTACAGGATGTGAGGAATATGGCTGGACTTGATATCATGATCTGCGGACCCGATGTGATTTATACAGAGACTGACAACCAGGAGTTCCTGGACTGGATGATAAACGGCTACAAGTTCCATGTGAAGCAGGTAGAGGATATAACTAAGGTGGAATCTGAATTCATCAAGGTCTCCGTGTACCGCAAGACCGATGTGGAGGCCCATACCAGAACCTTACGGCAAAAATATGCGGACCGCCTTAAGATGACCATAGCAGGAGATATGTGGCTGGACTGTATGAGACCGGGAATTAACAAAGGGCAGGCAGTGAAGCTTCTTCAGGATAGTCTTGGGATCAAACCGGAGGAGACTATGGCATTTGGCGATCAGTTAAATGACATTGAGATGTTAAAGCAGGCATATTATAGCTTTGCCGTAGGAAACGCCAGGGAAGAGGTAAAGGCGGCAGCCAGATTTCGGACGGACACGAACGTAAACGACGGGGTCCTGAAAATACTGAAGCTGCTTTAAGCAGCGTGAAAAGAGGGATGCTCATGAAAGGAGAATTTAAGATTATGGGAAAAGTCCTTCTCGCTGCTGCAGCGGCAATTGCCCTGCTGTCCGGTTGCAGGGCTAATATCCCCCTTGTTTCTGAATCTTTGGAGACAAAGGCGTATACGCTGTCCCAATCCATGGTGATCGTGGCTACGGAGAGGAACCGGTATCAGCAGATTTATACCAATCAGATCTGGGGAGTGGACCTGCCAGGAGGCCAGACCTTTGAAACCTATCTGGTGGATCAGGTGAAGGAATTTCTTCAGGAAATGAAAATGATGAATCTCCTTGCCAGGAATAAGGGAGTCACCCTGACTAGTGCGGAGAAGGAAGAAGTCCGTAAAGCGTCGGAAGAATACTTTTCTTCCCTGACAAAGGAAGATATTTCCTACATGGGAGCCACGGAAACGGATGTGCGGACGATGTATGAGGAATATTACCTGTCCAATAAGGTAGTGGATGAACTGACAAAGGATATGAATCTGGAGATCAGCGACAGCGAGGCCAAAGTGATCCAGGTGGATCAGATCGTTATGTCTGATGCGGATGCAGCTTCGGCTGTGCTTTTAAAGGCCGAGGCCGAGGGGGCTGATTTTTCTGTACTTGCCAGGGAATATTCTGAGAATCCTGTTACCACATACAAAATCGGCAGAGGGGAGAATCCTGGCTCCTATGAAGATGCTGCCTTTTCTCTTTCTGCAGGTCAGATCAGTCAGGTAGTGGAAGATAATGGCAAATATTATATAATCCGGTGTGTAAATGATTATGATCAAGACGCCACCCAGGAGAGGAAAGCCGGGCTGTACCGCAAACGGAAAAAGGAATCTTTTGATCAGATCTATTCCCAGTTTAAGAAAGATAATCCGATTACTTTCAGCAATGAGATATGGAAAGATGTAAAATTCTCCAAAGATGACAAGACAACTACCACGAACTTTTTTGAAATCTATAAGAAGTATTTTTCTGACTAACCATAGGGGAAGGATGGGGAAAACTACAGATGAAACCGGAAGAATATGATAGGATGAGAGGACGCAGCCGCAGCCGGAGGCGCAGAAGAAACCAGGGACGGGAGATCCTTATAGGGGTTCTCAGGATTCTGCTTGCCTTGTTTCTACTGGTTTGCCTTACGGTTGGGGGCGTGTTTGGCTACCGGTACTGGGAGGGAAGTAAGACCTCTGAATCTCCTTTGGAAACCAGCCGGACAGTGGCGCCGGAAACCATGGGGGAATCGCATTAAAGGGAAGGGGAAATCAGGGAGATGATTTCCCTTTTTTGGACTGTTAGGGGAGGAAAAAGGATACTTAGGAAAGCTGCCAGAGGATCTTCTGTTTCGATATAGGTGAGTTGACTATGATATACATTAAATCTGTTTATTTTAATAAGAAAAAGGAATATAATGATTCTAAATATGAGTTTAATATACCTGCAATAAAACAACTTATTGAACAAAAGGAATTGAAATTTTCTACAGATGTTACTTTTTTTGTGGGTGAGAACGGAGTAGGTAAGTCGACTCTTTTAGAAAGCCTGGCCATTGCTTCTGGATTTAATCCGGAAGGTGGAACAAGGAACTTTAATTTCTCGACGAAGGATACACATTCTCAATTATCAGATTATTTAGTTTTATCAAAAAGCCATGTTAAAGCAAGAGATGGTTTCTTTTACCGGGCAGAGAGCTTTTATAATGTATCTACAAATATTGATGAGCTTGACAGCGATGTTCAATTATTAGATAGTTATGGAGGAATATCTTTACACAAACAGTCCCATGGAGAAGGTTTTCTTTCGTTAATAAAGAATCGATTTGGCGGAAATGGACTTTATATTTTGGATGAACCGGAAGCAGCACTTTCGCCTTCCAGACAGATGAGTTTGATATGCCTGATCGATCAATTGGTTGAGAGAAATTCACAATTTATCATTGCAACACATTCTCCTATTTTAATGGCATTTCCCAATGCAACGATATACCAGATTGATGATAAGGGGTTTAAAACTGTTAAACTGGAAGAAACGGAGCATTACATTATTACAAAAGCTTTTACAAATAACTATAAAAAAATGATTTCTGAGCTGCTTGAATAAATAGTTATGTATGGGACAATTAAGAGAAGTTGGGACTTGGAGCCTGTTCTATGGCTGGTCTCAATTTAAAACGTTTAGGAGCCGGGCTTTTTAAAGCCCGGCTCCATTTCATTGGTTCAGTTCTGAAAAATTCGATTTTATTTTCTGATACATTTCCCCCTGAACAAAATTATCAAAGCAAACTTCATCTTGTGGAAGAATTACATCTGCGTACTCCATTACTGCCTCAGCGGTAGGCTTTATGCTGGAAGAAGTACTTTGAATCATAACAAAGAGAGCAGGTTCAGCCACCAGTCGTACGCTGTTGGATTCACAAAGAATAAGGGCGTCCTTTGGAACCAGTTTCAGCGCTTCCTCTAACGCCTCTCTTAAATTCTCCTTATAGGCACGGATGAGATAAACCTGATTTGCCCCGGCCTTTTTTAAAAGCATGGTATCTTTTGTTCCGGTACCGGTCTCCAGCGTGATGTCAAAGGAACCTTTCAGTCCTTGGCAGATCCCGCAGCCCTGTCCTCCTCTGGGGCATATATCCCCATGATTTCTTATGGTTATCAGCTTGAATGCAACAACCGGTAATGTATCCTTAAAGGCATGGATAATCTGAAGTGCCAGGGTTGTTTTTCCGCTGTTCCGTCCCGTTGATCCGATTAGTACCATATGTATGGCTTGCAGAAGCGTTTTGTTTTCTGTACTCATATATGCTCCGTTTTCATAAATTGCTGCACTTTTTTGGTAAAACCAATATCATTCTGTGCAAAATTATTTTTATTATAACACGTTCCTAACATGGGCACAACATGGAAAACACGGGGAAAATCGTCGAAAATGCGTGATATATTTAACAAAAAAACTTTTTGATATTCAGGACGGCATCCCTTTGGCTTACGCCTTTGCAGAAAACTTTTTCTTAATTTTTATTATTGAACCAGTAAAAAGCCAGGCATTCTGCGCTTCAATGACACAATTATAAATATTACCTGAAAAAAGTCCTGGAAACGACGGGAAGAAATTGAGAAAAACATAACGATAAAAAACTAAAATAATATACATTTATGTATTATAAACAAAATAAGATACAACCGTTATACTAATTTGTACATATTGACACATGACCAATGGAGTGTTAATATAAAAAAACAACCTAAAAATATTTTATTGCCTAAAAAATTTTTTTAGGTATCAATGTCCGGAGAGTTTCATAAAAAACAAAAACAGGAGGTGATTTCTTTCGAAAGCGCAGATAAAAAAATCGAAAATGTAACAGCCGCCATTTTATGCGGAGGCAAAAGCAGGAGAATGGGTTTTGATAAAGCATTTTTGATGGAGGATGAGCAGTATTTGCTGCTGCAGACAGCGGGGAGGCTGCAAAGCCGTTTTGAACAGGTGGTTTTGGTCAGCAATACAAAAGCCAAGTTTGCCGGCCGGACGGATTTTACGGAGTTTCGCATATTAGAGGATCACTACATGGAAAAGGGTCCTATGGGCGGGATAAGCACTGCTTTAGAGCAGGTTCAGACGGAATACGTTTTTATTATGGCCTGCGATATGCCTTTACCGGATATTGGGCTGATCGGCCGAATGTACCGGAAGCTTAAAGAGGAACAGGTTTTGGTCTGCAGTCATCAGGGGAAATTAGAGCCTTTGCTCGCCTTTTACCATAAGTCCTGCCTTCCTGTTTTTAAAAAGCAAATGGAGATAGGAGAACTTAAGCCTCGCAGTGCTTTTCCGGCCCTGAATGTGGGGCTGTATTGCTTAAGCGATACGGAAATAAATGCTATCGTAAATTTAAACACACCGGAAGATGTGCAAAATTGGAACCTGAAAACAACAAAAAATGAATGAAGTTACATAGGGGGGAACATGGGATTTTTTAGTCCGGCAGAAGTTTTGGATATTTTGGGAGATAAGGCCCAAATAAAAAAGAAGTTGTCTTTTATGAAATTGTTTTTACTTTCTATTCTTGGCGGTTCATTTATCGCAGAAGGCTTTTTGGCCTGCATACGTGTACAGGGAACTATGCCTGCCCAGTGGGGGAGCTTTGCAACATTTCTCGGAGGCTGCCTTTTCCCCATGGGACTCATGGCGATTGTGCTGGTTGGGGGAGAATTAGCCACCGGAAATATGATGACCATGGCCATCGGTTTGTTCCAGAAAAAGATCTCATTTTGGGATTTAACTTATAACTGGGTAGTGGTCATGGCAGGAAATATGGTTGGAAGTATAATCGTTGCCTATTCGTTCGGGCATTTTGTGGGTCTGACGGAAGGAGCCTTTTTGGCCAAAACCATGGCTGTAGCTAACTCTAAGATCAGCGATCCGCCTATGGTGGCACTGGTTTCTGCCATCGGCTGCAACATCTTTGTCTGCATGGCTGTATGGTTTGCGACCAGCGCAAAGGGTTTTACCGCAAAGATGGCGGGAATGTGGTTTCCTATTATGATTTTTGTGGTCTTGGGATTCCAGCATGTGGTGGCAAACGCTTTTGTCATTCCGGCAGCAATCTTTTCCGGTGAGTCTTCGATCACGTGGCTTAATTACCTGCAGAATACGGTGTTTGTCTTTATCGGCAACGCCATTGGCGGAGTGCTGGTTTTCGCCCTACCCTGCTTCTGTATGTATGGGCAGAAAGAGAATGTCAAAACGGAATGTGAAGTAAAATTAAATGAAAGAAAGGATCATTGCAATGGATACAAGGGTAAGGGAAGAAAAGCTGAGGATCATCCGGCAGGATGGAGCTAAGCAGGAAAACATTTTGGAAATTTTAATTGATCTTCAATTTGCTTCGGAAGAAGGCTGTATTGACAAAGAAACTGCGGCCATGGTTGCAGAAGAGCTGCATATGACCGAAACCAGGGTGTATGAGATTGTCAGCTATTATGCGATGCTAAAGGATAAACCTCAGGCCAAATATGTCCTTAAGATCTGCAACAGTTCGCCCTGTCATTTCTCCCGTTCGGAAGAGGTGTGTTTATCCCTGGAGAAAAAGCTTGGCGTACCCATGGGTAAGACGACAGATGACGGTCTTTTTGCTTACCACTATATTCCGTGCGTGGGCGCCTGCGACATTGGTCCGGTCATTAAGATCAAGGATACGGTATTCGGAAATCTCAGCGACGAAAAAATATCTGCTTTGATTGATGACCTGCGCAGAGGCAAAATAGCCGTTTAGGCTGAAAGGGGGAAACACAATGGCAATGAAAGAACCGGTCCTTTTAAAACGATTGGGAAAAATGACGGATTCCACTTCCGTTGAGGAATATATAAAATACGGCGGCTTTACGGCACTGCAAAAAGCCGTAACAATGGACAGGGAGGATATTTTAGGAGAACTGGATACCGCTTTGCTTCGCGGAAGAGGCGGAGCAGCCTATCCATTAGGCCGTAAATGGCGCCATTTATACGGCAGCACCGATGCTCCCAAATACATTGTCTGCAATGCAGACGAAGGGGAACCCGGCACCTTTAAAGATAAGCTGCTGTTAGAAAAGGATCCTCTCAGCATTATGGAAGGCATGCTGATCGCGGGGTATGTCTTCGGTTCCAACGACGGTTACATATATATCAGGGGGGAATACCGCCACATCCAGGCAGTGTTCCATCAGGCGGTAAGCAACGCTCTGGCTGCCGGATATCTGGGAAATAAGATTATGGGGATTGACGGGTTTGACTTTCAGCTCCACATTGTTTCCGGCGGCGGTGCTTATGTCTGCGGTGAGAACTCGGCGCTTCTTAATTCGGTGGAGGGCAAAACCGGGCGTCCAAGGGTGAAACCTCCCCATCTGGCTGATGTGGGACTTTATCTAAAGCCAACGCTTGTAAACAATGTGGAATCCTTCGCCTGTGTTCCGGCTGTTATCAATATGGGCGGAGAAGCTTTTTTACAGCTTGGCACAAAGGATGGGGGCGGCACGAAACTCATCTGTTTATCCGGGCATATTAAAAATAGAGGAATTTATGAGATTCAGCTCGGTACGCCCCTTGAAGAGATTCTCTACAGCGAGGAATACGGAGGCGGCACTTCCACAGGGAGGCCCATTAAATTCTGCCATTTTGGAGGTCAGTCCGGCCCCATCGGAACCAGCGGGCAGATCAAGGGCTGCCTGTATGATTACGGAGATTTCTGGACCCATAAGCTGGCAGTGGGATCCGGTGCCATCGTGGTATTGGATGACAGCGTAAGCGTTGTGGACTATATCACAAGTGTCATGGAATTTTTTGTCCATGAGTCCTGCGGCAAATGTACGCCCTGCCGGCTGGGAACCACTCGGCTTTTAGAGCTGCTTCAGAATTTTCAGCATCATAAAGGCAGGCCGGGGGATCTGGAAAGACTTGAAAAGATGCTGGAACATATTACTTATTTGTCCGCATGCGGACTTGGCCAATCGGTATCAGTTTCTGTGAATTCTGCCTTAGCCGGCTACAGAGATGAATTCGAAGCCTGTATCTGTTAATGGAGAAGGAGGAGGATACTGTGTTAGAAACAGAGAAAAACAACTCTATGATTGAACTGGAAATCGACGGGCACGCCATTGCCGTACAAAAGGGAACCACCATTCTGGAGGCCTGTAAAACACTGGATATTGAGATTCCAACTCTCTGCCATATGAAAGAACTGGCACCGGACGGTTCCTGCCGGATGTGCGTGGTGGAAATCGAAGGCGGGCGAAAAGGAGGGCTGGTCCCTTCCTGCTCCGAGCACTGTGCTCCTGGAATGAAAGTATCCACCAGGTCGGATCGGGTGGTGGAATCCCGGCGGTTTATCCTGGATCTGCTTTTGAGTAATCATGTGCTCAGCTGCTTTGACTGTGCTTCCAACGGGGAATGCAGACTCCAGGATTACTGTCTGGAATACGGTGTGGAAAAAACCAGCTTCCCCTATGGAAAGAGAGTAGGGACCAATGAAACGGACAGCAGCAATCCTTTCTTTTCCTTCCATCCTGAAAAATGTATTATGTGCCGGCGCTGCACCAGGGTATGTCAGCAGCTGCAGGGACGTGATGTTATCAGCGTTTCCAACCGCGGTTTTGATACCCGCATGAGCCCCAGCTATCAGCTTCCGTGGAGAGAGTCCATTTGTGAATCCTGCGGAAATTGTGTGTCAAACTGTCCCACAGGAGCTCTTTCCTCTAAGGATCAGCAGAGGCATTACAGGGCCTGGGAGGTTAAAAAGGTACGGACGACCTGCCCCCATTGCGCCACAGGCTGCCAGATGGATCTTTTGGTGAAGAATAACCGGATCGTGGGGGTTGACCCGGCTTACGGACCGTCAAACAGAGGGCTTTTGTGTGTAAAGGGCAAATTCGGTTCCTATAAGTTCATTCATTCCGGAGACCGTCTTACCCATCCGCTTATCAAACGGGACGGGAAATTTGAGAAAGCAAGCTGGGATGAAGCCCTGGATTTAATCGCCCGCCGGTTTACAGAAATTAAAAAGAAGTATGGAGCGGATGCCAATGCCGGCTTTTCCTGCTCCCGGGCTCCCAATGAGGACAATTATGTTTTCCAGAAAATGATGAGGGCCGCTTTTGGAACCAACAATGTAGATAACTGCGCAAGAGTCTGTCACTCCGCCTCCGTCCATGGCCTTGCTATGACCCTGGGTTCCGGAGCCATGACAAATCCCATCCGGGACATTACGGAGGATGTTGACCTGATTTTACTCATAGGCTCCAATCCAACCGAGGCCCACCCCGTGGTCGGCACACAGATCCGGCAGGCAATTAAGAGGGGCACGCAGATTATTGTGGTGGACCCGCGTAAGATCGATCTGGTTAAAGATGCGGTCATCCATATGCCAATCAAGGCTGGAACCAATATTGCGTTTGCAAACGCGATGATCCATGTCATTATCAAGGAAGGCCTTGCGGACATGGACTATATACGGGAGCGGACCGAAGGGTTTGAGGAGCTGGCGGAAATCGTGAAAGATTATACGCCGGAAAAGGTCGCAGAGATCTGCCATATTGATGCAGAGGATATCCGCAAAGCCGCAAGGATGTACGCCAGGGCGAAAAAAGCGCCTATCATTTACTGCCTGGGAGTCACAGAGCATACCACGGGGACAGAGGGCGTTATGAGCCTGTCAAATCTTGCCATGGTGGTCGGGAAAATAGGAAAATCAGGCTGCGGCATCAACCCGCTCAGAGGGCAAAATAATGTACAGGGCGCCTGTGACATGGGTTGTATGCCCTATGATTTCCCGGGATACCAAAAGGTGGCAAACAAAGAGGTTCGGGAAAAATTCGAAAGGGCATGGGGAGTTCCTTTAAGTGAAACCACGGGACTCATGTCCACCCAGGTGCTGCCGGAAGCCATAGAAGGGAAGATCAAAGGACTCTATATTTTCGGAGAAGACCCCATGGTCACGGATCCGGATACGGGCCATGTTGCCAAGTCCCTGGAAAGTCTGGACTTTCTTGTGGTGCAGGAGCTGTTTATGACAGAAACGGCCCGGTATGCCGATGTGATTCTGCCCGGAACCAGCTATGGGGAAAAGGAGGGAACCTTCAGCAATACGGAACGCCGGGTGCAGAGAGTACGCAAAGCGGTGACTCTGGAAGGAGAGATGCGCCTGGATACGGACATCTTTTATGATGTCATGAACCGTATGGGTTATCCCTGCGAGAAAAAAACAGCGGCTGAGATCATGGATGAAATCGCCAGCGTAACCCCTGCCTTTGGAGGCATCAGCTTTGAGAGGCTGGACCGGGGGGAGACACTTCAGTGGCCCTGCCTGGACAAAGAGAGCAAAGGCACGTATATCATGCACGTTGGAAAATTTTCACGGGGCCTTGGATATTTTTATCCGGCAAAGTACCGGCCGTCCAAGGAGCTTCCTGACAATGATTATCCGTTTATGATGGTCACAGGCCGCATGCTCTACCATTATAACACCAGAGCCATGACAGGCAGAACCGAAGGCTTAAATGAAATCTGCGGAGATTCCTATATTGAGATCAACCAGGGAGATGCAGCCATGCTGGGAATTAAGGACGGGGACAAAGTCAAAGTATCCTCCCGCCGGGGTGAAATTGAATCCAGGGCGGTGGTAGGAGATAAGATGATGCCTTCCGAAGTATTTATGACCTTCCATTTTGCAGACGGAAATGTTAATAAAATCACGAATTTTGTGATCGATGATATCGCCCGCATTCCGGAATACAAGGTTTGTGCGGTGTCTGTAACACGAGCTTAATCCTGTCATTTAAGAAAAGGGGCTGCAAAATCTGTTAGTTTGCAGCAGCCCCTTTATCCTTTATTTTTATATTAGGAGGGAGGAGCCTGATTGATCGAATTAGAAGAAGCCGTTAGCCTATTGGTGAACAGCATTAAAATAGAAACAAAGACAGAAAAACTGGACATTTTATCAGCCTATGGAAGAATTTGCGCAGAGGATGTGACAGCCCCTTTCTCTGTCCCCCATTTCCCCAAATCAGGTATGGATGGGTATGCAGTCAGAAGTCAGGATACAAAAGGTGCTTCAAGGGAAACACCAATCCAATTTCAAGTGGCTGGTGAAATATGTGCAGGGGATTATCTTTTCATCAAGGCAAAACCCTGTACAGCGGTTCGGGTGATGACCGGTGCCGTGGTGCCGGAAGGCTATGACTGTGTGATACGCCAGGAAGATACGGACTATGGCCAGGAACAGGCGGAGATCTATGTGGAGGGAAGACCCTGGCAGAACTATTGCAGGATCGGAGAGGACTTCCAGGCAGGAACGTGCATGATCCCCCGGCGGGTCCGCTTGGGAGCAGGGCATATCGGCGTTTTAGCCAGTATGGGAATCCGGGAAATTGAAGTGCTTAAAGAGCCGAAGGTGGGTATAATCTCAACGGGAAATGAGCTCGTACCGCTCACCAGTCCCTTGGGAGAGGTAGGGGTATATCCCAGCAGTGCCTATGCCATCGCCGCCCAGTTGAAAGCTCAGGGAGTCCAGGTTCCTTTTATGGAAATCTGCCCTGACGATGCCAGGGGTTTTTCCTGTATGCTGGATGAGAGAATCAGCCAGGCAGATGTGATTATCACCACCGGCGCACTTTCCGTGGGAAAAAAGGATTTTCTTCCGGAGGCATTGGAAACAATGGGTGCCGAGCGGCTTTTTCATGGAGTGAATATGCGGCCGGGTACGCCTGTCATGGCTAACCGGTACAAGGAGAAGCTCATCCTCAGCTTATCCGGTTATCCCTTTGCAGCCATGGTCAATTTCCGGCTGTTCTTCTGGCCTGTCATGGCCAGGATGGTTGGCGATGATTCTCTTTCCTGGAAAAAAATAAGACGTATGGTAGTAGAGGGAAACGCCAATGCGGCAAAAAGGAGGCGGTTTGTCCAGGCATTCAGCGATGAGATGGGCGTCCATATCTTTGACAGAAACCACCATTCCTCCGTTTTATCCGAAATGCTCCGTTCAAACTGCATCATTGACCAGAAACAGGGTTCGGTTATTTCGCCGGGGGATATGGTGGATATTCTCTATTGGAAGCAGGACCGGTAAAATTATGCCTGGAAAAAGGCCTCTGCCAGTCGAACAAGGGCTTCCTGGTCTTTCGTGCCCATGACTTCCCTTGCGGAGTGCATGGCCAGGATGGGCACGCCTGCATCTACCGTCCGCATGGTAAGAAGGGCAGAAGAAATGCTTCCCAAGGTGGAACCGCCTTTCATATCGGAGCGGTTGGAGAACTTTTTATAAGGAATATTATTTGTCCGGCAGATTCCTTCAATGACCCCGGTGCTGGAAGCGTCGGTTGCGTAGGCCTGGCTGGATGCAAGCTTAATGGCAACTCCGTCTCCCATGAGGATCTGGTTCTTAATATCACATTTTTCCCCATGGTTGGGGTGAATGGCATGAGCCACGTCCAGGGACAGCAAAAAGCCGCTGAGAAGAACATTTAGGAAGGTTTCCCTGGTATAACCCAGAGATAAGCAGATCTTTTCAAGAATGCGTTCCATCAGGGCGGAAGCAGCTCCCTGCTTGGTATGGCTTCCGATTTCCTCATTATCGTAGAGGGCAATGGCATGAATGCCGTTTTTGCATGGTCCGGCCATGATCCCGCTTAAGCAGGCCTGTACGGATGTTAAGTTATCCAGCCGGGGAGAAGAATAGAACTCATTCTGCAAGCCTAAGAGAGTCCCCTGCTCCCAGTTATAGATGCAGATTTCATAATCCAGAATATCTTCCTTTTTCACACCTGCCTCTTTTGCCAGAGCTTCTAAGAAAAAGTCTTCTTTACTTAACTCATCCGTGATCCGGGTTATGAGGGGAAGCATGTCTATCTGTGCATTGATGGAAACTCCATCGTTGGCGTCCCGGTTCATGTGGATCGCCAGGTTGGGGACCGTAAGGAGGGGACGTGAAAAATTCACAAAAATGGTCTCAGGCTTCATGGGAGATGTTCCGGCTACGCAGACCTTACCCGCCATGGATAGGGGACGGTCAAACCAGGTTCCCAGTAAAGGACCTCCGTATACCTCCACGTTAAGTTTTCCATATTTCAGAGAAGTGACCTCGGGGGAGGGTTTTACCTTCAGACATGGCCAGTCCGTATGGGACGCTGCCAGTTTAAGGGCCGGTATTTCACCTAACTCTTCCCCTACGCTAAATGCAACCAGGGTGGAATCAAAGACATTTATGTAGTATGACCCGCCCTGTTGTAACTTCCAGGGCTCGGCCAGGGACAGTTCCTTAAATCCTGCGGACAATAACTGGTCCGCTGCCGCCATGATGCAGTGGTATGGAGAAACGGATGCGGCGATCAGTGTCTCTAACTGTTTGATATGATTCATATGGTTTCCTCTTTTCTGCCCATGCTTTAATGGTATGGCCGAAGGGCGCTTCCTCTTTTCTGACTGTGTTTTTTCGGTATAATGGTATAGCCGAAGGGAGCTCTTCTTTTCTGCCTGTGTTTTTAAGGGCATCGGGCTGTTTGGTTAAGTCCGCAGTGCAAGCCAGGGAATCCTGCGGATTCCCTGGCTCACGGGCATTCGCCCTATAAAACAGGGTGCAAATAAATTTTCTTACGTGCGGGCACGACGAAAATTTTTTTGTACCCTGTTTTGCACTGCTCATTGCTTATGTGAAAATAGTATACCACAGAAAAAAACTGTTTGGAATAGCGAAGATCGTGGGAATTCCTGCGTTGACAGTCTGGGAGGATCCGGTGTATAGTTAACGGATAGAGATTATAAAATGGGGAGAAATTGCCATGATCGCACTGAAAATTGAGGACCTCAAGCTCTTTACCTCCAAGCTGTTCGTAGGGGAAGTGTTTGACCAGTTCCTTGCAAAGGAAGCTGTTATTGTTACCTTTAATACATTTACCATCGATGGAAATATCCGTTCCGCTTATTACTCCAAAGAGGAACTGGAGGAAATGAATACGGGACAGCTTTCTACCTGGGCTATGATGAAGCCCTTTTGTTTTTCATTAATTAAAGGAAAAAGACTTCCTGTCAGTTTCCGGATCATCCTGCAGATGTCAAAGGAAGGTACCGAGCGCTTTCTTGCCTCCCGCCAGATTGCCTTTACACCCGATCAGGTGAAGGGGCTGTACCTCAATATCCGCTATGAGGAAGATAAGCTTTCCTGCGTGACAGGAACCTCGGTTTCTGTCTTTACCCTTGATAAGACCTTAGATGAGGAATGGGATCAGGCGTTTAAAGGATTTTTAAAACAAAATGAGATTCCGTTTCTGGAGGAATAGAATTATTAGCACTCAGTTTAATTGAGTGCTGATTTTCTATTGACATTTCCATTACAGCGTATTAAAATATTCTTTGCAGGTATGATCCATAAGTTTACAAATTTGTGAAAATTCCATGGAAACATGGAACTGAAATAGAAAAAAGAGTAAGGAGTGTTCTAATATGGCAAAGACAGGAAGTTTAACAATTAACAGCGAGAATATTTTCCCGATTATCAAGAAATGGTTGTATTCCGACCATGATATTTTCTACCGCGAGCTTGTTTCCAATGGCTGCGATGCTATTACAAAGCTTAAGAAGCTGGAAATCATGGGAGAATGGCAGAAGCCGGAGGATCTGGATTTTAAGATCGAGATCATTACAGATTCCAATGAAAAGTCCATTACCTTTAAGGATAACGGCCTTGGAATGACCATGGAGGAAGTCGATGAGTACATCAACCAGATCGCTTTCTCAGGCGCCCAGGATTTCCTTGAAAAGTATAAGGACAAGGCCAATGAAGATCAGATCATCGGTCATTTCGGACTTGGTTTTTATTCCGCATTCATGGTAGCTGACAGAGTTACGATTGATACCTTATCCTATAAGGAAGGCGCTTCTGCGGTTCACTGGGAGTCTGACGGCGGTACGGAATATGAGATGGAAGAAGGGGACAAGGCAGAGTTTGGTACTACCATTAAGCTGTATCTCAATGAAGAAAGCCTGGAATTCTGCAACGAGTACCGAGCAAAAGAGGTTCTTGATAAATACTGTTCCTTTATGCCGGTGGCAATCTATTTATCCAGTTCATCTTCAGAGCCTCAGTATGAGACCATTGAAAAGGATGAGCTGACCGATAAGGACACTGTGATCGAAACCATCCTCGAGGAAGCAGAGACCGAGGAAAAAGAGAACGAAAATGGTGAGAAGGAAGTCGTAGAGGTATCTCCTGCCAAAGAAAAATATAAGATTAAAAAGCGTCCGGTACCTGTCAATGATATCAATCCCCTGTGGAACAAGCATCCAAACGACTGCACAGAGGAGGAGTACAAGTCCTTCTACCGCAAGGTATTTAATGACTACAAGGAACCTTTATTCTGGATTCACTTAAATATGGATTATCCTTTTAACCTAAAAGGAATCCTTTACTTCCCCAAGCTGAATTTAAATTATGACAGCCTGGAGGGAACCATTAAGCTGTATAACAGCCAGGTATTTATTGCTGACAATATCAAGGAAGTTATTCCGGAATTCCTGATGCTGTTAAAGGGAGTGATCGATTGCCCGGATCTGCCGCTTAACGTATCCAGAAGCGCTCTTCAGAACGATGGTTTTGTGAAGAAGATTTCTGACTATATCACAAAGAAGGTTGCGGATAAATTAACCGGTATGTTTAAGACAGACCGTGAAAATTATGAAAAATACTGGGATGACATTAATCCATTTATTAAATTCGGCTGTTTAAAAGACGAGAAGTTTGCGGAGAAGATCAATGATTCCCTCCTGTTTAAGAATCTGGACGGCAAGTATTTAACTCTTTCCGATTGTCTGGAGGAGAATAAGGAGAAGCATGAAAACAGCGTATTCTATATCTCCGATGAAAAAGAGCAGAGCCAGTACATCAACATGTTTAAAGAGGCAGGCTTAGATGCGGTTTATTTAACCCATAATATTGACAGTCCGTTTGTAGGCTATCTGGAACAAAAGAATGAGAATGTTAAGTTCTTATGCATCAATTCTGACTTATCCGACATCTTTAAAGAAGAGGTAAAGGAAGAAGATAAGGAAGCCATGAAGGCAGATGCAGAGACCCTGACCGAACTGTTCCGCAAAGCATTAAACAAAGAACATCTGGAAGTAAAGGTGGAGAAGTTAAAGAACGGAAATGTATCATCCATGATTACCGTATCTGAGGAATCCCGCCGCATGCAGGAAATGATGAAGATGTATACCATGCCAGGAATGGATCCTTCCATGTTTGGCGCAGGCGGTGAGACCCTGGTTCTTAACTACAGCAATAAGCTGGTGCAATATATACTGGGACACAAAGACGGAGCCCACACAAATTCTATCTGCGAACAGCTTTATGATCTGGCGGCTCTCAGCCATGGTTCTCTGACACCGGAGCGCATGACGAAATTTATTGCCAGAAGCAATGAACTGATGCTTGTGATGGCAGAGGAATAGAACGGGAATCCTTGGATTTAGGGATATCTTTTTTCGTCCGATTGTGCTATATTAGATACAGCGATTTAAAATTGGCAGGGGAAAATACCTTAGGGGGGAACCTGCCCCCGCTGTATTGGGCATGTATCTAATACCCAGATAGCATGGGCATGGAAAGGAGAAACTTTAATGAAGGAAAAGACTATGAAGATGAGAAAGGCGATGCTGCGTCTGATGATCGCTCTCATGCTGGGCATATTCGCAGGAGCTGCACCTGGAGCCGCACTGGTGTCTCACGCAGAGACAGTTGCTGCTTCAGAGGCCAACCTACCGGCAGAAGGAACATCTGAGGACTTTGGAGTGACCTTTTTCATATGGTTTTTCGGGGGAATTACGCTTCTGATCCTGTTTGTTGTCGTAGTGGTCGTTTGTTCCAGCATAAGCGCAGTAGGAGTATTTGATGCGCAGGAAGAGGAATAATATCTGATGATAAGATAAGGACTTGTACCTTGGAAGTTTCCTGGTATAAGTCCTTTTTTATGAAAAAAATTTATTTTTGCATCATTAAGATTCATTCTCATAACAGCCGGATCATGTAAAATTATTCTATTGACATCCGAGTCTGGTTTCTCTATAATATATGGTAATGAATACTACATGATAAGTTTTTCGCCAGGAGGAAGGATAGAGATATGAGCTATAAAATCATTGGGGACAGCTGCCTGGATCTTACGGCAGATCTAAAGAAAGATCCTCACTTTCAGATAATTCCCCTTACTTTGCAAGTGGGAAATACTCACGTAATCGATGACGAGACCTTTGACCAGAAGAGTTTTTTAGAGCTGGTAAAAAGCAGCAGCGAGTGTCCTAAAACAGCATGTCCGTCACCGGAGTTTTATAAAGAAGCCTTTGAATGCGACGTGGATCAGATTTTTGTTATCACTCTGTCCGAGCATTTAAGCGGCAGCTATAACAGTGCGGTTCTGGGAAAAAGGCTCTATGAAGAAGAACACGGGAATGACGGGAAAAAGATCGCTGTGCTTGGCTCGGATTCAGCCTCAGCCGGACAGTTAAATATCGCTCTTTACGTCCAGTCCCTTTGCCAGGCATCTCTGCCCTTTGAAGAAATTGAAGAGAAGGCAAGGACCTTCATCAAGAATATGAAGACCTATTTTGTATTGGAAAGTCTGGATACTTTACGAAAAAATGGACGACTTACCGGTCTTCAGGCATTTTTTGCCACTGCCTTAAACATTAAGCCGGTTATGGGTGCTAACTCAGGCGTAATCATCAAGCTGGACCAGGCAAGGGGAATCAATAAAGCGCTGGCCCGCATGGTGGAGATTGCCATTAAGGACGGAGGAGAAACCAGAGATAAGGTTCTGACAATTGCTCATTGTAATAATCCGGGACGGGCAGAGCATGTAAAGCAGGAGATGCTCAAGCAGGCCGTATTTAAGGATGTGCTCATTGTAGAAACAGCCGGAGTTGCTACGGTATATGCCAATGACGGCGGAATCATCTTGACGCTATAGCGATATTTGATAAATACTTTACAAGTTTGGAAAAATATGTTAAAATGCTCACAAATAGAGAGTTTGACTAGGTGTAACTGTAATTAATGTGCAGGCATAACTGGTTATATTTATACTTTTGCTCAGGCAAGGCGTAAATATGACCAGTTTTTTATTTTAAAGAATCTGGAATACAGCAGTCAACGGGATATTCGTAATCCGCTTTTCTGCCTGATAAGGTTCAAAGACAGTACGTTTTATGAGAGGCCGAAAATCAGTCTCTCAAAAGCTGTATTATAAAAAGAAAGGATGGGAACTATGAGAGAAAACTTTTTGTGGGGAGGAGCCACTGCGGCAAACCAGTGCGAAGGCGGCTGGAAGGAAGGAAACCGGGGAATAGGAACTGTGGATATGATCCCATGGGGAGAGAATCGTCTTCCGGTTATGCAGGGGGAGAAGGATTACAGGCAGCTGCCGGAAGATTCCTATTATCCCTCCAGGGAAGCCATTGATATGTACAATCATTATAAGGAGGACATCGCCTTATTTGCAGAAATGGGATTTAAATGCTATCGCTTTTCCTTTTCCTGGTCCCGTATTTTTCCAACTGGGGAAGAAGAGAAGGCGAATGAAGAAGGGCTGAAGTTTTATGAGGATTTCATTGATGAGCTTTTAAAGTATGGGATCGAACCGGTAGTGACCATCTGCCATTTTGATATGCCGCTGGCTCTTGTTGAAAAATATGATTCCTGGAAAAACCGAAAGGTCATTGATTGTTTTGTAAAATACTGCGATGCTATTTTCCGCCGTTTCAGGGATAAGGTGACTTACTGGATCACATTTAATGAGATCAATATGCTTCTTCACCTGCCGTTTATGGGTGCAGGAATCCGGTTCTCTGAAGGAGAAAATGAAATGCAGGTGAAATATCAGGCTGCCCATAACGAATTAGTGGCTTCTGCCATGGCAACCAGACTGGCGCATCAGATTAATCCGGATTTTAAAATAGGCTGCATGCTTGCCGCAGGAAATTTCTACCCCTTTAGCTGCAATCCTAAGGATGTCTGGGAAAGCATAAAGAAAGACAGGGATAATTATTTCTTTATTGATGTACAGGCCAGGGGAGAGTACCCTGCCTATGCAAAGAAAATGTTTGAGAGGGAAGGAATAAAGCTTGAAACAGGTCCGGAGGACGATGAAATCTTAAAAGAGCACACGGTGGACTTTATTTCCTTCAGCTATTACTCATCCCGGTGTGTCAGCACGGCAGAGGAAGCTATCACAGAATCCACATCAGGCAATGTGATGAAGAGCGTTAAGAATCCCTACTTAAAGGAATCGGAATGGGGCTGGCAGATCGATCCTCTTGGACTTAGGGTTACTTTGAATACTCTGTATGACCGTTACCAGAAACCGTTATTTATCGTGGAAAACGGCCTTGGTGCAGTGGACCGGCTGGAAGAGGATGGAAGCATCATAGACGACTACCGGATAAATTATCTGGAAGAGCATATAAAAGCAATGATCGAGGCTGTGGATGAGGATGGAGTAGATTTATTGGGATATACCCCCTGGGGCTGTATTGACCTGGTCAGTGCATCTACAGGTGAAATGAAAAAGCGATACGGATTTATCTATGTTGATAAGGACAATGAAGGAAATGGAAGCTTAAAACGCAGCAGGAAAAAATCCTTTGATTGGTATAAAAATGTAATCGCAAGCAATGGTGCTGTTTTGAAGGAAAGCGGATCTTGATAGCAAAATAGCATACGTGGAGGAAGAGAAGCACCTTTTGGGATCGGACAGACTTAAAAAGGTGCTTTTTTTGATGGATTTTATTAAAATTAAAAGGAAAAACATATTTTTGTTGAAAATAGTAAGAGTAAAAGATATAATATATAAAAATACTAAAGTTTGAGGGGCCCGATGGAAAAAGAACAATTTTTATATAAAAAAATTTATCTGGATTTAAAAAATAAGATCCTTGCCGGAGAGCTGGAGGAAGGAACATGTCTGCCCCAGACAGGAGAATTAGCGGCTGAGTATGGAGTGAGTACCATAACCATTACCAATGCCTTAAATGCCCTGAAAGGGGAAGGCTACTTAAACCGGATCAAGGGGAAAGGAAGCTTTATACAGCTTCCGGTAAAGAGCGCAGGGACTTTAACAAACTGCCTTGATGCTGCATCGGAACGATATGAGAACCCGGACCGGGATAAGATGCTGGGCCTGGTCCTGGAGCATGTATCCTCCTGTTTTGGGCTTGACATGATGTATGCAATGGATGCCATGGCGGCTGAGGCCGGTTATAAGCTTTGCGTCCGGTTTTCCTACGGAGAGAGAGAGAAAGAAACAGAGGAAATAGAGTTTTTAAAGGAGCTTGGCGTCAGTGGGATCATAGTCATGCCCTGTCATGGAATTTATTATAATACGGCAATTTTAAAGCTTGTGGTTGAAGAATTTCCTATGATACTGATTGATAAAAAAATGGAGGGGATTCCGGTTCCATCCGTAAGAACAGACAACTATATTGCCATGAAAGAGCTGGTGGATTATCTGGTTCATAAAGGAAATAAAAAGATCGGCTTCATTACATTTTCAGAAAACGGCACTTCATCTATTAAGGACAGAAGAAAGGGATTCCGTGAGGCCATAAGGGCTGCCGGGGTCGAGAATATGGAGGAATGCTGTCTGGAAGGGGCTGAAAAAATAAATATTTATTCAGATGATCTTGATATTGGCCTCAGCGGGAAGATTGAACGGTATCTTGATGATAATAAGGACTTGGATGCGGTAATCTGCGCCGAATATGGAATTGCCAGATGGCTTGGAAAATGGAAGGGAATTACCGTATGCTGCATTGACGAAGATTATTTATCACCCGGAGGTCCTCATTTCACTCATATAAAGCAGAATGAAAAGAAAATTGCCTTTGAAGCCATCAGGATCCTGTTAAAACAGATAGAAAAAGATCCGTCCTACAGCCAGATGGATTGTCTTGTTCCTGGAATATTTTGCGAATACTAAAACATATATTTTGCTCCTGTGATAATTAGGGTACAGAACAATGATTATAATTGTTCTGTACCCTTTTTTTATTTCTTGTAAATATTGCATAAAAAATATTGATTGATTATGTGTTTTAGTAACAAAATACCGATACATAGTTGAAAGTAAAAGTGTGATATGGTATTATAAATAAATAAAACATATATTTTAATTAAAATATATGTAAAAGTTGCGTAAATATGGTTTACAAAATCAAAAATATAATATAGTATGATTTTGTAGTCCCAAAGAGTGTTGGATTGAAAGGAGAAAAAATGAAAAAAAGAAGAGTCATGTCACTGCTCGCGGCAGCACTTATGGTGTGTTCCATAAGCGCCTGCGGAAAACAGGAGAGCGCCAGCACAAAAGCCAGCCAGACAGAGGAAAGTAAGGCAGAAGAAAGTAAGACAGACGAAAGTAAGACAGAAGCAGCCAGCAAGCCGGGGAAAGAAGCAGGGGGCACCGTAAAGATCATGACAGCCAATACAGGAGGCAAGGATGAAGCGGAAATGAAGCTTTTTGCAGAAGCCCTTTCTCAGGCTACAGGTCTTACGGTTGAATTTGAAAAGCCGGCATCGGATTATGACAAGGTACTGATGCAGAAATTAAGCGGCGGCGAGACCTATGACCTGATTTATATCACTGCCAGCCAGTATGCCAATCTGGTAGCTCAGGGGGCCTTAATGGATATTACGGACCGGGTAAATGGTTCGGAGATTCTCACCGGCAATGTGGATCCGGCTGAGTGGAAGGACATCACCATTGACGGTAAAATCTACGCCGGTTTCAACAAAAAGGAGATCCACAGGGTAGTGGCTTTAAACAACACGCTTCTTAAAAAGGCCGGAATCGATTATAAGAAGATCGAGCCCACCATGGATGGATATTATGATGTGATGAAAAAATTAAAAGAAAGCAGCCAGGACCCGGACTTTTATCCCTTTGATTCCATTTTATCTGAAACCTATGATTTACAGCCCTGGATGGCGGCGGCAGGCTTAAAGAACGGCGTGGTCCTGGACGATTCCGGGAAACGGTTTGCGCCATACTCAGAAGATGGAGCAGCACCTGTATGGGAATGGTTTAAAAAGCTGTATGACGATGGTCTGCTGGATCCATCCTCCTTTGTAGATAAGACAAAGGATATGAGAGCCAAAATGGGGGCCTCCTCTCAGAAGACGGCTCTGACGGTAGACTGGGCAGCATGGGTTGGTTTACATAATGCAAATGCTAAGGCAGGGGGGATTTCTCCCGAAGATTTTGAGATCGTTTCTCTTCCTGGACTTAAGACCCCTGACGGAAGCTATATGCTGGTCAAAGGAAGCGCCAGTTTGTTTGCAGTTCCTGCCAATGCAAAGAATCCAGACGGAGCCATGAAGGTTTTAGAGTATTTTGCAACGCAGGAAGGCGGAAATCTTCTTTCAACCGGAATTTCAGGCTATGATTATACTGGCTCAGATGGGAAATTTGAATTGACGGAAACAGGAGCTCAGCACGGCAATGACCATGGCGCTCCATTCCCGATCTATAAGGATTTCAAGCCGATTTTCGGGTTCAATCCCGGAGTTGAAGAGGCGTTAAGCTACAGCAGCTATGCAACCATTGACAGGATCATTCCTAATGAAGCGGATTACAAGGAAATCGTGGGCAAATGGGGGATCAAGATCATCAAAGGAGAAGTTACCACCCAGGAGGGGCTTAGCGGCATGAGAAAAGAGCTTGTTGACCGGAAAGTGACTGACCGGTAATCACAATCCCCAAAAAAGACAGGAGGTATCGGTTTGAAAGGACAGCTTAAGAAAAGGATATTGCGGTATAAGGAGATCTATCTGCTGCTGATACCAGTTCTCATCTACTTCCTTGTATTTTCCTATTATCCGCTGGTACTGGGAATCATAAAAAGCTTTCAAAAGGTAAAGCTTTTAGGCGGCTATGAAATAGTAGGGTTTAGCAATTACAAGGAGATTTTTGGGGATAGGCAGTACAGACAGGCGTTTATTAACAGTCTTACAGTAGGAGGCGGAACCTTTCTCCTGCAGTTTGTCTGGGGACTATTAATCGCTGTATTGTTGAATGAGATCAGAAGCAAGGCACCCAAATCCCTGTTCCAGACGGTTACTTACATACCGTATCTTCTGTCCTGGTCTGTGGTAGGAGGTTTGTGGATCTCCATTTTATCGCCTGCAGGCATGGTAAACGGCATTATGAGGGCTTTCATGGGAACCAGTTATTCTCCCATGGTATTTATGTCGGAGGGACGTTTCGCCAGATCCATCATGATTTTTACAGGTGCATGGAAAGGGGCCGGCTATTTTGCGGCCCTGTTCCTGGCCGCCATGGTCGGAATCGATTCGGCCCTGTATGAATCCGCCAGAATGGATGGTGCTACAAGAATCAAGCAGATCCGATACATCACTCTGCCGGTCATTGTGCCCACCATGAAGGTGGTAGCAGTGTTGTCGGTCATGGGAATCCTGCGGAACTTTGACCAGATTTTTGTTATGATGAATGCCTCCATCAGCGATAAGGTAAAAAACCTGCTGGTATTAATTTACGAACAGGGCATTATCCAGTTTAATGTGGGGACTGCTACGGCGGCTGCGACCGTCGTATTATTCGCAACCCTGCTGATTACCTCGGCGGTCAGAAAAGTGCTGAAATATGATGAGATTTATTCCTGATGGAAAGGGCAGAGATATGAAAAATAATCTAGATAAAAAAGGTTTAACAGGTTTCTGGAGAGTACTGTTTTTGTTTTTGACGGCCGCCATTTTTCTTACCATGTTTCTTCCCATGTGGAATGTATTTGTAGTCTCCACTTCAACAGCCCTTGATTCCTCACAAAGCGGGATCAAGCTGTGGTGGACAACATTCAGTTTGGAAGGCTTTTTCTATGTGTTCCGGGTGACCAAGATGGCAAGACCGTTCCTAAATTCCCTTTTTATAACCACCTTGGGTACTGTGATCCAGGTTCTTTTGTCAGCCCTTGCAGGCTATGTTCTGATACAAAAGAGCCTTCCTTTTAAAAATTTTATTTCCTCCTTCATCATGCTCACCATGATGGTGCCGGGGGACTTAACTTTGATATCCGTTTACCAGCTCAATAAGCAGCTGTCATTGTTAAATACTTATCAGGGGTTGGTACTAAACGGACTGGTGTCCGGTTTCAGCATCATGATGATGAGAAATTACTTTGAGACGGTCCCTTATTCTCTTGCGGAATCAGCCAGAATGGACGGGGCAGGAGAGTTGAAAATATTCGGAAGTATCTATATGCCCATATCCCTTCCTGGATTTGCGACTGTGTTCTTCATGGAGTATGTAGCCAGATGGAATTCTATCATGCTTCCCGCGACCTTGATCACGGACGAGAAAAAGTATACTCTTCCTCTGATGTTAAAGCAGATGATCATGTCTGTGGATTCCACATCGGGAACGGCGGCAACTCCGGACAATGCGATAATGGCGGCGATCGTGATTTCAACCATACCGCTGCTGATCATCTATATGTTTGCTCAGAGATTTCTCATGGAGGGCATAAACATGGGGGCCGTTAAGGGTTAAAGGAGGACCGAAATGAAGGAAAAGACAATCACATTTCAAAGGACAGTATTAAAAGAGGAAGAAGGGCTGTATTTAGAGGTACCGTTTTTCGTGCCGGATCAGGCTGAGGCCATGGAACTATCGTACGATTACGACAGGAACGGAACTATCATTGATTTCGGCCTGTTAAATGATACGGGAGAATTGATCGGCTGGTCCGGCTCTGACCGGAGCCGGATCGTTATTTCAGATCACAGGAGCATGGCTGGCTTTGCGTCGGTTCCTGTAAAGCAGGGACAATGGAGCATACTACTGGGAGCCTACAAGGTAGAAGAACAGGAAACGGTAATTACATATAAAATTACGTTCCATTTAAAAGGCCTGCGGCTATATAAGGGAGATACCCACCTTCATTCCAGCGGCTCCGACGGAAATATGACTCCGGAAGAACTGGCACTTGCTGCCGGAAGAGAAGGGCTGGATTTCCTGTTTGTTACGGATCATAACAATTATGCCCACAATTACCAGCTTCGTTCTACGGACCAGGTAACCATGATTCCGGGAGTGGAGTGGACCCATTACAAAGGACATATGGGAATGCTGGGAAGGAATCGTCCATATAAAAGCTTTCTCTCCAATTCCCTGGAAAGGACCGTAGAAATCGTAGAGGAAGCAAGGGAAAACGGTGCCTTTACGGTATTAAACCATCCCTTCTGTCCCTGGTGCGGCTGGCAGTGGGGGCTGGAGAAGGTTCCCTTTGACGGGGTGGAGGTTTGGAACGGAGGCTTGATGACGGAGAGCAACCAGGCCTGCCTGGCCTGGTGGGATGAAAGGCTTAAGGAGGGGAAAAGGATCCCAATAACAGGGGGCAGCGATTTTCATAAATATGAACCGGGAAGAATGCCGGCTTCTCCTTGTACCTGCGTGTACGCCCTTTCAAATTCCGCCGAGGATATATTAGAAGGACTTAAAAAAGGCCATTCCTTTCTGACCATATCTCCGGAAGGTCCCATGATGGAAACCTGGGCCGGGGAGGCTCTCATGGGAGATGAGATCCCGGAAGAAAGCGAAATCATGTTTAATTTCGGAAACTTACGCGAGGGCGATATCCTGTTCCTGGTTTCCCAGGACGGCAGGGAAGAAATCCCCTGCGGATCGGGCCGGCTTTCCATTCAGAGAACTGCCGGAAAAGCCGGATATCTCAGGGCTGAGATCAGGCGGAGCTTTCTTAAGGGGTATCCTTATATTCCGGTGCTCCTTTCCAATCCTTACTATATAACAGGTGAAAAAAATGACAAAGAATGAAATAGTGACAAATGAAACAATTAAAAGGGTACATGTAGTATTCATGACCCATTTTGATATGGGATTTACGGATCTTGCAGACCGTGTTCTTTCCAGCTATATCCAGGATTTTATTCCTGAAGCCATCAGGCTTGCCATGGATTTAAACCAGGATGGAAGGAAACGGTTTATCTGGACCTTAGGGGCATTCTTAATTGACCGGTATTTAAAAAAATCGCCTCAGGCGGAAGCGCAGAAACTGAAAGATGCATTGATGAGAGGAGATATCAGCTGGCATGGACTGGCCTTTACTACTCATACGGAACTGATGGATGCTGACCTGATGAATTTTAACTTAAGCTATGGGGACAGACTGGACAGAGAGTTTGGAAGAAAGACCATGGCTGCAAAACTTACTGACGTGCCTGGTCATACGAAAGCCATGGTGCCAATCATGGCCCGCCATGGGAAGCGATATCTGCATATCGGAGTAAATGCCTCATCCATGAACCCAATGGTTCCCAAAAGCTTTGTATGGCGGTCAGGAACCAGCGAGATTCTTGTCCAGTATTCCCCTGTTTATGGCTCGACCTGTTATATGGAGGGTATGGAGGATGTTCTGGAGTTTGTTTTTTTAGGAGATAATCTGGGCCTTCCCACCAGGGAAGATGTTTTAAGTCAATTAGAGGAATTGGAAAAGAAATATCCAGGTGCAGCAGTGGAAGCCTCCACTTTGGATGCTTATGCAGGAAAGCTTTGGGAAAGAAGGGAAGAGCTTCCCGTAATAACGGAGGAAATCGGGGACACCTGGATTCACGGCATTGCCTCAGATCCGGTCAAGGTCAGCGGCTTCAGACGGCTTCTGGGCCTTAAGGATCAATGGAAAAGACAGGGGAAGTTTGATTATGAAGGGCCGGAATTCCATGGTTTTATGGAAAACCTTCTGATGGTATGCGAACATACGTGGGGGCTGGATTATAAGAAGCACCTGTTTGATTTTAAAAACTGGGAAAAGGAAGATTTTAAGAGAGCCAGAAAAGAAAATCATGTAACGGAGGATATGTTTACGGAAAGAAATGCAGCTCTATTACATGCCATATATAAGGAGAAAGGTGTGGATCATCTGGAGAGCACCTATGACCGGTACGAAAGCTCCTATGAGGAACAGCGGGCCTACTTACTCGAAGCGGTCCGGCTGCTGCCGGAGGAGCTTAAAGAGGAAGCCAGGCAGGCGCTAACCTGGACTCCGGTTACAGAAGTGGAGACATGGGAAGAGGGAGGAGAGGTCCATCCGTTTGAGATCGTTTCCATACAGGACTGGAAAGCGGCGTTTGATGGTAACGGCTCAATGGTATATCTGGAAAAGGAGGGAAAGGTCTGGATCCAGTCAGGCTGCTTTGGCCGTTTTTCTTATGAAACCTATGGAGCTACGGATACGACATCGGAATATTATGAGTACAATCATGCATTTAAGGAAAATATGGCCTGGTCAGAAGCAGATTTTTCAAAGCCCGGACTGGAAACTGTGGAGGGACTTACTAACCGGAATTATACCTTTGGAGTGCGGGAGATGAGAAGGTCTGATTCTGTAGTGAGGATCTGTCTGGCAGGGAACCCGGCGGCTGTAAGGGAATATGGATGCCCTGAGCGGGCGTGGATTACCTACAGGTTTGGAGAAGAATTATTGTGTGATCTTTTATGGGAAAATAAAGATGCCAATAAAATGCCCGAAGCCCTTTGGTTTGATGTTAATCTTGATGTTGAAAATCCTTATCTCTGGAAGATGAAGATCATGGATCAGGAAATCTCTCCTCTTAAGGTAGTAAAAGGAGGAAACCGGAGGCAGCACTGCATAGAAAAGCTGGTCTATGACGGGGCGGATGGGACCATAGAAATACATAATACTGATTCTCCTCTGGTAAGTGTGGGAGGAAGGCGGCTGTATGGCGGTTGTCTGGAGCTTCCGGATATGAAAAAGGGATTTTCCTATTGCCTGTTTAACAATAAATGGGGAACTAATTTTTCCATGTGGTGCCAGGAAGACTGCAGGTTCCGGTATGTATTACGCGTTCAAAATAAGGAATAGAATAAGGTGGGGCGCTTTCTTAATATCCTTTGGTGTCCTGATTATGGCGGTTCTCATCTTTCCCGATTATAGAAACAAGAGAAAATAGACACAGTCCATCTTGTTTGCCAACAGGCTGGGCTGTGACCGTAAAGATTTTTTAAACTATTGACAGAGATAAGAATATAGCCCATTTTCATTCAGAAAGATTCAAAAATATTTGATTGAAAAACATATGTTCTCATGATAAAATAAATATTGGAAAGCACTCATGACAGGAGTGGCTAAGCCTCCCGGATTTGTAAAACCGATATATGATATCGGAATACATAAGAAAGGAGGAAACGCCAATGACAGTATACGAAATTATTTCGACATTCATTGGAATATTAGCTTTGCTAATATCCTTTGGTGGCCTGACGATAGCGGTTCTCACCTTTCTCGATAAGAGAAACAAGAGAAAATAAAAAATGCCCATCCTGTCAGCACACGGGATGGGCGGTGTCCGTAAGGACATTTTAAGCCAATAACCGAGAGCATCCACTTTTGGAGTGAGTGCTTTCTTTTCACCTTTATTATAATCAATTCCTATCTAAATTTCAAGTTATTTTTTGACTCTCTTCAAAATTAAAAAACTCAATATGGAAAACAGGTTTCATGAAATTTCAATCGAATAGAGAATATATAAAAAGTTTCTACCATTCAGGCATGCAAGTAAAAGGGAATATTTGACAAATCCATGGAACCAGTGTAAGATAAAAAAATGGAATATAATCCAGAGAAATATGAAAGAAAAGTTATGGAAAAACCCATGGTTTTTGTGGAAAAAGTAATGAAAAATGAAAACTCATGTGGAAATAGTCAACAATCAGGAGGAGTAGATGAAGAAAAAAAATGGGCTGATGAAGATTCTGATTTTCCTACCCATAGTGCTGTTTATTTTGCTTGTCGGGTGGATCGGGGTAGGTGAATGGAATGGAAAGCAGGCCGTTCCAAGGGAAAGCCTGACCCATTCTGAGCCTGAGACATCAGGGGAAACGGAAGTCCTGACGGTGGAAGAATCCCAGTCTCAGGAAGAAACCGCTCCAATTGAGGAAGAAACAGAGCAAAAATCAGCCGTTCAGCTCCTCTTTGCAGGTGATATATTACTATCTAGTCATGTGATGGCAGCTTATGATAAGGTGGGGGACATGAATGGTGTCCTGGACGAAGGATATCGAAGTGAAATCAGCAATACGGATATCTTTATGGCCAACCAGGAGTTTCCTTTCAGCGACAGGGGCTCTGCTGCACCGGATAAGCAGTTTACATTCCGACTGCCGCCTTCCAAAGTCTCCCTGATGAATGAAATCGGAGTTGACATCGTTACTCTGGCCAATAACCATTCCCTTGACTATGGAACAGATGCCCTTGTGGATACCTGCACGGCCCTGGATGGAGCCGGTATTAAGTACGTGGGGGCAGGCCCTGATATGAACCGTGCCAAACAGCTTGAGAAGATAGAAGTGAATGGAAAGGCCATA